>NZ_JBFBGR010000007.1:0-295651 GCF_040684755.1 Streptomyces sp. NPDC089799 | reverse complement strand
CGCGGTTGTCGTCACGACGGTCGTCACGGCGGAAGCCGCCACGGTTGTCGTCACGACGCTCGAAGCCACGGTCGCCACGGTTGTCGTCACGGCGGTCACGGTTGAAGCCACCACCGCGGTTGTCGTCACGACGGTCGTCACGGCGGAAGCCGCCACGGTTGTCGTCACGACGCTCGAAGCCACGGTCGCCACGGTTGTCGTCACGGCGGAAGCCACCACGGTCACCGCCGCGGTCGCCACGGTCGTCGCGGCGGAACCCGCCACGGTCGCCACCGCGGTCGCCACGGTCATCGCGGCGGAAGCCACCACGGTCACCGCCACGGTCGTCACGGCGGTCGCGGCGCTCGAAGTTGCCCCGCTCGTCGCGGCGCTCGGCGCGCTCGGCACGCTCGGCGCGCTCGGCCTCGGCCGCAGCGGCGGCGACGGCCTGGGCCAGCTCCGCCTCGGCGGCCTCCGCCGCCTCGGCCACGGCGGCCTCCGGGTCCTCGCCGCGCTCGCGGGCGGCGCGGGCGACCAGGCGCTCGGCCTCGTCGCGGAGCTCGCCGGCCCGCTTCTGGAGGCGCTCCAGCTGCTTGGTCAGCTCGGCGACCTCACGCTCGGCCTGCTTGGCGGCGTTGCTCGCGGAGTCCGCCTGGACCTCGGTGAGCGAACGGGCGCCGGTGATCTCGGCGACCTCCGGGTCGAACGCGCCCGCCCCGCCGACGATGTGGCGCGAGGCGTCCACGCCCGCGTCCTCCATCAGACGGAAGATCTGGCGGCGCTGGTGCGGCAGGGCCAGGGAGACCACGACGCCGGAGCGGCCGGCACGGGCGGTACGGCCCGAGCGGTGCAGGTAGTCCTTGTGGTCACCGGCCGGGTCCACGTTCAGCACCAGGTCGATGCCGTCGACGTGGATGCCGCGTGCGGCGACGTCGGTGGCGACCAGGACGTTGACGTAGCCGTCCTTGAAGTCGGCCAGGGTGCGGGTACGGGCGCCCTGGGTCATGCCGCCGTGCAGCGCGTCCGACTTCACGCCGGCGTCGCGCAGCTGCTCGGCGACGCGGTCGGCGCCCAGCTGGGTGCGGACGAAGATGATGGTGCGGCCCTTGCGGGCGGCGATGGCGGCGGTGACCGGAGCCTTGTCCTTCGGCTTCACGACCAGCACGTGGTGGGTCATGGTGGTGACCGCGCCGGCCGACGGGTCGACCTCGTGCGTGATCGGGTTCACCAGGTAGCGCTTGACCAGGGTGTCGATCTCGTTCTCGAGGGTGGCCGAGAACAGCAGGCGCTGGCCGCCGGTCGGGACCTGGTCGAGCAGCTCGGTGACCTCGGGCAGGAAGCCCAGGTCGGCCATCTGGTCGGCCTCGTCGAGGACCGCGACCTGGACCGCCTCCAGGGAGCAGGCGCCGCGGTTGATGATGTCGCGCAGTCGGCCGGGGGTGGCGACGAGGATGTCGACACCGCGCTCCAGGGCGTAGATCTGGTTGCCCATGGAGGTACCGCCGCAGACGACCTTCATCTTCAGGCCGAGCACGTCGCCGTAGGGCTGGAGGGCGTCCGCCACCTGCATGGCGAGCTCACGGGTCGGGGTGAGGATGACACCGCGGGGCTTCTTCTTGTCCGTGTGGCCGCCGGACAGGGTGGCCAGCAGCGGGAGGCCGAAGGAGAGGGTCTTGCCGGAGCCGGTGCGGCCGCGGCCCAGGATGTCCTTGCCGGCCAGGGCGTCCGGAATGGTCGCGGCCTGGATCGGGAACGGGGTGGTGACACCGTTCTGAGCGAGCTTGCGGACGACGCCCTCCGGCAGACCGAGGTCCCCGAAGGTGATGGTCGGCTCGGCCGGCTCGTCGGCGTCGGCGTCGGTGTCCTCGACGTCGGCGTCGGCCGCGATCTCCGCCTCGTACGCCTCGATGGTCTCGTCGACCACGAGGGCCTCGGAGGTCTCTACGGCCTCGACTGCCTCGGTGGTGTCGACGGCCTCGATCGAGTCGTTCTCGGGCATGACGGCACGGTCAGAACTGGAAATGGACATGCGAATGCGAAAACCTTCCGGAGTCTCGGCACGCGCCCAAACTCCGTGAATCGCAAATGCGACCGCCTCAATGCGGTCAGCCACGGCAAGGGAGAGTACGCGCCACGCGGCGCTCTTCGGGTTCGGCGCCGGGCAATGGGATCAAACGATCTATAACCATACGCACCTCTCCCCCACCATGGCAAATCTGCAGGCCGGAGGGCGGATGGGCCGCATCGGCCCCGTACGACGCCCCTCCCCGGAGGCGCATCCGCCCCGGTCAGCCCGCCGCCTGGGGCTGGGGGTCCGTCCCCGCGCTGGGCCCGGGGTCCACCGGCGGCGTCGGTGTGGGCTCCGTCACAGGAGGCTCCGGCGTCGGCGGCTGCACGGGCGGGGTGGGATCGCCTCCGCCCGACCCTCCGGAGTCACCGGCCCCGGGCGGCGGGTCCTGCGGGCCCTGGCCCCCGCCGCCCGAGGAGCCGCCCGGGCCCGCTCCGCCGGCCGCCCCGCCGGGGCCGGCCGGGCCCGCCGAGGGCGACGGCCGGCCGGGTGCGCCCGGCGAGGCACCGGGGCTCGGCGTGGCCCCGGCCGGGACCGGCTTGCCCTCCTCGCCCGGCTTCACGTCCTTGCCCTCCGCGCCGGTCCGCTTGCCGTGCCCGGAACCGTGCCCCCCGGCCCCCCGCCCGGAGCCGCCGGAACCGCCCGATTCGCCGGCCGCGCCCCGGCGGTCGCCCGACGAGGACGGCGAGGGCTTCGCGGCATCGTCGCTCACGCTCATGCAGCCCGCCGCCGCCGCGACCGCGATCGCGGTGACGGCCAGTCGGAGGGAGGTGGAGAACTGGCGCACGGGTGGCACCTCCGGGGGGTGGCGAGTGCGACGGAGCGCCCGCGGACAGCGGGCCGGTCTGCCCAACTCCCTTCGCCCCGCCGGGGACACGCCCCTGCGGACACAACCTGTCCTCGAACACCCGGACGACCCGGTCAGGTGCGGTCGGGCGCGATCGGGTGCGGTCGGGCAGTCGGGGGCGTCCGGGTCAGCCGGCGCGGTCGTACGCGGGTCGTACGCGGTCGGACGCGCTCAGGCCCGGCCCGCCAGCTGCTCCGCCACCTGCCACCCCAGCGTCACGGCGCCCAGCCCGACCAGCGCCGACCCCGCCACGTTCGCCGCGGCCAGGAAGCCCCAGCCGCGGTCGGCCAGCCGCAGGGTCTCGTACGAGAAGGTCGAATACGTGCTCAGCGCCCCGCACAGGCCGGAGCCGAGCAGCGCGTACGGACCCGCCTCGAGCGAGGCCCCGGCCAGCACGCCGATCAGCAGGCAGGCGCCCGCGTTGACCACGAACGTGCCCCACGGGAACACCGAGTCGTGCCGCAGCTGCACCGCACGGTCCGTCAGGTACCGCAGCGGGGCGCCCATCACGGCCCCGGCCACCACCAGCAGCCAGTTCACCCGGACCTCCCGCTCAGACCGCCCCGGCCACGCCGTCCACCCGGGCCGCCCCGGCCGTCACGGCCGCCGACCGCGGGCTCCCCCAGGGCCCGCCGGGTCAGCAGGGCCGCCGCCCACACCGCCCCGAGCGCCCCCACGACCGTCCCGCCCGCGTACGCCAGCGCCGTACCGGCGGCGCCCTCGTCCAGCAGCCGCGCGAAGTCCAGGGCGTACGTCGAGAAGGTGGTGAAGCCGCCGAGCACGCCCGTCCCGAGGAACGGCCGCACCAGTGGGTGCGCCGTCCGCCCGCCCTCGCTCACCAGCACCATCAGCACGCCGATCAGCGCGCAGCCGACGACGTTCGTCCAGAAGGTGGCCCAGGGGAACCCGCCCGGCACGACCGGCCACAGCAGCGACAACGCGTACCGCGCCACCGCCCCGAGCGCGCCGCCGGCCGCCACCACGGCCAGCACCCGCCCCTGCGGCTCGGCCCGCTGCGCGGGCACGTGGAGGTCGACGTCGGGATCGATCGCCTCCGCCCCGGGTACCGGACGGGTCACCCGTACCCCCGCACGTGCGGGCGGCCGTCGTCGGCCCCGAAATGGCGGGCGATCTCGTGCACCCGGAAATCCTCGTCGAACATCCCTCACCGAACCGTCCGGAAACCCACGACCGTCCCCAGGGAGTGACGATCGGAGGCTCCCATGTCACCACGCCCGGCGTTCGCGCGCACCGGACCACGCCCCGGCGGGACGGGCGACCGGCCGGGGACGTCTCGCGCACCTCTTCCCTGGAAGTGATGTCGCTCACGGAGAATGGCCGTGTGCTGGAGATGACGCGAGAAGCCTTCGAAGAACTGGTGTCCGATGCCTTGGACACGATCCCGCCCGAACTGACGCGGATCATGGACAACGTGGCGGTGTTCGTGGAGGACGAACCGCCTGCGGACGACCCGGAGCTCCTGGGGCTCTACGAGGGGACTCCGCTCACGGAGCGGGGCGAGTGGTACGCCGGAGTGCTCCCCGACCGCATCTCGATCTACATGGGGCCGACGCTGCGCATGTGCGAGGGCCCGGACGACGTGGTTCACGAGGTTGCCGTGACCGTTGTCCATGAGATCGCCCACCACTTCGGTATCGACGACGAGAGGCTGCACGAACTGGGCTGGGGCTGATCCGGGCGGACCCCACGATTCGGTTTGGCCCAGGTCCAGCCGTCGTAGTACAGTCTGCTCGTGCCCAAGGGCACCGGTCAGGGCTTGACCGTCCGGAACTCCGCAAGGAGCGAAGGAGAAGCGGAACCCTTTCGGGGGGAAAGCGGAGTCACATGCTTCTCACGCCCCCTGGGGGGACGCACAGACGAAGCAGAGCAGTATCGGCTACACGCCCTCATCGTCTAGTGGCCCAGGACGCCGCCCTTTCAAGGCGGTAGCACGGGTTCGAATCCCGTTGGGGGCACGCACAACCCTGTGCGAGACTTGTTCTCGCACACATATGGTCCTGTGGAGCAGTTGGTTAGCTCGCCACCCTGTCAAGGTGGAGGTCGCGGGTTCAAGTCCCGTCAGGATCGCTGAGGCTCGAAAGAGTCCTCGTGGCTGGGTAGCTCAGTTGGTACGAGCGATCGCCTGAAAAGCGATAGGTCGCCGGTTCGACCCCGGCCCCAGCCACAAGAAGGAAGGCCCCGTCCATCGGACGGGGCCTTCTTCGTTCTCCCCTCTTCGTTCTCCCTCGTTCGCCGCCCGTCCCGCGTCACTCGTCCGGACGGACTTCGCCACGGCGCCACCGCACCAGGCCGGCCCCCAGGCCGCCCGCGGCCACCAGCCCGAGCACCGCCCAGTCCGGCACCCCGTCCGCCGCGCCGCGCACCCACTGCTCCACCGCGAACGAGTCGTCCACGTCCAGCAGCCCCGGCAGGGCGCTCGCCCCGTCGTACGCCAGGAACAGCCCGCCCAGCACGACGAAGAACAGCCCGGACAGCAGCGAGGTCGTGTGCAGCTCCAGGCGGCCCAGGGCGAAGGCCCGCCCGCGCAGCCAGCGCCGCCGCCCCAGCTCGAACCGCTCCCAGAGCAGCGCCAGCAGGAACAGCGGCACCGCCATCCCCAGGGCGTAGACGGCCAGCAGCAGGCCGCCGTAGACCGGGGAGCCGGACACCGCGGCCACGGTCAGGACGCTGCCCAGGATCGGGCCGGCGCAGAACCCGGCCAGCCCGTAGACGGCGCCCAGGGCGTACACGGACAGCACGGTGACCGGGCGGATCCGGCCGGAGAGCTCGGAGAGCCGCCGGGAGGCGAAGCCCAGGCCCAGGATCTGCGCCAGGCCCAGCACGATGATCAGCCAGCCGCCGGCCAGCACCAGGGCGTCCCGGTGGCCGTGGAAGAACCGCCCGGCGGTCGAGGAGGCCGCGCCCAGCGGCACCAGGGTGCTGGCCAGGCCGGCGTAGAAGATCGCGGTACGGGCGAGCAGCCGCGAGGCGGAGTCGATCGAGTACGCGAAGAAGGCCGGGAGCAGCAGGGCGCTGCACGGGGAGAGCAGCGCGAGCAGGCCGCCCAGCAGCGCGGCCAGGTACCCGATCTCCATCAGCGGGCCGCCTTCGCCGCGGCCCGCTCGATGGCCTCCTCGAACTCGGCCGGCGGCAGGGCGCCCGCGATCGGCTCGCCGTTGACCAGGAAGGACGGGGTGGAGGAGACCCCGATCCGGTGCCCCTCCTCCTGGTCCCTGCCCACGGCCTCCCTGGCCGCCGTGCCGTCCATGTCGGCCTTGAAGCGTTCCAGGTCCGCAACCCCGGCCTGCCGGGCCAGCTCGGCCAGCCGGTCCGCGCCGAAGCCCTTCTCCTTCACCCCCTTGGCGTAGGCGGCGGAGTGGAAGGCGTGGAAGCGGCCCTGCCGGCCGGCGGCCCACGCGGCGCGGGCGGCGGCCTCGGACTCCTCGCCGAAGATCGGGAAGTTCCGGTACTCGATGCGGAGGGTGCCCTTCTCCACGTACGTGGCGATCAGCCCGGGCTCGCTGTCGCGCGCGAACTTGCCGCAGTAGCCGCACCGGTAGTCGGCGTACTCGATCAGCACCACCGGGGCGTCCGCCCGGCCCACGGCCAGCTGGTCCCCGGCGTCCCGGCGGGCCAGGGCGAGCAGGTCCGCCCGGGGCGCGTCCCCGGTGCCGCCGGTGCGCCCGGGCTCCTTGGAGGACCCGGCCGAGGAGGGGAGCTCCCGATAGGCGAACCAGCCCTCGTCCTTCTGCTCCGGGGCGGTGGCCTGCCAGGAGACCAGCCCCATGGCGACGGCGACCAGCACCACCCCCGCGGAGATCAGCAGCGGCTTGGGCGACTTCTTGGACGCGGGCGTCCCGGGGCGGGGCATGACGGGCCTCTCACTCCTGCAGTTGGTCGTTTCAGGGGATCTCGTCCGCAAATGCTACAAGTGGGGGGCGCAATTGGTTCGCCAGCCGGCGGCCCCGGGTGAGATCCTCGAAGACGTATGTCTACTTCCTTCGCCGCCCTGCAGACGCTGCTCGGTGAGATCTCGCTCCGCGACGCTCACCGGCTCGGCCGTCGCCTCGAAGGCGCTCGACGCATCCGCAAGCCCGAGGCCAAACAGGCCGTGCTCGACGAGATCGCCGCGGAGGCCGCGAAGGCCGCCGAACGGCTGGCCCGGCGTGCCGCCCGCATGCCCGGGGTCACCTACCCCGAATCGCTGCCGGTCAGCCAGAAGAAGGACGCGATCGCCGAGGCGATACGCGACCACCAGGTGGTGATCGTCGCCGGTGAGACCGGTTCCGGCAAGACCACCCAGATCCCCAAGATCTGCATGGAGCTGGGCCGCGGCGTCCGGGGCATGATCGGGCACACCCAGCCCCGCCGGATCGCCGCCCGCACGGTGGCCGAGCGGATCGCCGAGGAGCTGAAGTCCGAGATCGGGCAGACCGTCGGCTGGAAGGTCCGCTTCACCGACCAGGTGGACCCGGACGCCACCTTCGTGAAGCTGATGACGGACGGCATCCTGCTCGCCGAGATCCAGACGGACCGCGAGCTCCGGGCCTACGACACGATCATCATCGACGAGGCCCACGAGCGCAGCCTCAACATCGACTTCCTCCTGGGCTACCTCGCCCAGCTGCTGCCGAAGCGTCCCGACCTCAAGGTCGTGATCACCTCGGCGACCATCGACCCGGAGCGTTTCTCCCGGCACTTCGGCGACGCCCCGATCGTCGAGGTCAGCGGCCGTACGTACCCGGTGGAGGTGCGGTACCGCCCGCTCCTGGAAGAGGATTCCGAGGAGTCCGACCGGGACCAGATCACCGCCATCTGCGACGCCGTCGACGAGCTGCAGAAGGAGGGGCCGGGCGACATACTCGTCTTCCTCTCCGGTGAGCGGGAGATCCGCGACACCGCGGACGCCCTCATCAAGAAGAAGCTCCGCTTCACCGAGGTGCTGCCGCTCTACGCCCGCCTCTCGCACGCCGAGCAGCACCGGGTCTTCCAGCCGCACACCGGCCGCCGGGTCGTCCTGGCCACCAACGTGGCCGAGACCTCCCTGACGGTCCCGGGCATCAAGTACGTGATCGACCCGGGCACCGCCCGGATCTCCCGCTACAGCCACCGCACCAAGGTGCAGCGGCTCCCCATCGAGCGGATCTCCCAGGCCAGCGCCAACCAGCGCAAGGGCCGCTGCGGCCGTACCTCCGACGGCATCTGCATCCGGCTCTACTCCGAGGACGACTTCGACGCCCGTCCGGAGTTCACCGACGCCGAGATCCTGCGCACCAACCTGGCCTCCGTCATCCTCCAGATGACCGCCGCCGGTCTCGGCGAGATCGAGAAGTTCCCCTTCATCGACCCGCCGGACCACCGCAACATCCGCGACGGCGTGCAGCTGCTCCAGGAGCTGAACGCGCTGGACCCGGCGGAGAAGGATCCGAAGAAGCGGCTCACGCCGATGGGCCGCAAGCTCGCCCAGCTGCCCGTGGACCCGCGCCTGGCCCGGATGGTCATCGAGGCCGAAAAGAACGGCTGCGCCCGCGAGGTGATGGTGATCGCCGCGGCCCTGTCCATCCAGGACCCGCGCGAGCGGCCCTCGGACAAGCAGACCCAGGCCGACCAGCAGCACGCCCGGTTCAAGGACGAGACCTCCGACTTCCTGGCCTTCCTCAACCTGTGGCGGTACGTCCGCGAGCAGCAGAAGGAGCGCGGCTCGTCCTCGTTCCGCCGGATGTGCCGGCAGGAGTACCTGAACTTCCTGCGGATCCGGGAGTGGCAGGACATCTACTCCCAGCTGCGCACGGTCGCCAAGACCATGGGAATCCACCTCAACGAGGAGGACGCCCCCGAGCAGCACGTGCACGTGTCGCTGCTGGCCGGCCTGCTCTCGCACATCGGCCTCAAGGACACCGACAAGAACGAGTACCTCGGTGCCCGGTCGGCGAAGTTCGCGGTCTTCCCGGGCTCGGCGCTGTTCAAGAAGCAGCCCAAGTTCGTGATGTCGGCGGAGTTGGTGGAGACCTCGCGGCTGTGGGCCCGGGTCAACGCCAAGGTGGAGCCGGAGTGGGTGGAGCCGCTCGCCCAGCACCTGATCAAGCGGGCGTACAGCGAGCCGCACTGGGAGAAGGACCAGGCGGCCGTGATGGCGTACGAGCGGGTGACCCTGTACGGGGTCCCGATCGTCGCCCAGCGGAAGATCAACTACGGGCGGATCGACGCGGAGGTCTCCCGGGAGCTGTTCATCCGGAACGCGCTGGTCGAGGGCGACTGGCGGACCCACCACAAGTTCTACGCCGACAACCGCAAGCTGCTCACCGAGGTCGAGGAGCTCGAACACCGGGCCCGGCGCCGCGACATCGTGGTGGACGACGAGACCCTCTTCGACTTCTACGACCAGCGGATCCCCGAACACGTCGTGTCCGGGGCGCACTTCGACTCCTGGTGGAAGCACAAGCGCGGCGAGGAGCCCGAGCTCCTCGACTTCGAGCGGGAGATGCTGCTCACCGAGAAGGCGGCCGGGGTCACCAAGGCCGACTACCCGGACACCTGGCGCCAGGGCGCCCTGAAGTTCAAGGTCACCTACCAGTTCGAGCCGGGTGCGGACGCGGACGGCGTGACCGTGCACGTTCCGCTCCAGGTGCTGAACCAGGTCACCGAGGAGGGCTTCGACTGGCAGATCCCGGGTCTGCGGGAAGAGGTCGTCACGGAGCTGATCCGGTCCCTGCCCAAGCCGGTCCGCCGGCACTACGTGCCCGCGCCGAACTTCGCGGGCCGCTTCCTGGCGACGGTGGCGGCCGGTGCCTCCGAGGGCGGCCCGGCACTGCGGGAGCCGCTGGTGGTGGCGCTGGCCCGGGAGCTCCAGCGGATGGTCGGAGTGCCGGTGTCCGCCGACGACTTCGACCTCTCCCGGATCCCGGACCATCTGAAGATCACGTTCCGGATCGTTGACGAGCGCCGCCGGAAGCTCGCCGAGGACAAGGACCTGGAGGCCCTGCGGCTGCAGCTGAAGCCCAAGGCCCGCCAGGCGCTGTCCAAGGCGGCCGCGGCCACCGCCGAGCGCTCGGGCGGGGAGTCCCTGGAGCGCACCGGACTGACCGACTGGACCATCGGCTCGCTCACCAGGGTGTTCGAGACCCGGCGGGCCGGGCAGCCGGTGAAGGCGTTCCCGGCCCTGGTCGACGCGGGCGACAGCGTGTCCGTACGGCTCTTCGACACGGAGGCCGAGCAGGAGCGGGCGATGTGGCTGGGCACCCGGAAGCTGATCATGCTGAACATCCCGGTGAACCCGGCGAAGTTCGCCTCCGAGAAGCTGACCAACCAGCAGAAGCTGGCCCTGTCCCGGAACCCGCACGGGTCGGTCCAGGCGCTGTTCGACGACTGCGCGACGGCCGCGGCCGACAAGCTGATCGCCGACCACGGCGGCCCGGCCTGGGACGAGGCCGGCTTCCGGAAGCTCTTCGACGCCGTACGGGCCGACCTGGTGGACGCCACCGTGCGCACGGTCGGGCAGGTGCAGCAGATCCTGGCCGCCTGGCAGGCCTGTGAGCGCCGTCTGAAGGCCACGCAGAGCCTGGTGCTGGTCAACAACCTCCAGGACGTCAGGACGCAGCTGACGGCCCTCGTGCCGGCCGGTTTCGTGACGCTGACCGGACTGAAGCGGCTGCCGGACCTGATGCGCTACCTGGTGGCGGCGGACCGGCGGCTGCAGCAGATGCCCACGGCGGTCCAGCGCGACACCACGCGCATGGAGAAGGTCCACGAGATGCAGGACGAGTACGCCTGGCTGCTGGAGCAGTTGCCCAAGGGCCGGCCGGTGCCCGCGCAGGTGACGGAGATCCGCTGGATGATCGAGGAACTCCGCGTCAGCTATTTCGCGCACGCGCTGGGGACGGCGTACCCGATCTCCGACAAGCGGATCGTGAAGGCGGTGGACGCGGCGGCGCCGTGAGCCGGTTCGACCTGGACCCCAGAACTGCTGTACAGTCTGACTCGCAACCAAGGTCCTGTGGAGCAGTTGGTTAGCTCGCCACCCTGTCAAGGTGGAGGTCGCGGGTTCAAGTCCCGTCAGGATCGCAACAAAAGGCTCAGGGCCCGTATCCCATGGATACGGGCCCTGAGTCGTTTTCGCTTCCACGCGTACTCGCGCATACGCGCTTCTGCATGGTCCCGCTTCCGCCTGGTCCCGCTCCCGCTTCCACATGCTCCCGCTTCCGCGCGCTCCGGCTTCCTCGCGGTTTCGCTTTCGCGCGTTTCCCGTTTCCGGGGACACCGGCACCGACGGGGGACGAGAATCCCCCTTACGAGTGCACCGCCCGGCACACAAGAGTGATCCACTGTGACAGGGGTCACCACACGAATTTCTGAGACGCCCACATTTATCGCACCCCTACGCCCCCTCAATTTAATATGTGCAATGGCACCTCACTGCAAGCGCGCCCGCCAGTGAGCGCACGAGGGGCCCGGGGAACAAAAAAGATCGCGCTGGACCCGGCGGAGTCCAGCGCGACCGAACGACGTGGTGAACCTGTTGGGGCAGGCCCAGTCGGTGAAGCAGGGTGGGTCACATCGGATTGGGGGATCCGTTCGAACCCGGTGAAGCGGGGTGCTACGGGTGCTGCGCGGCCTTACGCCTCGCTGCGCTGCTGCGGGATCCCCGCGAGCAGAGCGCGAACCTCGGCCTCGCGGTAACGGCGATGTCCACCCAGGGTGCGGATGGACGTCAGCTTGCCGGCCTTGGCCCAGCGGGTCACCGTCTTCGGGTCCACGCGGAACATCGTGGCGACCTCAGCCGGGGTCAGCAGCGGCTCGGCATCAGGGGTGCGAGCGGTCATGAGCGGCCTCCTCGGGAGAACCGAACCATCTCGGTTCTTTCCTCTAAATTCTGCACCTTGGCCCGCGTTGCCCGAAATGGACAGACGAGGGCCGAGTCGGTTATAGGACGAACGGCTTGTCCTCGGCACTACAACTACACCATCTGTCCAGCCTCGTCGGCCAAACCGACGGAATTGCCCTCCGAGGTGTTCATCAGCGGCGGAAGCCGATGGACCCGCCCATAACGGACAGTCACCCCACCGTAACGATCAGTCACAGAGCGATCAGGAGTCGCGAGACCCCCCATAGAGTGCAATACCGAGCATTCCGCCCTTAGTTGGACGGAAGGAACCCTCCCCGGACTCCTTGTCCTATTTTGGCACGAGGGTAGGGGAACGGCGCAAGGGTGTGGTTAGTGCGGTCCGTCACGCTTGGGCCAATGGCCCGTATCGGGACGTAGGTCCTGGCACCAGGACCCCAATGCCGGAGTTCTGGTCCATGATCCCCGATTGTGCCCATTGGACCGATAGCACCGACACGCGGCATGTGGTGGGGAGTTCCCGTCCGGGCTCCCCTCCGGGCCCCCGTCCGGGCGACAGGACCGCGCCGGCCCTCCGCCCGGGGTGCCCCTCCGACCGCGGAGGATCCCTCCCCGGCCGACACGCCGGCTGGCAAAGAGTCTCCCTTCCAAAACGTGACGCGTCTCTCCCTCCGGGACGTGACGCGCGTCTCGTTCAGTTGGCAAAGAGCCTCTCCCTGACCGTCCGCCACCGCTCGGCCAGCCCCCCGTACACCGCCCGGGCCCCCTCCGCGTCCCCCGCGCGCAGCGCCGCCAGCCCCGCCGCCAGGTCCGCCGCCGACCGGTCGGCGGCCAGCCGGGCCGGCGCCAGCGCGTGCACCAGCCCGCCGTAGTCCAGCTCCACCATCGACCTCGGGTGGAACTCCTCCAGCCAGCTGCCGACCTCCACCAGGCCGTCGGCCAGGCCCGCGTAGCCCTCCGCCTCGCGCAGCGTCCGCAGCCCGCGCGCCAGCCGCCGCCGGGCCTGCACCATCGGCGTCCGGTAGCGCAGCACTTCCCCCGGCACGTACTCCCGTTCCTCGTCCGCGACCAGCACGAACCAGCGCAGCGGCACCTGCCACACCCCCGTGCGGATCCACGGCCGGGCATCGGGGTTCCGCTCCCGCCAGCGCCCGTACTCCTCCGCCGCCCGCTGCCGCACCCCCGGCGGAACCGCCGCGTCCAGCACCGGCCGCGGGAAGTCCGCGACCAGTTCCTCCAGCGCCAGCCAGCCGCGCAGCCGGGTCCGCCACGGGCATACCAGAACCACCCCGTCCACCTCCTCGGCGAAGGCGTCCGAGCTCTCCCGCTCGGGCACCGCCGACGGCGGGACCCGCACCAACTCCGCCAGCGAGCGTCGCAGTTCGTCCTGCGCCGTGGGCCGGTCCGACCGCCGGACGTATTCCGCCCAGTGCGTCCGCTCCGGCTCCGGGAAGGCCGCCAGCGGCTCGTAAACGCGCAGGTAGGAGGCGTACGGGACGGTCGGTGCCGAACGCGCGGAGGGGACCGGGAGATCGCTGGATTCGCTCACCCACGACTCTTCCCCCGCGCCGCCCGGAGCTACTCCGCGCACACCCGGCCTACTCCGCGGGACGGGGGTACCCCGGGACGACGTCCGGGAGGGTGATCCGGGCCACTCCCCTCCGCGCCCGACCGCCCAGGTCTTACGCTGCTCCTACAGACTCTCCCCACCCTCAGGAGGGTCACCGCCGCATCTCTTCCATGGGAGTCACCACCGTGACCGAAATGACCGACGGCGTCCTGCACACCCTGTTCCGCACGGAGCAGGGCGGCCACGAGCAGGTCGTGCTGTGCCAGGACCGTGAAACCGGTCTCAAGGCCGTCATCGCCATCCACTCCACCGCGCTGGGCCCCGCCCTCGGCGGCACGCGCTTCCACGCGTACGCCTCCGACGAGGAGGCCGTCCTCGACGCGCTGAACCTCGCGCGGGGCATGTCGTACAAGAACGCCCTCGCCGGGCTCGACCACGGCGGCGGCAAGGCCGTGATCATCGGCGACCCCGACGTGATCAAGTCCGAGGAACTCCTGCTGGCCTACGGCCGGTTCGTCGAGTCCCTGGGCGGCCGCTACGTCACCGCCTGCGACGTCGGCACCTACGTCGCCGACATGGACGTGGTGGCCCGCGAGACCCGCTGGGCGACCGGCCGCTCCCCCGAGAACGGCGGCGCCGGCGACTCCTCGGTGCTCACCGCCTACGGCGTCTTCCAGGGCATGCGCGCCAGCGCCCAGCACCTGTGGGGCGACCCGACCCTGCGCGGCCGCAAGGTCGGCGTGGTGGGCGTCGGCAAGGTCGGCCACTACCTGGTCGAGCACCTCCTCTCGGACGGCGCCGAGGTCGTGATCACGGACGTCCGCCAGGAGTCGGTGCAGCGGATCCTCGACAAGCACCCGGGCAAGGTCACGGCCGCGCCCGACACCGACGCCCTGATCCGCACGCCGGGCCTGGACATCTACGCCCCCTGCGCGCTGGGCGGCGCCCTGAACGACGACTCGGTGCCGGTGCTGACCGCCAAGGTGGTCTGCGGCGCGGCGAACAACCAGCTCGCGCACGCAGGCGTCGAGAAGGACCTCGCGGACCGCGGGATCCTCTACGCGCCCGACTACGTGGTCAACGCGGGCGGCGTGATCCAGGTCGCCGACGAGCTGCACGGCTTCGACTTCGACCGGTGCAAGGTCAAGGCGACCAAGATCTTCGACACCACGCTCGAAATCTTTGCACGCGCGAAGGCCGATGGGATTCCGCCGGCCGCCGCGGCCGACCGGATCGCCGAGCAGCGGATGGCGGACGCCCGCGCCGCCGCCCGTAAGGCGTAGGCGTCAAGACCCCCTGGTTGCGCCCGCCGGGGTGCGGCGAGAGAAGACTCACTGCACTTCGGCGGGTCGCCCGCCAATAAAGGGTTAAAATCGCAGCTGACCAGCGAGTACAGGGCGTCTCATGGTCACTGCGACGGGGCACGTCATGCGGGCGGCGTACCGTATGGCCGCGGAAGCAGGTACCGTTAAAGCCCTAAGGACGGTCTCTCCACGGAGAGCCCGCTCCGAACCATGAACGCGTGTCAAGACTCTGGGGCCGTCGAGCCCCGTCACCGAGGGGGTCGAGCCATGGGGCGCGGCCGGGCAAAGGCCAAGCAGACGAAGGTCGCCCGCCAGCTGAAGTACAGCAGCGGCGGGACTGATCTGACGCGTCTGGCCAGCGAGCTGGGCGCATCGACTTCGCAACCGCTCTCGCAGCAGCCGCCGAATGGCGAGCCGTTCGAGGACGACGACGAGGACGAGGACGACCCGTACGCCCGCTACGCGGAGCTGTACAACGATGACGACGAGGACGAGGACGACGAGTCCGGCCCGTCGCAGCATCGTCGCGGCGCTTGACGCGCCCACCTCGCTCACCGCTTCGCACACGAGGCATCACACACTGAAACCCGGTCCAGGGCATCGCCCCGGACCGGGTTTCGGCGCTGCTCAGCTCGCGTAGGAACCCGTCAGGGCCGCACCCTCGGCGTGGTCGCCGCGCTCGGTGATCGCGCCCGCGACCCAGGCGTCGACCCCGCGGTCGGCCAGTACGGTCAGGGCCACGTCCACCGACTCCTGCGGTACGACGGCCATCATGCCGACGCCCATGTTCAGGGTCTTCTCCAGCTCCAGCTGCTCCACCCGGCCGGCCTTGCCGACCAGGTCGAACACCGCGCCCGGGGTCCAGGTCGAACGGTCGACGGTGGCATGCAGGTGGTCCGGGATCACCCGGGCCAGGTTGGCCGCGAGGCCGCCGCCGGTGATGTGCGAGTAGGCGTGCACCTCGGCCGTACGGGTGAGGGCCAGGCAGTCCAGCGAGTAGATCTTGGTCGGCTCCAGGAGCTCCTCGCCGAGGGTCCGGCCGAACTCCGGGACCTCCCGGTCCAGGGACAGTCCGGCCCGGTCGAAGAGGACGTGCCGGACCAGCGAGTACCCGTTCGAGTGAAGGCCGGACGACGCCATCGCGATGACCGCGTCACCCGTCCGAATGCGATCGGCGCCGAGCAGGGCGTCGTACTCGACCACACCCGTGCCGGCCCCGGCCACGTCGAAGTCGTCCGGTCCGAGCAGGCCCGGGTGCTCGGCGGTCTCGCCGCCGACCAGCGCGCAGCCGGCCAGCACACAGCCCTCGGCGATGCCCTTGACGATCTGCGCGACCCGCTCCGGGTGGACCTTGCCGACGCAGATGTAGTCCGTCATGAACAGCGGCTCGGCACCGCAGACGACGATGTCGTCCATCACCATGGCGACCAGGTCGTGGCCGATGGTGTCGTACACGCCCATCTGGCGGGCGATGTCGACCTTGGTGCCGACCCCGTCGGTGGCGGAGGCGAGCAGCGGCCGCTCGTAGCGCTTGAGGGCGGAGGCGTCGAAGAGTCCGGCGAATCCGCCGAGGCCGCCGAGGACCTCGGGGCGCTGGGTCTTCTTCACCCACTCCTTCATGAGCTCGACGGCGCGGTCGCCCGCTTCGATGTCGACGCCCGCGGACGCGTAGCTGGCACCGGTGGTCTCTGACATGGGAGAGAGAACTTT
Organism: Streptomyces sp. NPDC089799; assembly: GCF_040684755.1. Taxonomy (NCBI): domain Bacteria; kingdom Bacillati; phylum Actinomycetota; class Actinomycetes; order Kitasatosporales; family Streptomycetaceae; genus Streptomyces; species Streptomyces sp. NPDC089799. Next base: position 279,334 of record NZ_JBFBGR010000007.1, on the reverse strand, counting down.
CGTGTCGTACTGCGTGAGGGGTTACGGGCGGTCACGGACCGGACGGCCCGTGACCCGTCCCGCTACGGACGACGGAGCGCGTCGGCGGCGTCGGTACCGCCGGCCAGCTCGGTCTCCAGCAGCTGCTTGCCGAGGAGCTCCGGATCGGGCAGCTCCATCGGGTACTCGCCGTCGAAGCAGGCACGGCAGAGGTTGGGCTTCTGGATCGTCGTCGCCTCGATCATGGAGTCGAGGGAGATGTACGCGAGGGAGTCGGCGCCCAGCGAGGTGCCGATCTCCTCGACGGTCATGCCGTTGGCGATCAGCTCGGCGCGGGTCGCGAAGTCGATGCCGAAGAAGCAGGGCCACTTCACGGGCGGGGAGGAGATCCGGATGTGGACCTCGGCCGCGCCGGCCTCGCGGAGCATCCGGACGAGCGCGCGCTGGGTGTTGCCGCGGACGATGGAGTCGTCGACGACCACCAGGCGCTTGCCCCGGATGACTTCCTTCAGGGGGTTCAGCTTCAAGCGGATGCCCAGCTGGCGGATCGTCTGGGACGGCTGGATGAAGGTCCGGCCGACATAGGCGTTCTTCACCAGGCCGGAGCCGTACGGAATCCCGCTGGCCTCGGCGTATCCGACGGCGGCGGGGGTACCCGACTCCGGCGTCGCTATCACCAGGTCGGCGTCTGCGGGCGCCTCCTTGGCGAGGCGGCGGCCCATCTCGACCCGGCTGAGGTAGACGTTCCGGCCGGCGATGTCCGTGTCCGGACGGGCCAGGTAGACGTACTCGAAGACACAGCCCTTGGGCTTCGCTTCCGCGAATCGGGAGGTGCGGAGGCCGTTCTCGTCGATCGCGATGAGCTCGCCCGGCTCGACCTCGCGGACGAAGCTGGCGCCGACGATGTCCAGGGCGGCGGTCTCACTGGCGACCACCCAGCCGCGCTCCAGCCGGCCGAGGACCAGCGGGCGGATGCCCTGCGGGTCACGGGCCGTGTAGAGGGTGCCCTCGTCCATGAAGACGAGCGAGAAGGCTCCCTTGACCTTCGGGAGCACCACGCGGGCGGACTCCTCGATGGTCAGCGGCTTGCCGTCGGCGTCGACCTGTCCGGCCAGCAGGGCCGTCACCAGGTCGGTGTCGTTGGTCGCGGCCACCTGGGTGGCGCGGCCGTCCTGCCGGGGGAGGTCGGCGACCATCTCGGCGAGCTCGGCGGTGTTCACCAGGTTGCCGTTGTGACCCAGGGCGAGAGAGCCGTGGGCGGTCGCCCGGAAGGTGGGCTGGGCGTTCTCCCAGACGGAGGCGCCGGTAGTCGAATAGCGGGCGTGACCGACCGCGATATGACCCCTGAGAGAACCCAGGGAGGTTTCGTCGAAGACCTGGGACACGAGGCCCATGTCCTTGAAGACGAGGATCTGGGAACCGTTGCTCACAGCGATTCCCGCGGACTCTTGTCCACGGTGCTGCAGTGCATACAGTCCGAAATAGGTGAGCTTGGCGACCTCTTCACCCGGAGCCCAGACACCGAAGACGCCGCAAGCGTCCTGGGGGCCCTTCTCGCCGGGGAGCAGGTCGTGGTTGAGTCGTCCATCACCACGAGGCACAACACCGAGTCTAGGCGACGTCGACCACTGGTCCGAATTGGGGACGCCCCGGGAAATGTCACAGCACGAAGGGTGACCGTCTACGCGTGTCTCGGTATCCGGATACCGATCTTGACACTGCGGGGTGCGTCAGGGAGGCTCCCGTGCCATGCAGCCCCTCGGTGACCGCACCGTCACCCTCGTCGAGCGCCGACACGTTGACCTGGTCCGTGTCGCCAGCGCGATCTGTCGCTGCGCCGCCTGATCACTGCGCTCGGCCGCAGTCGGCCTGTAGCCCGGCGCGGGCGTCCTCCGCGTCGCCCTGTTGCGGGCTTCCGGCGTAACCCCGGTGTGGTGCAGCGATCCTGCGCCTTGCCTCGGTCTGCCCGGGGCCGCCTCGGGCGTCCCGTGGGCGGGCTCTGTCGGCCCTCGTAGGGCGTTCCCTGCGGGGCATTTCCCCTCCCCGCCCCTTCCCGCAACCGGGGCTCTGCCCCGGACCCCGTTCCGGGCCCTGCCCCCGTGTCCGTCCGCGGGCCGGCCGTGGCCGGTCGCGCGGTTCCCCGCGCCCCTGACACCGCTGTGGAGCGGGGTCCGGGGCCGCAGGCCACGGTTTCGGGAAAGGGGCGGGGTGGGGAAAGGCGCCGCGCAGCGGGAGCGCAACGTACGTCAACCCACCCGTCCTGCCCAGGAGTACGCACACCCGTGTCCAGCCACAACAGCCCGTCCCCCTCCCCCCTGTCGCGCCGCGCCTTCGGTGGCGCCGTGGGCGCCGTCGGAGCCACCGCCGCCGCGGCGGCGATAGGCGCGGCCGGCCCGGCCGCCGCAGCCCCCGGCTCCGGCACCGGCACCGGCCCCGCCGAGCGCGACTTCGTCGCGTCCCGCGGACGCCATTCCCGACGCCCCAACATCCTCTTCATCCTCGGCGACGACCTCGGCTGGGCCGACCTGTCCTCGTACGGCGCCCCGCACATCAACACCCCCAACCTCGACCGCCTCGCCCGCCAGGGCGTCCGCTTCACCGACGCCTACTCCGGCTCCGCCACCTGCTCCCCCACCCGCTTCAGCCTCTACACCGGCCGCTACCCCGGCCGTACGAAGGGCGGTCTCGCCGAGCCGATCGCGGACAAGTCCGCCGGCCTGGAGCCCACCCACCCCACCCTCGCGTCCCTGCTCCGCGACGCCGGCTACGCCACCGCGCTGATCGGCAAGTGGCACTGCGGCTACCTGCCCGACTACAGCCCGACCCGGTCCGGCTGGGACGAGTTCTTCGGCAACTTCGGCGGCGCCCTGGAGTACTACTCCAAGCTGGGCCTCGGCGGCGAGTACGACCTCTACGAGGGCGACGCCGAGTACAAGGACCTGCGCTACTACACCCGGATCATCACCGAGCGGGCGAGCGAGTACGTCTCCCGCCCGCGCGGCCGCGACGCCAAGCCCTGGCTGCTCAACCTGAACTTCACCACCCCGCACTGGCCGTGGATCGCCGACGGCGACACGGAGCAGAGCGCCGAGATCACCCGCCGGATCAAGGCCGGTGACGGCCGCGCCCTGTGGCACCAGGACGGCGGCTCCGTCGAGAAGTACACGGAGATGGTCGAGGACCTGGACCGGTCCGTCGGCGAGGTGCTCAAGGCCCTGAAGCGGTCGGGGCAGGAGGAGAACACCGTCGTGGTCTTCTCCAGCGACAACGGCGGCGAGCGCTTCTCCCACAACTGGCCGCTGTCCGGCAACAAGGCCTCCCTCCAGGAAGGCGGCATCCGGGTCCCCAACATCCTGCGCTGGCCCGCCCGGATCGACGGCGGCCAGGCCAGCCGGGTCCCGTTGGTGACCCCCGACTGGACCGCCACCCTGCTGGAGTTCGCCGGCGCCCGCCCGCATCCCGCGTACCCGCTGGACGGCGCGAGCCTGGCCGGCTACCTGCTGCGCGGCGAGCGGGCCCCGGACCGGGACCTGTTCTGGCGGGTGCGCGGCGAGCGCGCGCTGCGCCGCGGCAACTGGAAGTACTACCGCGGCAAGAGCGGCCGCGACCAGCTCTTCGACCTGGCCGGGGACGTCCGCGAGCAGGCCGACAAGGCCGCCGTGCAGCCGGCCCGGCTGGCGGAGCTGCGGGCGGCCTGGGAGAAGACCGACGGCACGCTGCTGCCCTACCCGGGCTGATCTTCCGCTGTCATGATCACCGCATGACCGAACCCAGCGCGTACCTGCGGCAACTCCCGATCGGAGAGGCCCTTCCCTTCCAGGACCAAGGCATCCAGGAATGGGACGTCTTCCCCTACGAGGGGGACATCCGCGTCCGGGCCCTGCAGCCACCCACGCTGCCGGAGCCCCCGCGGAACGGGGAGCACGGTCCGGAGGGCTGCGTGCCGTGCTCCTTCACCGACGCCGATTCCCTGTGGACGGACGGCCACTGGCGGCTGGTCGACGAGCACGGCGCCATGCCGGCGATCGTCAAGCTGGTGCCCCGGGGCCACCACGACCTGTCCGACCTGCCGGCCGAGCGGTCCGCGGAGCTGGGTCCGATGATCCAGCGGGTCGAGCGGGCCCTGCTCTCGCTCGGCGGGATCGCCCGGGTGCACGTGAACCGGTGGGGCGACGGCGGGGCGCACCTGCACCTGTTCTTCTTCGCCCGGCCGGAGGGCGTGCTGCAGTTCCGCGGCAGCTGCCTCCCGCTGTGGGACGAGGCCCTGCCCAAGGTGTCCGAGGAGCTGTGGACGGCGAACCGCCGCGCCGTGGCCGCCGCCATGGCGCGGGACGGCGGCACCGCCCACGTCTGACCAGTCCCTCATCGCCCCGTGCGGGCCTTCGCGCGCAGGCCCGTGCCGTCGGCCGCGGTCAGGGTGAGTGCGTCGTCCTGGACGGCGTACCGCAGGGGCCCGCGCCGGAGCAGTGCGGAGAAGGCCCGCTCGACCTCTCCGGCCGGGCCCGTGCAGGCCATCCGGGTGGCGGCGACCGGACCGAAGGTGATCTCCCGGCCGTCGACCACCGCCTTGCTGCTGAAGCGGTTGCAGCCCAGGCTGCCGGTCACCGCCCCGTCGGCGGCGATCGTCAGCTCGGCCCGGCCCTCCGCGCCGGCCGGCACGGAGGACACGGTCTCGCCCGTGATCAGCGAGTCCACGCTCCAGCGGGTGCCGGTGAGCGTCGGAGCCGGCGGGCGGGGCGCGGAGCCGAGCGAGATCCGGTCCCCGGAGGGGGCGGTCAGGGTCAGGGCGTCGCCCGTGCGGGCGACCGCCAGCCGGCCCTTGAACAGGTCGGCGAACGCGTTCTCGAAGGCGAGGTCCGGGCAGGCCGTCATGGTGCGCGGGCCCTGCTTCACCGTGACGGCCCGGCCGTCGTCCTCGGCGGACAGTTCGGCGACCCCGCCGTTGCAGCCGTAGGCGACGTCCGCCTCCGCCGCCCCGGGCCCGATCTTGATCTCGGCCTGCGGGGGTGCCTCCAGCGTGCGGCCGCCCACGCTCAGCGACTCGACCGACCAGGTGCCCTCGGTCAGGGTCCGCCCGGCTTCCGGGCCGGTGGGACGGTCCTGTCCCGCGTCACCACAGGAGGCGAGGGCGAGTACGGCGGCCAGGAGGACGGGGACGGTCCGGACGGCTCGGGAGGTTCGGCCGGATCGACCGGATCGGCTGGACCGGGAGGTTCGGGAGGCTCGGGAGGTTCGGCTGGGGATCCTCATGCCCCTCCGACGTGGCCGCCCGGCAACCGGTTCCGCCGGCCCGTCCCGTCAGCTCATGACCGGCAGCAGGCCGGCCAGGTCGGCCCGTTCCCCGGAGGCGCTGACCCGCGCCTCGGCCAGCTCCGCCGCCCACCCGGTGCGCCCGGTCGCGAGCCGGATCCAGGTCAGCGGGTCGGTCTCCACCACGTTCGGCGGGGTGCCCCGGGTGTGCCGGGGACCCTCCACGCACTGGACCACCGCGAACGGCGGGATCCGCACCTCCACCGCGCCCCCCGGAGCCTTCTCCGCGAGCGCGTCGGCCAGCACCCGTACGCAGGCCGCCAGCGCCTGCCGGTCGAGCGGGATCTCCAGCCCCAGCGCCCGGTTGAGGTCGTCGGTGTGCACGACCAGCTCCACCACCCGGGTCACGACGAAGTCGGCCACCGTCATGCCGCCGATCCACAGCGCGAGCAGCCGGTCCCCGGGCAGCACGCCGAGCAGCTCGGTGAACCGCTCCCCGGTCCGCGCGTACAGGGCGTCCAGGTCCGCCGCCCCGTCCTCTTCCCCGTCCCTGCGGTGCGCGCCCGAGATGCGGTCCGCGAGGGGCTCGGTGGCGAACGGCCAGGTGCGTACGGTCAGCTCGGCCTTCTCCGCCGGCGGCCGGGCGGCGGCTCCGGCGAGCGAGCCCACGGCCCACGCGATGTGCGCGGCGAGGTCCCGTACGGTCCACTCCCCGACGCCCGAGGGGGCGGCGAGCTGTTCCCCGGTCAGTCCGCGTACGGCGTCGGCGACATGGCCGAACTGGGCCAGTACGGCCGCCTTGGTCCGGGCCGGGTCGTAGCTGCGCGTCTTCGGTGGCATGCCGCGAGTCTGCCCGATCAGTCCCCGCCGCCGCAGCCGCCCCCGCAGCTGCTGCCGCAGGAGCTCCCGCAGCCGGAGGAGCTGCCGCAGCCCGACGAGGAACCGCAGCCGCCCGAGGAGGAGGCGCCCGCCTTGCGGCGCCGTTCCTTGTCCTCGGCCTCCTGCCTGCGCCTCTTCATGCGGTACGAGGAGCCCGCCGCCCGCCACCGGTACCTGTCCTTGCGGTAGAGGTCGCGGGCGGGCGCGGCCTTGGCCGCGGAGCGCAGCCGTGTGCCGGAGTGCCCGTACTCGGCGTGCTCCAGCACCAGCTCGGCACCTTCGTGCGGCAGCCCGTACAGCAGCACCTCGTAGGGCTCTGCGGAGGAGTCGATGTCGTGGTGCTTGCGGCGCAGGTGTTCCTCGGAGGCGCTGAGCAGCAGCCTGCCGTTGCCCCGGGTGTGGCCGTTGGCGAAGCGGTCGGCGTAGGTGAGCAGCGGGCGCGTGTCGGTGGTGCGGGCGTCCGGATAGACCCAGTCGACCCCGAACCGGGAGCGCACTCCCATGCGGAGGACGGGCTGGGGGCCGCGGTGCAGTCGTCGGGCGGCGGCGCGGGCGGTGGCGCCGCGGCCGAGGACGGTGGTGCCGGGAACGAGCAGGAGCAGGGCCAGGATCTGCTGACCGGTGCCGTCGTAGGAGCCCGGCTCCGCGGCGCCCAGGTCCTCGGCCAGCGCCCAGACCAGCAGGGCGGCCGCCGCCAGGCAGAGCCCGCCGCCGGTCAGGAGCATGTCCAGACCGCGCTTGCGGTGGCCCACCGGGAGGTCCTCCGGCAGCGGGTGCCGGGCCTCGCCCGCCACGGCGAGCGCGATGGCGCGCTGCCTCCGGCGGGCCCGCAGGCGCAGCAGTGCGCCGGTGGCCGTCCAGAGGGCCAGCGCGAGCACCAGCCAGTTGCCCGCCCGCCCGGCGGAATCGGCCGCGGGGAGTGTCCGGAGGTCCAGGGCGGCGGTGCCGGCCAGCACGGCCGCTGCCGCCACGGTGGCCCCCGGCAGGAAACGGAACCACAGGGGCAGGGCGATCAGCAGCACCGCCGGTGCGTAGCCGTCCCAGACGGTGCCGCGGGTGACCTCGTCCTCGTTCCAGCCCAGCAGTACGGCCGCGTGCAGCACCAGCGGTACGAGCACCCACGAGGTGACCGCGGGGGCGAACAGCACGGGGGTACGGGCCTTCAGCCAGCGCTCGGCTTCGGGCAGCGGCCAGGCCGCGGCGCCGCCGTCGGGTATCGCGGCGGGAGGGAGGTACTTGACGGGGTCGCTCACGCCGTCAGTATCCGGACGGGAGACGGCGCGGATAAGCGGGTTTCCGCCACGGAACGGCAACAGCCGCTTCCGCCCCGGAACGGCCGCTCGCGGAACTTCCGCAGGCCCGCCCCGGAACGCCGGAGGTCCCGGCCCGGAACCGTGCGGTTCCGGGCCGGGCCCGTGGCGGCCGTGAAGGCCGCCACGGGGGCGGGACCTCAGGCCAGCAGGGCCGGGATGGTCGCCTCGTGGGCCTCGCGGAGCTCGGCCAGCGGGAGGGTGAACTCGCCCTGGACCTCGATCGCGTCGCCGTCCACCACACCGATGCGGGCGGCGGGCAGGCCGCGCGCGCCGCACATGTCGGTGAAGCGGAGCTCCTCGCTGCGCGGGACGGCCACGACGGCCCGGCCCGCGGACTCCGAGAAGAGGAAGGTGAACGCGTCCAGGCCCTCCGGGACCACCACGCGCGCACCGTTGCCGCCCTTGAGGCAGGACTCGGTGAGCGCCTGGACCACGCCGCCGTCCGACAGGTCGTGCGCGGCGTCGATCATGCCGTCGCGGGAGGCGGAGATCAGGATCTCGGCGAGCAGCTTCTCGCGCGCCAGGTCCACCTTGGGCGGCATGCCGCCGAGGTGGTCGTGGACGACCTGGGACCACGCCGAGCCGCCGAACTCGGCGTGGGTGTCGCCCAGCAGGTAGAGCAGCTGGCCGGCCTCCGCGAACGCCATCGGCGTACGGCGGTTGACGTCGTCGATGACGCCGAGGACCGCCACGACCGGGGTCGGGTGGATGGCGACGTCGCCGGTCTGGTTGTAGAGGGAGACGTTGCCGCCGGTCACCGGGGTGCCCAGCTCCAGGCAGCCGTCCGCGAGACCGCGGGTGGCCTCGGCGAACTGCCACATGACGCCCGGGTCCTCCGGCGAGCCGAAGTTCAGGCAGTCGGAGATCGCGAGCGGCTTGGCGCCGGTCGCGGCGACGTTGCGGTACGCCTCGGCCAGCGCCAGCTGCGCACCCGTGTAGGGGTCGAGCTTGGCGTAGCGGCCGTTGCCGTCGGTGGCCATGGCGACGCCGAGGTTGGACTCCTCGTCGATGCGGACCATGCCCGCGTCCTCGGGCTGCGCGAGGACGGTGTTGCCCTGCACGAAGCGGTCGTACTGGTCGGTGACCCAGGACTTGGATGCCTGGTTCGGGGACGAGACCAGGGCCAGCACCTGCGCGCGGAGCTCCTCGGAGGTCTGCGGGCGGGGCAGCTTGCCCGCGTCGTCGGCCTGGAGGGCGTCCTGCCAGTCGGGGCGGGCGTACGGGCGGTGGTAGACCGGGCCCTCGTGGGCGACGGTGCCCGGGGGCACGTCCACGATCTGCTCGCCGTGCCAGAAGATCTCCAGGCGCTCGCCGTCGGTCACCTCACCGATGACGGTGGCGATGACGTCCCACTTCTCGCAGATCTCCATGAAGCGGTCGACGTGCTGCGGCTCGACGATCGCGCACATGCGCTCCTGCGACTCGCTCATGAGGATCTCCTCGGGCGAGAGCGTCGCGTCGCGCAGCGGGACGGTGTCCAGCTCGACCCGCATGCCGCCGGAGCCGGCCGAGGCCAGCTCGGAGGTGGCGCAGGACAGGCCGGCGCCGCCGAGGTCCTGGATGCCCGCGACCAGCTTCTCCTTGAAGATCTCCAGGGTGCACTCGATGAGGAGCTTCTCCTGGAAGGGGTCGCCGACCTGGACGGCGGGGCGCTTGGTGGGCTTGGTGTCGTCGAAGGTCTCGGACGCGAGGACCGAGACGCCGCCGATGCCGTCGCCGCCGGTGCGGGCGCCGTAGAGGATGACCTTGTTGCCGGGGCCGGAGGCCTTGGCGAGGTGGATGTCCTCGTGCTTCATCACGCCGATGCAGCCGGCGTTGACCAGAGGGTTGCCCTGGTAGCAGGAGTCGAAGACGACCTCGCCGCCGATGTTGGGCAGGCCCAGGCAGTTGCCGTAGCCGCCGATGCCCGCGACCACGCCCGGCAGGACGCGCTTGGTGTCGGGGTGGTCGGCCGCGCCGAAGCGCAGCGGGTCCACGACCGCGACCGGGCGGGCGCCCATGGCGAGGATGTCGCGGACGATGCCGCCGACGCCGGTGGCCGCGCCCTGGTAGGGCTCGATGTACGACGGGTGGTTGTGCGACTCGACCTTGAAGGTGACCGCGTAGCCCTGGCCGACGTCGACGACGCCGGCGTTCTCGCCGATGCCGACGAGCATGGCGTCGTTCTCGGGGACCTTCTCGCCGAACTGCTTCAGGTGCACCTTGCTGCTCTTGTACGAGCAGTGCTCGGACCACATGACGGAGTACATGGCGAGCTCGGCGCCGGTGGGGCGGCGGCCGAGGATCTCCCGGATGCGGGCGTACTCGTCCTCCTTGAGGCCGAGTTCCTTCCAGGGCTGCGCCGCGTCCGGGGTCTCCGTCGCGTTCTTGACCGTGTCGAGGCTCATGCGTTGACCAGCTTCTTCAGGACCGAGGTGAAGAACGGGAGGCCGTCGGTGCGGCCGGTCCCGATCAGCGGCTCGACCGCGTGCTCGGGGTGCGGCATGAGGCCGACGACGTTGCCGGCGGCGTTGGTGATCCCGGCGATGTCGCGGAGCGACCCGTTCGGGTTCATGTCCACGTACCGGAAGGCCACGCGGCCCTCGGCCTCCAGCTCGTCGAGGACGCGCTCGTCGGCGACGTACCGGCCGTCCATGTTCTTGAGCGGTACGGAGATCTCCTGGCCGGCGGTGTAGTCGCCGGTCCACGCGGTCTCCGCGTTCTCCACCCGCAGCTTCTGGTCGCGGCAGATGAAGTGCAGGTGGTTGTTGCGGAGCATCGCCCCCGGCAGCAGGTGGGCCTCGGTGAGGACCTGGAAGCCGTTGCAGATGCCGAGGACCGGCATGCCGGCCCTGGCCTGCTCGATGACGGTCTCCATCACCGGCGAGAAGCGGGAGATGGCTCCGGCGCGCAGGTAGTCGCCGTAGGAGAAGCCGCCCGCGAGGACGACCGCGTCGACCTGGTGCAGGTCCTTGTCGCGGTGCCACAGCGAGACCGGCTCCGCCCCCGCGAGGCGGACGGCGCGCAGCGAGTCACGGTCGTCGAGCGTTCCGGGGAACGTGACGACACCGATGCGAGTGGTCACCCTCAGGCCTCGACCTTCACGGTGAAGTCTTCGATGACGGTGTTGGCGAGGAACGTTTCGGCCATCTTGTGGATGCGGTCGAGGGCGGCCTGGTCGACCGGGCCCTCCACTTCCAGTTCGAAGCGCTTCCCCTGGCGGACGTCGGCGATCCCCTCGAAGCCCAGGCGCGGCAGTGCACGCTGCACCGCCTGGCCCTGGGGGTCGAGGATCTCCGGCTTGAGCATGACGTCGACTACGACGCGTGCCACTGGCACTCCCGATGAGGTGGTTGGTGCAAGGCGGTTCCCTCAGCGTACCCGCCCGGATTTTCTACGCGGGTAGATATCCTCCACTTCGCCAACCCTTCGCAAAATCCACCGGAAAACCTCCCGCCCGGGATTGCGGCGGGACACGCGGAGATAATTAACTGAGCGTCGCAATGCGCCGGAAATCGCGGTACAAAGGAATCCCCGGGATTCAACCGGGAAAGGCGCATTGTTACAAAACATCCACATGGTCGACATACCCGCACGTCAGAGGCGCGGATGTCGCACGAAGGGGCCGATATCCGTGGCGCAGCGCGTAGTAGTCACGATCTCCGACGACATCGATGGCGGAGAAGCAGCGGAAACGGTCGTGTTCGGGCTGGACGGTAAGTCGTACGAGATCGACCTCAATCCCGCCAACGCAAAGAAACTGCGTAAGAGCCTCGCGCCGTTCGTCGCCGCCGGCCGCCGGCAGGCCCGCTCCGGCAAGACCTACAAGCACACCTCCCTGGCGCCGGACCCGGCGGTCGTACGTGCCTGGGCCCGCTCCAACAACCTGGAGGTGCCGCCGCGCGGCCGGATCCCCAAGAAGGTCTACGAGGCCTACAACGCGGCGCACTGACCGCCGATTTGCCAAGCACCCGGTTCCATCCGCTAGTGTGTGGATCACGCCGAGGGGCCAGAGACCAGCAGGTCAGAAGCCCTGAAGTCGTGCGGGTGTAGTTCAGTAGCAGAACATCCCCCTTCCAGGGGGAAGGCGCAGTGTGCGATTCCTGTCACCCGCTCTGCATCTCTTTGCCAACCACCTCGGTGGATCGGGTAGAGTGGTGCTCGCACCGCCGGTGCACCTCTCGAAAGAGGGTGCGGCGCGTGATGCATGCGGACGTGGCTCAGTTGGTAGAGCATCACCTTGCCAAGGTGAGGGTCGCGAGTTCGAATCTCGTCGTCCGCTCGGTAAAGAAGACCCCGGTCATCATGACCGGGGTCTTCTGCGTTCTCCGCCACTCCCATGACATTTGTCATCGGTGTTCATGACACGGCGCACTGCTGTCGGCGCGGATCCGGCCGGAATCTGGATCCATGACCCACACCGACCAGCACGTGATCGACGTCACCGACCTGCGCCGCGGCTACACCGGAGGCTTCGAGGCCGTCCGCGGCATCTCCTTCTCCGTCGCCCCGGGCGAGGTCTTCGCCCTGCTCGGCACCAACGGAGCGGGCAAGACCTCGACCGTCGAGCTGCTGGAGGGACTGGCCGCGCCGAGCGGCGGCCGGGTCCGGGTGTTCGGACTCGACCCGTACCGGGACCGAGCCAAGGTGCGGCCGCGCACCGGGGTGATGCTGCAGGAGGGCGGATTCCCGTCCGACCTGACGGTCGCCGAAACGGTCCGGATGTGGGCCGGGGTCACCACCGGCGCCCGGCCCGGCGCCGAGGTGCTCGCGCTGGTCGGCCTGGCCGCACGGGCCGCCGTGCGCGTCAAGCAGCTCTCCGGCGGCGAACGCAGGCGGCTGGACCTCGCCCTGGCCCTGCTGGGGCGGCCCGAGGTGCTCTTCCTCGACGAGCCCACCACCGGCATGGACCCGGAGGGGCGGCGCGACACCTGGGAGCTGGTCCGCACGCTGCGCGCCGAAGGCACCACCGTCCTGCTGACCACGCACTACCTGGAAGAGGCCGAGCAACTGGCCGACCGGCTGGCGATCCTGCACGAGGGTGAACTGGTGCTGTCCGGGACCCCGGCCGAGGTGACCGCCACCCGGCCGTCCCGGATCCGGTTCACGCTCCCCGAGGCAGTGCCGGCGGCGCGGCTCCCGCTGTCGCTGCGCGCGGCGGCCGAGGGCCGGCGGGTGGAGATCCGCACCGACCGGCTGCAGGACTCGCTGGGCGTGCTGCTGCGCTGGGCCGAGGAGGCCGGGGTGGAACTCCTGGGCCTGGACGCCCGGTCCGCCTCGCTGGAGGAGGCTTTCCTGGAGATCGCGGAGAGCCGGCGCGGCACCTCGGCCGACAGGGCCGGCTCCCCCGGCTCCACGGGCCGTACGGGATCCACCGACCGCACCGACCGCACCGACACGATGGCGAGCGCCCGATGAACACGCTGACCCTGAACCCCGGCCGGCTCTTCGCCCTCGGCCGCTCCGAACTGACCCTGCTGGTCCGCAACCGGGCCACGCTCTCCATCGCCCTGATGATGCCGCTGGTGATGGTCCTCATCCTGCGGAACTCGCTCGGCGGGGTCGACCTGGAGGGCGGCGCCTCCGCCCTCGGCGCGGCCACCGTGACCGGCGGCATCGGCATGGTGCTGCTCCTGGTCGTCTACATGAGCCTGGTCTCGGCCTACGTGGCCCGGCGCGAGGAGCTGGTCCTCAAGCGGCTGCGCACCGGCGAGGCCGGGGACCTGGAGATCCTCGCCGGCAGTGCGCTGCCCGCCGTGGTCCTCGCGCTGGTCCAGGTGACCGTACTGGCGGTGGCCGGTGCCCTCGCCCTGGACGCCGGGACCCCCGACAACCCGCTGCTGCTGGTGGCGGGCGTGCTCGCGGCCGTGCTGATGCTGGCCGGGATGTCCGCGCTGACCAGTGCCTTCACCCGCAACGTGGAGAGCGCGGGCATCACCACCCTGCCGCTGTTCCTGATCAGTTCGCTCGGCTCCGGCCTGTTCGTGCCGCTGGACAACATGCCCGGCAAGCTGGCCACGCTGTGCGAACTGCTGCCGCTGAGCGGAGTGATGACCCTGGTCCGGTCCGGGTGGACGGGCACCGGGGACGGCAAGGAGCTGCTGACCGCGGCCGTCGTCACCCTGGCCTGGATGATGATCACCGTGTTTGCTGTCCAGCGGTGGTTCCGCTGGGAACCGCGGCGCTAGGCCGCGGCGGACCGCCGGAATCGGGAACGGGGGGTGTCGGCCGGTGACCGGGCTGACCCGATGGTGGACCGGCCGCACCAGTGCGGCCAAGGTCGAGCTGTACACGCGGTGGTCCTTCCACAGCTTCGTGGTGATCGAGATCCTGGCCCTCGGACTGGCCGTGCTGTCGGCCGGCGGCAGCCCCGGACCGCTCGACCTGGTCGTGGCCCTGCTGGTCGCGGGACACGCCGTGCTGTGCGGGGTGCTGTCCAAGCAGGGACTGGACTGGGCGCTGGACCGGCGGGAGCGGCCGGTGCGGCCGGCCGTGGCACTGGCCGCGGTGTCCGCGGTGGCCACCCTGCTGCTCCTCTTCCTCGACTCCGTCCGGGAGAAGGGGGATCCGCAGATCGCCCCCACCGTGATCAGCGGCCTGGTGGTCTTCGGCCTCGGCTCGCTGACCCTGGCGATGCGGAACATGCGGCAGACGTTCTGGGCGGTGCCCTCCGTCGCCGTGGCGGTCGGTCTGGCCGCATTCGCCTTCGGCGGGGACCCGGCCTCCGCACTCGGCTACACCGTCGGGCTGCTGATCGGCGGCACCAGCATCTGCTTCACCTGCGGGTTCTCGTGCTGGCTGCTGAAGACCGTCTGGGAGCTGGAGCGGTCCCGGGAGTTGAAGGCGCGGCTGGCGGTGGCCGAGGAGCGGCTCCGGTTCGGCCGGGACCTGCACGACGTGATGGGCCGCAACCTGGCGGTGATCGCGCTCAAGAGCGAGCTGGCGGTGCAGCTGGCCCGGCGCGGCCGGCCGGAGGCCGTGGACCAGATGGTCGAGGTCCAGCGGATCGCCCAGGAGTCCCAGCGCGAGGTGCGCGACGTGGTCCGCGGCTACCGGGAGGCGGACCTGGCGGTGGAGCTGGAGGGCGCCCGCGGGGTGCTGGCCGCGGCCGGCATCGACTGCCGGCTGGAATGGGCGGACCGGCGGGCACTGCCCGGTGCGGTGCAGTCCGTGCTGGGCTGGGTGGTCCGCGAGGCCGCCACCAACGTGCTCCGGCACGGGGACGCCCGCAGCTGCCTGGTCCGGCTGGCCGCGGAGCGGGACGGCGGGCTGGCGCTGGTCGTCGAGAACGACGGCGCGCCCACGGAGCCCTCCGGGCGCCCCGGTTCGGGCCTCGCGGGGCTGCGGGAGCGGCTGGCGGTGCTCGACGGCACGCTGGAGGCCGGGACGGTCGCGGGGGGCCGGTTCCGGCTGACGGCGCACGTGCCGGTGGCGGCACTGCGGCACGAGGAGGCCGACGGGCCCGGGATCCCCGGGCCGTCGAGGACCGGGGCGGCGGATGCCGCCGGGACCACCGGGGTCAACGGGACCACCGGGATCACTGAACGGGGGGTGCGGGCGTGAGCCCCGTACGCGTACTGCTGGCCGACGACGAGCACCTGATCCGCGGCGCGGTCGCCGCACTGCTGGCCCTGGAGGACGACCTGCTGGTCGTCGCCGAGGCCGCGTCGGGGCCCGAGGCGCTGGCGATGGCCCGGGCCCACCGTCCGGACGTCGCGGTGCTGGACATGCAGATGCCGGGCGCGGACGGTGTGAGTGTCGCCACACTGCTGCGGGCCGAACTCCCCGACTGCAAGACCATGATCGTGACCAGTCACGGCCGGCCCGGACACCTGAAGCGGGCCCTGTCGGCCGGGGTGCGGGCCTTCGCGCCGAAGACCGTCTCGGCGCAGAAGCTCGCCGAGATCATCAGGGCCGTGCACGGCGGAGGCCGGTACGTGGACCCGGAGTTGGCGGCCGACGCGATCAGCGCCGGGGACTCCCCGCTGACCGCGCGCGAGGCCGAGGTCCTGGAACTCGCAGCGGACGGGGCGCCGATCGCGGAGATCGCCGAACGGGCCGCGCTGTCCCAGGGAACGGTCCGGAACTACCTCTCGGCGGCGGCCGCGAAGCTCGGCGCGGAGAACCGGCACACGGCAGTTCGTCTCGCACGCGAGCGAGGTTGGGTATAGTGGGTCTCGCGCTACGGCGCCTGCGGACGTGGCTCAGTTGGTAGAGCATCACCTTGCCAAGGTGAGGGTCGCGAGTTCGAATCTCGTCGTCCGCTCAGATGGAAGGCCCCGGTCATCACGACCGGGGCCTTCTGCGTTTCCCGTGTTGCACGGCTTCCCGCGCCGTGGCCGGCCGCCGTGGCCGACCGGCGGACGGCGGACGGCGGACGGCGGTCGGCGGTCGGCGGTCGGCGGTCGGCGGTCGGCGGTCGGCGGTCGGCCACGGGTGTGGCTACGCCCAGGTCTGGCCGGTGAGGCGCTCGTAGGCCTCGACGTACTTGGCGCGGGTCGCGTCGACGACCTCCTGGGGCAGCGGCGGCGGCGGGGTCTCGCTCTTGCGGTCCCAGCCGGAGGCCGCCGAGGTCAGCCAGTCGCGGACGAACTGCTTGTCGTACGACGGCTGGGCGCGGCCCGGCTCCCAGGAGTCGGCCGGCCAGAAGCGGGAGGAGTCCGGGGTGAGCACCTCGTCGGCGAGCACCAGCTCCCCGTCGGCGAAGCCGAACTCGAACTTGGTGTCCGCGAGGATGATCCCGCGCTCGCGGGCGATCTCCCGGCCGCGGCCGTAGACGGCGAGGGTGGTCTGACGCAGCAGGGCCGCGGTCTCGGCGCCGACCTGGCGGGCGACCTCCTCGTAGGAGACGTTCTCGTCGTGCTCGCCGACCTCGGCCTTGGCGGCCGGGGTGAAGATCGGCGCGGGCAGCTCGGAGCCGTCGACCAGGCCCTCGGGGAGGGCGAGCCCGCAGACCGTACGGGTCTGCTCGTACTCGGCCAGACCGGAACCGGTGAGGTAGCCGCGGGCCACGCACTCCACGGGGACCATGTCGAGGTTCCTGCAGACGAGCGTGCGGCCCTCCCAGTCGGCGGGGGCGCCGGCCGGGACGGCGGTGCCGACCACGTGGTGGGGGACGAGGTCGGCGAGCTGCTCGAACCACCACAGGGAGAGCTGGGTCAGGACCCGGCCCTTGTCGGGGATCTCGCTCGGCAGGACCCAGTCGTAGGCGGACATGCGGTCGCTGGCGACCATGACGAGGTTGCCGTCCTCGTCACGGTAGAGGTCGCGGACCTTGCCGGTGTGGAGGTGGATGAGGCCCGGAACCTGAACCGGCTCGGGCTTTACTACGAATCCGGACACGAGGTCTCCCTGTGGTTCTGTATGAGCACACCGATTCTCCCGCACGCGGTCGGCTGTGCTCGTCAGGGGGTCTCGGGTCCGGCCGGTCCGGCGCGCGGATTCCGGTCAGTCGCGTTTGCAGATCCGGTCCAGGAGGTTGGCGGTGGCCCGCTGGACCCGCTCGTCGACGTGCCCGGGGCGGTCCAGCGCCGGGGACCAGGCGAACGTGCCGGAGGCGAAGACCAGGGCGCCGCTGGGGGCCCGGTAGAGGGAGGTCTCCTGGTGCCGGCGGTGGCCCGCGCCGTCCTGGTACGGGGAGTGCGCGAGGAGGATCCGCTCCTGGTGCACGGGCAGCTGGGTGCGCGGGAAGTAGCGGTCGGCCTCGCCCGCGACCAGGCCGTCGAGCTCGTCGTTCTCGACCGCTCCGGTGGCCTCCCACAGCCAGTGTGAGGCGTTGCGCACGATCAGGGGGGCGGGCTCGGGGACCCGGCCGGCGTACTGGATGCCCAGCAGCTGCTGTTCGGGGCGGTCCACCTCGCGCCACAGGGCCGGACGGCCGGGCCCGCGGCGTTTTCGGCAGGTCAGCAGCCGGTCGGGGACTCCCGAGGGGGAGGGGCTGAGCTCCACCTGCCAGTACATGGTGTTGGCGGAGAGGAAGACCAGCGAGGTGCCGTGGTCTCGGGCCCGTTCGGCGGTGCGGCGCATGGGCACCGACCAGTACTCGTCGTGGCCGGGGAAGACCAGGCCGCGGTAGCGGGTGGGGTCGACCCGTCCGGCGTGCAGGTCGCGGGTGTCGGCGTAGGCGAGGTCGTAGCCGTACCGCTCGGCCCAGCGGATGAAGTCGTAGGCGTGGCCGACGTGCAGGGGCAGGCCCGCCCCGGCGTAGGGGCGGTCGAAGGAGACGGTGACGGCCGCGTCCTGCTCGCCGAGCAGCCGGCCCTCCTCGTCCCAGGCGTGGTAGAGGCTGGCGCCCGTGCGGCCGTCCTCGGGATAGAGGTTGTACGCCTGCCAGGTGACGTCCGGGAGCAGCAGGAGGAGGTCGGCGGGGTGGTCGTCCCGGACGGTGAAGGGGATGTGCGAGCGGTAGCCGTCGGCGGTGGTGAGCACGGCCACGTACGCCCCGACGTTCCAGTAGCCGGGCACCTGGAGCCGCCAGGAGAGCCACCAGTGGTGGCAGGAGACGGTGCGGTCGGCGGTGAGCGGGGCGGGCTGCACGATGCCGGACAGGCGGGGGCTGGAGTGGACCTTGGAGGCGCCGTCGCCGCCGTAGTGCCCGATCCGGTAGATGTCGACCGAGAACTCCTGGGGCGGGTCCACGGTGATGTGGAAGTCGATGGCCTCGCCCGGGCTGACGGCTCCGGTGGAGGCGAAGCCCTTGATCTGGCGGTGTACGTCGTCCGCGGTGCGGGGGCCGCCGGCGGGCCGGATGCGGTCGTCCCCGGCGGCACGGGGCGCGGGCAGGTCGACGTACCAGGGCACGACCTGGCCGGTGTCGTCGAAGTACAGCTCGCTGCCCCGGAACCACGGAAGCGGTCCCTGCCCGAAGGGATCGGTCACCGCGTGCGCGAGCGCACCCGACTCCCAGCGCCGGATCTGGTCCGCACCCATTCCGCTCCCCTCCCTCGCTCCCCCGAACGTGTGGACGTACGTCGTCGCGGTGTCGCCCGCGACCGGTCCCAGCACATCACATAACGCACGCACTCCGTCACCGTTCGTCGCGAATTGACGGTAACGGACTGGCAAGATCCGCTTGCTGCCGTCACTTCCGCTCACCGCCGTCACCGCAGCCGCCATCGAGGAGCTCACCGCGGACGTCACCGCGGACGCCACCGCGGACGCCGGCGCCGCCCGGCCGGAGCGGGGCTCAGACCAGGCGGACCGGCTTCTCCGGGCGGACGCCGACCTCCGCGAGCCAGTCGCGCAGGGGGGCCGCGTCGCCGTCCTCGACCAGGGACAGCACCCGCGGGGCCAGGTCGGTGCGGCGTTCGCCGCCGACCAGCAGGACCGGGCCGTCGAGCCAGTCCAGGCCCGGGGCGGCGCCGGCGGAGTCCACCGCGGCGCAGCACACCATGGCCGTGACATGGTCGGCGAGCAGGTCCCGGCCCGTCCGCGGGGGCTGCAGCGGGAACAGCGGCACCGCGTCCGAACCGCGCGCCTTGGCCGCCTGCGCCCCGGCCGCCCGCTCCTGGCGGGCCACGTCGCCGCTGAGCCGCCCGGCCAGGGTCTCCCCCGCCGTGCCGCACTCGTCGGCCAGGTGGGCCAGTACGCGCTCCAGGGTGGGACCGGCGTACAGGTCCCCGCCGCCGGGGACGGAGGGTGCCGCCGGCGCCACGGGGGCTGCGGCGACGCCCGGGGGTGCCGCGACGGCGTCCAGGGCGGCGTGCAGCCGGGCGGCCTCCATGCGCCACTTCCGGTCCACGACCTCCTCCGGGTAGGCCGTCCAGTCCACCGGGGACCAGTCCGGCCCCGCTTCGGCCGGACCGCCGTGGAACAGCCGGGCCGCCAGCAGCGAAGCCGCCTCGTCGACCAGACCGGGCTGTTCCAGCAGGTCACAGGCCGGCCGCTCGCCCAGTCGGGAGGTGAACCCCTCGGCGAGCCGGTCGCGGCGGGACAGCTCGGTCAGTGCCGAGACCACGCCCGCGTCCAGGTGGGCCGGCCAGCGGCCCATCCGCCAGGCCGGCAGCGCGACCCGGGTCAGCAGCCGGTCCCAGCCCGCGTAGGCCAGCCCGACCTGCTCCTGGGCGACGATCCGCAGCCCGTAGTCCACCCGCTGGGCCCGCTCCGAGGCGGCCGAGGCCACCCCGCGCTCCATCTCGGTCGCGTCCTCGCGGCACAGCCGCAGCAGCAGCCGGGCCGAGCGGGCGATCCAGCCCAGGCCGGGCCTGTTGCCCACGTCCACCGCCGCGTCCAGGCCGCGCACGAACCGCCGCGCCTCCGCTATGTCGGGCAGCGCCGAGGGGCCCGTACCGGCGACCACCGGGGCCAGTACGGCCCGCAGCTCGCCGACGCGCATCCACCACAGGAACGGGGAGCCGATGACCAGCACCGGGGCGGCCTGCGGCACGTCCGGGGATATGCCCTGGCGCCGGTGGGCGGCGTGGGTGCGGTCCTCCAGCCAGCTGTCGCAGTCCGGCGTCAGCGCTATCGCCGACGGCGCCGGCACGTCCAGCCGGTCGGCCAGGTCCCGCACCAGCCGGTACAGATCGGGGGCGGCCGCCTCCGGGACGGGCACCGTCGGCGTGACGGCCGGGCTCGCCCGGTGCACCACCGCGGCGAAGATCCCCGCGGCCAGCAGCACCAGCGCGGCGACCGCGCACACGACGAGGGTCACGGCGGGCCAGGGGTCCCCGGTCAGCCTTCCCGTCGTCAGGGCTGCCACCAGCACCACCCCGAGGGCGGCGGGGAGCAGTACGACGGCCAGTGCCCTGCTGCGCACCCGCAGCACGGCAAGGGCCCGGTGACGCGCGGACAGCGCGCCGACCTCCACGATCGACTCCATGGTCGAACCGGTTCCGGACACGGCCGGACCTCACCCCCTCTGCCCTGCGGCGGCTTTGCTCACTCCCCCACTGTGACACTCGCCACTGACATCGCAATGCCGGTGGTCCATGTGCCGGAACTCGCACCGGGCCACCGCCGGAACGCTTGCGCCGCACCCTAGTTGGGGCGGAGGGGGCCGTCAGGCAAAGCGCACATCGATCACCCGATGGAATGGCTTTGGGTAAAGCTGGGTGCGTTCGAAGGCGGCTGGATGCAGTCGCACGCGGCGGGCCCGGGCGCGTCCACCGCGCCCGGGCCCGCCGCCCGCGCTCCTCGCCGGCTTCCCGGCAGCTCAATGGCCGGTCAGCGGCCGTCAGCGCCTTCGGCCGCCTTGGCCGCGATGTCCGTGCGGTGCTGCGCACCGTCCAGCCGGATCCGCGCCACGGCCTTATACGCCCGCTCGCGCGCCTGCGCCAGATCGGAACCGGTCGCGGTGACGGAGAGGACCCGTCCGCCCGCACTGAGGACGGCGTCGCCCTCCCGGCGGGTGCCGGCGTGCAGCACGTACGCCTCCGGCCCGTCCTGCGCGGCGACCTCGTCCAGCCCCTCGATGGGGTCGCCGGTGCGCGGGGTGCCCGGGTAGTTGTGCGAGGCCAGCACGACGGTGACCGCGGCGTCCTCGCGCCAGTTCAGCGGGGGCTCGGCGTCCAGCGTGCCGTTGGCGGCGTTCAGCAGGACGCTCGCGAGCGGGGTCCGCAGCCGGGCCAGCACCACCTGGGTCTCGGGGTCGCCGAAGCGGGCGTTGAACTCGATCACCCGGATGCCGCGCGAGGTGATCGCGAGGCCGGCGTAGAGCAGGCCGGAGAACGGGGTGCCGCGGCGGTGCAGTTCGTCGACGGTCGGCTGGAGGACGGTCTCCAGGACCTCCTCGACCAGCTTGGGGTCGGCCCAGGGCAGCGGCGAGTAGGCGCCCATGCCGCCGGTGTTGGGACCCTGGTCCCCGTCGAGGGCCCGCTTGAAGTCCTGGGCGGGCTGCAGGGGCAGCACGGTGACGCCGTCGGTGATGGCGAAGAGGGAGACCTCGGGGCCGTCCAGGTACTCCTCGATGACCACGCGGTCGCAGGCGAGGGCGTGCTCGCGGGCGGCGTCGCGGTCCTCGGTGACGACGACGCCCTTGCCGGCGGCGAGGCCGTCGTCCTTGACCACGTACGGGGCGCCGAACGCGTCGAGGGCGTCGTCGATCTCCTGTGGCGTGGTGCAGACGTAGGAGCGGGCGGTGGGCACGCCGGCCGCGGCCATCACGTCCTTGGCGAACGCCTTGGAGCCTTCCAGCTGCGCGGCCTCGCCGGACGGGCCGAAGACCGGGATGCCGGCCGCGCGGACGGCGTCGGCCACGCCGGCGACCAGCGGGGCCTCCGGGCCGACGACGACCAGGCCGGCGCCGAGATCGGCCGCGAGCCCGGCGACCGCGGCGCCGTCGAGGGGGTCGACGTCACGCAGCTCGGCCACATCCGCGATTCCCGCATTACCGGGGGCGCAGTACAGCGCGGTGACGTCGGGGTCGAGGGACAGAGAGCGGCACAGGGCGTGTTCGCGGGCGCCGCCGCCGATGACGAGGACCTTCACGGGGTGCAGCCTAGCCCGCACCCCCGACGGACCTTCGTGCGGCCACCCAATTCCGTGGCCCTATTCGTTCGTGTATTCCTCCACCACCGTGGCGCCGAGCTCGCGCACGATCAGGTCGTGTCCGCTGAGCGCGCTCTCCACGAGGTCCGGGTCGTCGTCCTCCGGGACGTCGTCCTCGGGCGCGACCGGCGGCGGCGCGTCGTGGACGGGCGAGGGCGGCGCCACCGCGGCCTGCGGGGGCGCGGCCTGACCTACGGAGCCGTGGCCCTGCGGCGCGGGGGCGGCCGGGGGCGGGGGGTAGGCGGGCGCGGCCGGGGCGGCGTAGGAGGCGGCGGCCGGGGCGGCCGGGCCACCGCCGCCGACCACGGCGTCGATCTTCCAGTGCACCTGGAACTGCTCGGCCAGGACCGCCTTGAGGACGTCCTCGCTGCCGCTGCTGGAGAAGTTGTCCCGCGCTCCGGGGTTGGGGAAGCCCAGCTGGAGGGTGCTCCCGTCGAAGCCGGTGACCTGCGCGTTCTGGCTGAGCAGGATCCAGGTGAAGCGCCGCCGGTTCTTGACCGCCTCCAGGATGCCCGGCCACATGGCCTGCACCTGGCCGGCCCCGGCGGCCATGCCGGGGGAGGGCGCGGCCGGCTGCGCGGCGGCGGCCGGAGCGGCCTGGGCGGGCGGGGCGGACGGAGGCGCGGGGGTGGCCGCGGGGATCCCGCCGCCCGGCCGGGCGGCGCCGGGCCAGGCACCGGCCTGGCTGCCGGCGGCCCCGGCACCGGGCTGGGCCGCACCGGGCCAGGCACCGGGACCGCCCGCGGCGGGGGCGGGTGCGGACGGGGCGGGTGCGGCTGCGGCCGGGGCACCGGACCCCGGCTGGGCCGCGCCCGGCCAGGCGCCGGGCGCCGGGGCGGCCGGCGCCGCGACGGGCGCGGGTGCGGCCACCGGAACGGCCGCGGGAGGCGTCGCAGGAGGAGCCGTGGGCGGAGCGGCGGGAGGAGTGGCGGGCGGAGTCACGGGAACGGCCGCCGGGGCGGGCTCGGCGGGAGCCGGCCCGGCCGGGGCCGCCTGGCCGCCGCCGCGCACCGCGGCACGGGCCGCCGCGACACCGCCGCCGGGCTGCACCGGCGCGCCGGCCGGCGCCATCCCGTGGGCCTCGGGCCCGGGCACGTACCCCATCGCCGGAACCCCGGCGGGCGCCGCGGACAGCACGGCACCGGCGCCCCGCTCCAGCCGGTCCAGCCGGGCCTGGAAGGAACGCTCGTCGTCGAAGGCGGCGGGCAGCAGCACCCGCGCGCAGATCAGCTCCAGCTGCAGCCGGGGCGAGGTCGCCCCGCGCATCTCGGTCAGACCCGTGTTGACCAGGTCGGCCGCACGGGAGAGCTCGGCGGCGCCAAAGACCTGGGCCTGCGCCTGCATCCGCTCCACCACGTCGGCGGGGGCGTCGATCAGCCCCTTCTCCCCCGCGTCGGGGACCGCCGCCAGGATCACCAGGTCACGCAGCCGCTCCAGCAGGTCCGCGACGAACCGGCGCGGGTCGTTGCCGCCCTCGACCACCCGGTCGACCACCTCGAAGGCGGCCGCGCCGTCCCCGGCCGCGAACGCGTCGACCACCGAATCGAGCAGCGAGCCGTCCGTGTAGCCGAGGAGGGACGTCGCCATGGCGTACGTCACACCCGCCTCGGCCGCACCGGCCAGCAGCTGGTCCATCACGGACATCGAGTCACGCACCGACCCGGCACCGGCCCGCACCACCAGCGGCAGCACGCCGTCCTCGACCGGGATGCCCTCCCGGCCGCACACCTCGCCCAGGTACTCGCGGAGCGTGCCGGGCGGGACCAGGCGGAAGGGGTAGTGGTGCGTCCGGGACCGGATGGTCCCGATGACCTTCTCCGGCTCCGTGGTCGCGAAGATGAACTTGAGGTGCTCCGGCGGCTCCTCGACCACCTTCAGCAGGGCGTTGAAGCCCGCCGAGGTGACCATGTGGGCCTCGTCGATGATGTAGATCTTGTAGCGGCTGCTCGCCGGCCCGAAGAACGCCTTCTCCCGCAGGTCACGGGCGTCGTCCACGCCACCGTGCGAGGCGGCGTCGATCTCGATGACGTCGATCGATCCCGGGCCGTTGCGCGCGAGGTCACGGCAGGACTGGCACTCCCCGCAGGGCGTCGGCGTGGGACCTTGCTCACAGTTCAGACAGCGGGCCAGGATCCGCGCACTGGTCGTCTTGCCGCAGCCGCGCGGACCGCTGAACAGGTACGCGTGATTGACCCGGTTGTTCCGCAGGGCCTGCATCAGCGGGGCAGTGACATGCTCCTGCCCGATGACCTCGGCGAACGACTCGGGGCGATAGCGGCGGTACAGCGCAAGGGACGACACGCTTACGAGGTTATCCGGGCCCGCCGACAACGGGCGGCCACCGGCCCGCCCGGGAACGCAAGCGCCCCCCACGCACCCGCCAGAGCCCACTTACCCTTGCTGCCTTCCGGCCCTGGGGGAGTTGGGTGAGATAGCGCCACGTGAGGGGCTGGCCCCAGGGTAGCGGATGGATGGCCGTCGGATCGACTCCGCCCCCTCCCGGATCCACCGCCGCCGATCACGGTCGCTAGCACCCCTCAACGTCTTGTATTGTTTGCGGCGGAGGATTCGCCTAGAGGCCTAGGGCGCACGCTTGGAAAGCGTGTTGGGGGCAACCCCTCACGAGTTCGAATCTCGTATCCTCCGCCAGCTCAGAGGGCCGGATCGCGCAAGCGGACCGGCCCTCTGGCGTTTCCCCGTCTCAGTTTCCGTCTCAGTTGCGGTCTGGCGGGCCCTCTCCGGCCGCCCCGGCGCCGGTACCCCAGAGCGCTTCCCCGACCTGCTGAGCGACCGTCGCCAGCTGCGGACCGGTCACGTGCATGTACCGGGCCCGCATCCGGGCAGACCCTCCCGGCTCCCATCCCATGATGGCGTCGACCACCACATCGGGGACCCGGAGGAGCAGCAGGACCGTCCCGGCGGTGTGACGGGCGTCGTGCAAGCGCCCGTCCCTCACCCCCGCGTCCTGCAAAAGTTGCTTCCACTGGTGGTAGTCCGTGTTCGGGATGAGCGGCCCGCCGGTCGGCTGAGCGAAGACGTACCCCTTGTCCTGCCACTCCACCGCGGCAACGTCCCTCTCTCGCCGCTGCTCCTCCTGGTGCTTCTGGAGCAACTTGATCAGCGGTCCCGGCAGCCCGATCGTCCGGCGGCCGGCGCGCGACTTGGTGTTCTTGAACTCGCGGCGGATCTGTTCGCGCTGCGGGCAGTACCCGGGCTTCCGGCCGCAGGGGTCCTCACAGCCGTGCGCGTACTTCGGCCGTAGGCGGTTCTTGCGGATCCGGATGTACCCGGCGCCAAGGTAGACGTCCTCCCACATCAGCCCGAGGGCTTCGCCCTGGCGCAGCCCGAGTGCCAGGGCGATGACCCATCGGGCACTGTTCCGGAGCTTCGACGCCTCCAGGAGCAGGCTCTGAATCTCTTGGATGGTGTACGGCTCGATCTCTTCTTCTTCGAGCCTGGGCGCCTTGGCGATCTCAGCAGCGTTCTTGGCGACGTGGCCGCGACGGACCGCTTCGCTCAGGGCGACCCGGATGGTGCGGTGGACGTGATGAGCGGTCCCGGCGGCGCTGCCGTTCCTCTGCATCCGGGCGTAGAACTCCTCCAGGTGCTCCGGATCCAGGCGCTCCAACTTGTGAGCCCCGAGACCGGGCACCAGATGCACCCGAACATCGACCTCGTAGCCGTCGTAGCTGTTCTCACTGACGTACTTCTTGGCGATGTTCTCCACCCAGTGCTCCAGCCACGTCTTGACGGTCCACTGTTGCCCCGCCTTGCGCACGGTGCCGGCGTCGCGCTGGCGCTCCAGCTCGCGGACAGCCTGAGTGACCTCCGAACGCGTCTTCCGTTCGACGTGCCGCCGGTCGGGCTTGCCGTCCGGCCGGACGCCGACGGTCACGCGCCCGTGCCACTTTCCGTCCTTGCCGAAATAGATGGACGACCCACCGTTCGGCTGACGGGTGCGCTTGCTCTTCTCTTCCACGGATGTCCTCTCAGGCCGCAGTCGCGGCGGTGCCATGGGTCCTGCGGAGACGGGCTACGTAGTCGTTCAGCGCGTCCGGCGGCACCCTGCGGAGGCGGCCGACAGGGACGGACTCCAGCTCGCCGGAGCCGATGAGCCGAAAGCAGAGGGTCCGGCCAATACGGAGGCGCCGAGCAGCTTCCTCCACAGTCAGCAGGACCAAGGTGGGGTCGTCGGGCTGTTCGCGGTCAGGCGTAGGCATGCGTCCTCGTTCCCTCCTCCCTGAAATGTCCGCTACTGCCGCTACTCCGCTACCGCGCAGGTCAGGAGCCTGTTTTCGGTAGCGGGTGGGGTAGCGGTAGCGGATGAGTGGGCCGCCCCGGCGGGTGGCCGGGGCGGCGGGGGTAGCGGTGTTCTTCCGCTACCTCGGGTGCCGCCGCTACCTCTGGCGGATGCTCTGACCTGCGAGGTAGCGGCGGTAGCGCTGGTAGCGCTGTTTCAGGGGAGGGGGGTCGGGGGTGGGCAGTACCGCGCCCACGCGTCGGCGAGGTCGGTGGCGTAGTAGCCCTTGAGGACGGAGCCGCCCATCTTGATGTTCCGGGCGACGACGGGGCGGCTGTCGGCGGTGGTGTACTCGCGGAGCATCTGGCCCAGGCCGCGGGCGTCGAGCGGCCGGCCGTTGATGTCCCCCCAGGGCGCTTCGTCCAGCGCCCGGAGCTGTTCGAGCACGGCGGATGTGGGCAGGCGCGGGATGTCGCCGAAGACGTGGTCGCGTAGGTCCGTGAGCAGGCGGACACCCAGGCTGCTCTTGTCGTCGGCCTGCGAGGCAGTGACCAGCTCCACGCACGCCGCGCGGGCCCGCTCCGGCCAGTCCCCTCCGGCCGCGTCGGCGACGGCGAGGAGCGGCTCCCACACGTCCGCGGGCCGGTCGGTCACCCCGTCGGGCATCACCGGGAAGGCGCCGCTGATCCGGTCGCGCACGGCGTCGGCCCACGCGGCGAGACGGTCCCTCAGGGCGTGGCCTTCGCTGGTGTGGAGTCGGGCGCGGAAGGGTTCGGCGTGCTCGTTTCGGGCCCGCCGGCGCATCCGGACGATGACCGAGCGGGTCAGGATCGTGTCCGGCAGGGACCCGAGTCCGGCCACGGCGACGGCGCAGTACGAGGGGAACGGCACCACGGTCTGATTGCCCCCGTCCCCCACACACCGGTACATCACCCCGGAGCGTCGGTGTCCGGCGTTGATGAACCCGCGCAGTTCCTCGTTGTCTCCGGCCTTGGGGCCGAAGACGGTGTCGATCTCGTCGAACAGGACGGTGGGCCGTCCCTCGCCCATGGACACGGCCCGGAACAGCGCGGCGGCGGACGCGTTGACTGCCACCATCGGCGTGGGGACCAGGGTTTCCACGATCTCCAGGGCACGGGACTTGCCGGAGCCGGGTTCCGGGGAGAGGAACGCCAGGCGCGGGGTGGCGTCGAAGCAGTCGAGCAGGTGCGCGTGCGCGTCCCACAAGGTCACGGCGACGTAGGCGCCTTCGGTGGGGAAGACGTTGAACCGTCGGTGGAACCGCTCGATGTCGCCCAGCAGCACCGCGCCGGGCGTCGTCTCGGTGGTCTGCTCGGTGTGGGTGAGGGTCATGCAGCGTTCCTCGTTTCCTGGGCAGCCCTGAGCGGGCAGACGGCGCGGTGGTTGTCGTGGCGCTGGATGAGTGCCTTGATGTCCCGGGGGCCGGTGGCGGTCTCGTCGTGCTGGCCGCACTGGCACACCGAGGTCGCCGTGGGCTCGGCGCGGTAGGGGGCCCTGATGGTCAGGACGGCGACGATGTACCGGCCATCGGTCGGGCGCGGGTCAGGGCTTGAAGGGACGCCCCAAGGGGCGACGACTTTCGGCGCTCCACTGCCGTCTCGGGCGGGGGCCGGTTCGGCGGGGCTGGTCCCGGTGGGGCTGTCGGATTGGCTGTTAGCCGGGGGGGTTCGCGGCTGGTCATGCCGTCGCCCGGGTGCTGGGGTTGTTGGCGATGGACCAGTTCAGTGCGCTGGTGATCGCGGAGCGGTACTCGTAGGGCTTCAGGCCGGCCGCTTCCGCCCCCCAGCTAAGAGCCTCCTCGACCTCCGGGCGGTCGAGGTCGCCGGACGCGATCAGCCGCCCGAGGGCTCGCGCGGCCCGAACGAGCACCTTGTTCCGATCACCCTCAACGGCTGTCTCGACGTTCCGGCGCTCGTTCCGCAGGGCGGCCGCGGCGTAGGCGGCCCTCCGCCCGGCAGGGGCCCCGGAGATGTGGAGGCGGGGGGCGGCCTTGATCCGGGGCGGGGCCGTCAGTCGGGCGTGCAGCCACGCGGGGAGCGGGGCGGGGGGCCGGTCGTCTGTGATCTCGTAGCGTCCGGCCGGGGTGATGCTGCCCGGGGCTACGACGTAGCCGCCCCACGCCCGGGTGTCGATGTGCCGGCCGAGGACGTCCGCCGTGCAGCGCATCCTGGTGTCGGGCGGGGCCGTGAAGTAGAGGTGCAGCCCGCCGGACGGGGTGGCCACGGTGTGTGTGTCCGGGAGGGTCTCGCCCAGGGTCGTGCACAGGTTGTGGAGGATCTCGCGGCCGTGATGGGTGCCGGGCGGGTCGGAGGGCTTGGGCGGGTCGAGGTCAACGACGACCAGCCCGGCCGGGCCGGTAGCGAGCCCAACGTTGTACGCGCGGGTGGCCCACGCGGCGCGGATCCGGTCGGGGTCAGTGGTAGCGCGCTGCTCGGGCTTGGCGTGCCCGTCGGCGCAGTCTCCGGTACGGGGGCAGGCGGTTTCGCCGTGGAGGGCGGAGACCTTGGAGCCGGGCCGGAGTGGGATCACGGGCCAGCCCCGGGCGGCTGCCGCTAATGCTGCGGTCAGCAGCGCGGACGGGTGGTGATGGGTCATGCTGGCGTTCTCCAGTTCTCGTGAGTGCTGGGAGACAAGGGCGGCCCCGGTTCATTGGCGTGAGAGGGGGCCGCCCTTGGCGTAGCTAGCTGTGGGTGTGCTGCTTGCGGGGTTCGAGCAGGGCGAAGCGCAGGGCTGTCTCGGCGTGTTGGCCGTACGTGTACGTGGCTTCGGGCAAGCCCTCCGCGACGCGGTATGCGTCGTGCATCGCGGATGCTTCGTGGTCGGCGAGGTGGTATTCCGCGTTGAGGTCGCTGGCGTACTCGGCGGCTGCTTCGAGGCGCTCCATCTCGGAGAGGGCGCGATCGAACTCGGTCTTGCCGCTCCAGCGCTTCAGTGCCTCGAATGCCTGGGAGCTGGGGTACGCCTCGCCCGGGATGACGTAGGACCCCTGGTCGGTGCGGTCCAGCTCCACCGCGGGCGGCTGCCGGCCGTCGAGGACCTGCCGGATGGCCCAGGTGGCGCCGTAGGCATAGCCCTCCGTGGTCTGGGCGTAGAGCCGACGGAGCCGGTCCGCGTGCGTGCGCTGGTGGTCCGCGATGACGAACAGCGCGTGGTCGTACGGCCGGAACGGCACCGTGCTCCGTCGGCTGGGAAGGGCGAGCTCCCCGTCATGGGACCGCAGGCGGTCAAGGTCGTACTGGTCGCTGGTGATGCTCGCGGCCTGGTAGGCGCGTTGGGCCTCTCGGGCTGCAGCACCGAGGGCGTGCACGCTGTCGGTCAGGGTCTCGAACCAGGGCAGAACAGTGCGGGTCATGGGGTCTCTTTTCGGAGATGGCAACGGGTCAGAAATCGGTGAAGGCGGGGTGGACGGGTTCGCGGCCTGGGGTGCGGCCGAAATCCGCAGAGGGCGGCCGGCTCCGTGCTCCGGCGAGACTAAAGTCGCCCCTTCACTGGTGCTGGTTGGCCCAATGGGCGTACTGCTGGCGGACGTAGGACCGCGGGTCGCAGATGACGTTGGTGCCGTCAAGGTCCATCAGGCGGCGGGCGGCCACGACGGCCAAGTCGGAGGCGTCTGCGGGACCGTGTCCGTCCTGCTCGTCGCCGAGGGCGATGCGGTCGAGCAGCGCGGCCTTGCGCAGCCAGAACTCCCGGCTCTGGACGCCGGTGACGGTGCCGAGACCGTCGCGGACGTGCCTTGCCGTCCAGCCGATCTCGCTGATGACCGAGGGCGCCTTGGTGTAGGCGACCTCCGGCGCCGGCCACACGCTGGTGTCCTCAGTGCGGTGGTCCGCGGTGACGTACAGGCGTTCCTTGCCGGGGGTACGGGAGGGAAGGCGCCGAGTCGGGCCGGTGGTGAAGGCACGGCCGAGCCGGTCGGTGATGGTGGGGGTGTCGGTGGGGTCGCAGATGATGCGGATCTCGAACACGGGCGGTTCTCCTTGCTACTGGGTGGGGATGGCGCGGACGAGTTCGGTGATGGCGTAGAGGACGGGTTCGCGGGCTTCGGTGCAGCCGATGAGGAACCCGAGCAGGACGGCGACGACGGCGGAGCCGTAGCCGAGGTACTGGTGGCGCAGGAGTCCGTAGAGGGCGGCGCCGAGGGCGAGGATCAGGACTATGACCACGGTCGTGCTCCTTCCTGACAAGGGGCGGCTGAGCTCGGGCAGGGAGGCAGGCGAGTGGGCGCCGAAGAGGGCCCTGGGGGTGTTCTGGGGCCTGTTTCGGGGGTGCCTCCCTGCCTCCCTGGGAGGGTGTTTGTGCAGGTCAGCGTCAGGGAGGTGCCCCAGGGAGGCGGGTAGGGAGTTCTCCCTGCCTCCCTGGGCGGCTCCCTGCTACTCGCTGGCCGCTTCGGGGCTGTCGGCGTCGCGCTGGGCGAGGGCTCGAAGGACCTTGGCGCGGTCGACGACCATCCGCCCGTCGGACTTCCGGGGCGAGGCGCCAGCGGCGTCGAGCACGTCCTTGAGGTCGGCGAACGTCCACTCCCGGTAGGCGCCCGGGTTACGGTTCGCCAAACCGGCAAGGACCTCCTGCGTCCGCATCCGCGGGCTGTCGCCGAGGACAGCGGCGATGTCGGCCAGCGGGTCGAGGCCCTCACCTGACTGTTCGGCGGCCCGGGTGGCGACCGCGCCGCGCAGGGCCTTGGCCCGGTCGGCGATCGCGGTGCCCTGCTCGGTGTCGATGTAGTGGGTCCGCACGGTGATGGATGCCTGCCCGGCGGGGATGCTGATGCCGTCCGAGGCGACGACCACGGTGCCCTTGTCCAGCCCTTGCCGGAGCAGGTGCGGGGCGGCTCCGCCGTCAACGGCCTTGTCCCCGAGGGCCATGCGGGCCTGGGATTCCGTGCCCAGGGCGAGAGAGCCTCGGGTGTGGGCGCCTTCGCGGACGAGCTTGGGGAGGTTCTGGTCGGTGGGGTCCTGGGTGCCCTCGAACAGCAGCACGTCCACGGCCCGTCCCTGGTTGTGGATCTTCCGGGCGGCCATGAAGTACCGGGAGGTGGCCTTGGACCCGCCATAGGGGCGGGGGTCTTCCTTGCCGCCGGTGGCCGGGCACATGAACGCGACCTGCGCTTCGTCGACGATGCCGATCAGCGGCTCGAAGACGGTCCCGGGCGGGGCCTGGAGACGGCGCTCCATCTCGGCGACCATTTCCTCCGCCATCAGCGTGGCGTCGATGACGTGGTCATCGGTCGGCCCCTGGATGAGCGTGGTGGCGAGCCCGTCGAACATGGCCCAGTCACCGGCGCCCTTGAGGTCGGCGATACGGAGCTCGACCGTGGGGTCGAGGGCGAGCCACAGGGCGAGAGCGCGCAGGGCGGCGGTCTTGCCCTGGTTGGACAGACCGGTGATGAGCAGGTGCCGCTGATACAGGCTGATGAGGGCCGCGTCCCCGCGCAGGTCCTGTCCCCACGGAGCCTTGCCCTTGCGGTAGTCGGCCTTCAGTGTCTGGTCGATAACGAGC
Organism: Streptomyces sp. NPDC089799; assembly: GCF_040684755.1. NCBI lineage: Bacteria > Bacillati > Actinomycetota > Actinomycetes > Kitasatosporales > Streptomycetaceae > Streptomyces > Streptomyces sp. NPDC089799. The sequence goes on along the minus strand of NZ_JBFBGR010000007.1, from coordinate 247,690 downwards.
GGGGAGGGGCCGATCGGCTGGTCGAGGGCGCCGGAGTCGGCGATCCATAGCCGCACGGTGCGGGCTGCTTGCGGGATGGTGATGAACACCTCGTGCTCGTGCCGGGCGAGGTTCTCAGCCAGCTTCCGCCGACGGCCCTGGACCTCGGCGGTGGAGACACCCGAGGGCAGCGTGACGTCGACCTCGACGCCGCATCCGGCGATCCGGATCGGCCCGAGCATCGCGGCGCCGGCGTCGCCCATGTCCTTGATGGCGTTGCGCAGGGCGGGGACGCCGAGGTCGCGCAGGGCGGTGACCACAATCGAGGGTGTGATCGGGGCTCCGGCATCATCGCGGGCCTGCGCGGGCAGCACCCACGCGGGTGCGGTCTGGCGCTGCTTGCCCAGTGCCCACAGGGCGGCGAGGGCGGCCCAGGGGCCGACGGTGACCAGCGGCCCCCACACCACCGTGGCGATCACGGTCACCCACCGGACCAGCTCCACGGCGGCGGCGAGCGGGCCGAGGATGTCGGAGGGATCCTCATTGGCTATGGCCAGCACCAAGCCGAGGGCGAGCAAGCCGCCCAGCGTCAGCGCGGTGCCGGTGACAGCACTGCGGGCCAGGTCCTGGGGCGCTGTGATGAGGTCCATGCGGCGGCGGTGCCGGTCGGAACGGAACCGGTGGAGCCGGTCCTCCCAGACCTTGGCTTCCTCCCACTGTCCGGCCGCCTCGGCCGCGCGGAGCATCCGCTGATACCGGGAAGCGGTACGGCCGTCCCAGGCCCGGCGGCCCGCGATACGGGCACCGCCCAGGATGTAGAGGCCGTGGCGGGCGAACATGCGGGCCGCGGTGCGGGTCCGGTCGTGCGTCACCGCGCCCGCCATGGCACGCGCGGTGCGCTTGAAGAGACGGATGGACTTCGCGGTCAGCGTCGGGTCCGGGGCGGGCGGGACGAGGGTGAGCGGTTCGGCGGGGGCCGGTTCGGTCGGGGTTTTGAAGAGGGGTACGACGTTCTCGGGCATGCTGGGGAGTCCTGTCTCGTGATGAGCGGGCAGGGGCCTCGGGGCGGCCGTCCCGGCCAAGGAATCGGGCCGCCCCGGGGGCGCAGCTACTTGCCGTTGCGGCGGGTCTCGGCCGCCTGCTCCTTGCGCTTGAGCGCCTTCTTCTCGATGCGCTCGACCTTGCGCTTCAGATCGCCGAGGTGGACGGTCTCGCTGGCGATGCCGCGCTTGGCCATCCGGGCGATGTTCCAGACGATCGCGGCCTTCTCGCCGGTGGTGAAGTCGGAGAACCGCAGGTCGTCGTAGTCGTCGTTGCGGGCCATGGCAGGTTCCCTTCCGGGCCGGGGCTGTCCCAGCTCCCCTCACCACCCGGGGACCATGCGGTCCGGGTGGATCGGGCAACCGGTCAGCCGCGGCGACGCCGGAGCAGGACGGTCAGCACAAGCAGGGTCTCGACCGTGAGAAACGCGATCCAACCGGCCTGGCGGCCCGCGTGCCGCTGGAAGGCGAGCAGGGCCACGCCGAGGGCGAGACCGGCGAACGTGACGAGCAGGAGGCGCAGGGCGCCGAGGACAGCGTGCCGTTCCATGACTACTCCCTGATCCGGGACGAAGGGGGTGACGGAGGGCCGGTCAGCGGCGGCCACGGCGCGCCCGAGCCACGTTCTTCGCGGCCTGCGCGCCCTCGGGACTGCCGATGGATTTCACGACCGTGTGCACGCCCCAGCCGAGCATCAGCGCCAGGAACGCCAGGAACGCGAAGTTGGCCGCAATCGCGGTCAGGGCCGCGACGAGCAAGGGGCCGAAGTAGACGCCGGCCGCGACAGTGCCGGCGCCGATGCCGGAGCCGAGCGCGATGCGCTGGATGGTTCGGTCGGGCGGTGCCTGGTGGATGTGCTGGTGGACGACCTGCGGGCCGGAGTAGGCGGCGGGCAGCTGGTCGGCGTAGACGTGGGTGCCGTCCGGGAGCCGGACCACGGAGGCCGGATGGATGGGCTCGGGCAGGTGGTTCACACTGGTTCTCCCTTCTCAGGGCTCGGGGTAGGCGCAGGGCACGCATTCGCCGAGCGAGGCGGGGATGACGTATCCGGCGTCCCGCCGGCAGGTGGGGCAGGTCCGCCGGGCACGGTTGGCCCGGTCCAGCGCGGCGCGCATGGCGGCCGTCATAGGCCGGACGGGCTTGGCGAGGTCGATCCGGTAGAGGTAGGCGACCAAGGGGCCGCGCCGGTACCGGGGGCGCTGCAGTTCTGCGACGACGTCCTGGCCACCCGGGCGAAGTCCGGCGGCACGTAATTGCCGGCGGGTGGCGAGTCCGTCCGGTGCGAGCCGCCAGGTGTAGACGGGTATCGCGCCCATCAGGCAGTCACCGCCTCAGCAGCGGTGCCGTCCTCGCGCTCGGCGCGCAGGGTGTCCCGGAGCATCCGGCCGTTGGCCGGAGAGGTGCGGAGGGCCTGGCGGAGTCGATCGGCTGTCAGTTCCTTCGCCGACCACGACTCCGTCAGAGCACGCGCTTCGGTGAGCAGTTCGTCTTGGGTGCGGGTCGGTCGGGTCGATCGGGCAGCTGCCGGGATCCGACCGGTCGCCCGACGCGGTCGCGGCCGATCGGCAGCGAGCACCGCGACCGGCTTTCCGTCCGTGCCGATCAGCAGGTCGCCCGACTCGATCAGCTCCGGCGCCGGAGCCGGCAGGGCGGGCGGTTCGGGGGCCTCGGGCTGGTCAGGAATGGATTGCTTTGTCGATTCTTGTACCGATTCCTCCGCAATCGGGTCGGTGGGGGGTCGGTGGTGGAGGACCTTGCCGACCAGATCCGATCCGAAGTAGATCGACCCGACAGGCAGCGACGCGGCCAGCAGCACCAGCGCCCAGTTCACCGGACCGAACTCCGCGAGCCGACTCCAGTCGCCGGCCGATCGGCCGTGCAGTCCGTGCACGTAGTTCAGCACCAGCGAGGCGGCCGTGTAGGAGGCCAGCACCCGCAGCGCGAACCGCCGATCGGGTCCGGTCAGGACCAGCGCGGCGACCAGAGCCAGGGCCATCAGCCCGTCGACCACGAACGGGTACAGGGTCGCGGCGGTCTCATCCGCCCCGATCGTCTTGGCCACGTCCTTCAACGCGTTCCAGGACACCCGGAACGCCATCCCGACCACACCGACCAGCGCGGCCACCAGCGCGACACGCGCCTTGCCGCTCACTGCCCTGCCCCCGCACCACCGCGGCCGGGGGCGATCGGCGTCCAGAGCCCACCGAACGGCGGGCCACTCACGCCGCATCCCTCGGACGCGAGTGAGCCGCGAGCTTGTCCGCCAGGGTCCGGCGCTCGGCCAGCACCCGCCGACGGGCCCGGCGCAGGCGCCGTTCGTCCAGCTCGGTCGGCACACGGTCGAGCAGGGCGATCCTGACGTCGAGCTCGTCGACCTCCGCCGAGATGACCGGCATCTCCAGCTCGATCGCATCCAGCTCCGCGCCCATCGGCTCACGGTCGAACCAGTCCGCGGTAACAACCGCCTGAACAGCAACGATGGTCTTCATTGGGTCTTGCTCCTCTCACACAGGAACGGGACCGAACAGCAGCCCCGGCGTTGGCCCGCCGGGGCTGCGCGTCGTTGTGAAGCAGGAAGAACTCCGACTCCCTGCAACCCCGCCCGTACCGCGCCGAAGCGCGGGACGGGCGGGGGAGGCAGTCGGCCTCTCCAGCGAGCGAAGAGGCTGAGCAGTGCGAATGTCTCCTTCAGAGCTGCAGCTCCCGTGTCAGGTAGAGCCGCCATGTCTGGCGAAGGCGTACGGAGACGTGACCTTTCGGTCTAAGCCCTCCGGAATGACCAGGGTCCGGGATGCGCCCTCGGCCCGCTCTGTCCCGGGCCCCTTTGCACAGCTACGTAGCTCCTATGCACATGTACTCATGTGCAGGAGTCACGAGTAAGAGAGTGGACCCACTCATGTACATGAGTCAACCCGCCTAGCCGTGCTGGGGTATCGGAGCCGCTAGAAACCAGCCAGAGCGTCAGTCTCCAGCTGGGATCCGGTAATCGAGAACGAACTGGTCAGCAGCCATGAGGGTGTCGCAGACTTCTACGATCCGGCCATCCTGCGAACGAGCGTTGCGAGTCAGGTGGATGATGGGCGATCCGGGGCTGAGACTGAGCGCTGCCGTCTCAGCCTTGCTGGCCAGTCGTACACGGATCGTCTCGGCGAACTCTGCGAGCACGTGTCCGTGCTCTTCGAGGCGGGCGTAGATGCCGCCCCCACCAGGGTTCTCCTGGAACAGCTCCGGGATGTCCTTGGAGATGTCCCAGGGAAGGTACGACGTCGCCTCTTCCGTCGGGATGCCGTCGCTGAAGTAGAGCCGGCGGCGGGCAAGGACCTTCGAGCCCGGCGGTACCGACAGGCGTTCCGCGATTTCGTCGGGGGCCTCGATGGGGCCGACGTAGAGCACTCGAACGCTCGGAACGCTGCCCGACTGCTCGGCTTCGGCCAGGTACGCGGCCTTGCCCGCCGTGCGGTGCGACCTCCGGAAGCGCTCGGAAGACTTCCGCTGGACCGGCGGCCGACTCCGGACGTACGAGCCCTTGCCGTGGTGCGTCACGATCAGGCCCGTGGTTCGCAGCTCGGTCATCGCCTTGCGCACGGTGCCCTGAGAGACGCCATACCGCTCCATCAGCTCAGACTCGCTGGGAACCTGCTCACCGGGCCGCAGGACCAGGTTCTTGATCTGCTGCCCGAGGTCGTCCGCGATCTGTAGGTAGCGTGGCTTTCCGGAATCCCTGGAAGTTGTAGGGCTCATGTCCTGCTGCTTCTCCTAGACTCATGTATATGAGCAACGCTACCCGGAGGGCGCGTCGATGCCGCTTCACTCGGTCTCAGTCGCGGGCATCGTCGTACGTGACGACGGCCGCGTTCTCGTAATCCGTCGCGCCGACAACGGCACCTGGGAGCCGCCCGGCGGGGTGCTGGAACTGCATGAGCGCCCGGAGGACGGGGTCATCCGAGAGGTGCTGGAAGAGACGGGTATCAACGTCTCGGTTGAGCGCCTGACCGGGGTCTACAAGAACATGAGCCGGGGCGTGGTCGCCCTGGTCTTCCTGTGCCGGCCGATCAGCGGTGAGGAACGGACCTCGTCAGAGTCGACGGCAGTTGAGTGGGTCACTCCTCGTGAGGTCGAGCATTCGATGGCGGAGGTCTTCGCTGTCCGCGTGCTGGACGCACTTGATGACTCGGCCCCCCATGTGCGGTCCCATGATGGCCGCCAGCTGCTCAGGTCCGCGTAGCGACGAGGACGCATAGACGGCACGCTCAGAACGGCCCCGGAGCACTAGCCTGTGCCTCCCACTAAGCACACCTCAGGGAGCCCACGTGACCGATTTCAACGCCGGGTCTGTGTTCGTCGAGATTCCGATCATGTTGTCAAGCGACTCGGGGCGCGAGAAGCACGTCGACCTCGACGAGCAAGGCGCCTACCTGTACTACGCGATCAAGAAGGTCCTCGATGAGATCCGCGCGAACCCCGAACTTCAGGGCATAGCCATCCAGGAAGCCCAGTACTGGGGCACGCACTGCCGGCCCACCGCGACAGACCCTGTGTTGCCCGCGGCCGAGTAGCCCCGTCTCACTTTCCGTCTCATTCATCCACGTACGTCGGCGTTCACCAGCGTGCAAGCTGCGGATCTTCGGGGGCCAACGAACGTCCGTGAACGCAGGTGAACGCAGGTGGATATGGCCCTCATCTGCGCAAACAGACTTGGAAAGCGTGTTGGGGGCAACCCCTCACGAGTTCGAATCTCGTATCCTCCGCCGGATCAGAGGGCCGGACCGCATCAGCGGTCCGGCCCTCTGGCGTTTCTCAGTCCAGGTCGAGACGGGCGAGTTCGGTGCGCGAGCGGACGCCGAGCTTGGGGTAGGCCTTGTAGAGGTGGTGCTCGACGGTGCGCGGGCTGAGGAAGAGCAGCGCGGCGATCTCGCGGCTGCTGCGGCCCTCCGCCGCCAGCCGGACCACCTGCAGCTCCTGCGGAGTGAGGCGGTCGGCGAGCGCGCGGGCGGTGGGGACGGCCGGGACGGCGGACTCGCCCGCGGCACGGAGTTCGGCGCGGGTGCGGTCGGCCCAGGGAGTGGCGTGCAGGCGCTCGAAGACCTCCAGGGCGCCGTGCAGGCGGGCCCGCGCCTCCGCCTGGCGCCGGGCGCGCCGCAGCCACTCGCCGTGGGCGAGCAGGGTGCGGGCGGCCTCGAAGGGGCGCCCGCCCTTCCCGTGGAGCAGCCCGGCCTCGGCGAAGGCCTCCTCCCGGCCGGTGAGCTGCGCCTCGCAGCGCAGGGCGACGGCCCGGGCCCAGGGCATCCCCCCGGCCTCCGCCCAGGACACCAGGCGCTGCCACGGGTGCCGGGCCCGCTCGGGAACACCGAGTCGCACCGCGGCCTCGACCAGATCGCCGGTCGCACCCACCAGGACCGTCATGTAGTGGCCGGGCCGGGTCCATGCCGACTCCAGGCGGACCAGCGCGTCCTCGTAGCGGCCCAGGCCCAGGTCGAGCAGGCCGGACAGGCAGGCGGCCGAGACCCCGCCGTCGACGGTCACGCCGGCCACCGGCCGACAGCGCTCCGGGTCTCCCTCGATCGCGGCGATCCGGGCGAGGGCCACGTCCAGCCGCCCCACGCGCTGCGGCATCCCGCAGTCCTCGGCGATGGCCCGGGCCTCGGCGACCGATGCCTCCGCGTCGCGGTGCCGGCCCTGGATCACCTGTAGCCGGGCCAGCATCTGCAGCGCCTCCGGGAGCCCGCCCACCAGGCAGGCCCGGCGCCTGCGGGCCACTTCGGCGGTGGCCAGTTCCTCCACCCGGTCGTCATCACCGAGCAGGGCCGCGGCGTAGACCGGACGCATGCCCGGTCCGCCCTCGGCGGCGGCCGCGCGGAGCGCGGCCAGGCCCGCCCGGTGGTCGCCGTCCACCAGCCCGGCCATGCCCGCGACGGTGCGGTCGCCGGGCAGGAGTTCCGCACAGGCGCGCACCGAGCCGGCGTCCCCGGAGAACCAGGCGTACGTCGCCGCGGTGCGCAGCATCGACGCCGCCGGCCCGGGGTCGGCCTCCGGAGCGCCGGCGACCAGGAGACGCGCCGCGGCGGCCTGGTCGCCGCGCTCGAACTCCACGGCGGCCCGGACCTCGGCGACGGCCGCCCGGTCCGCCCCGGTGCCGGCGAGCGGCGCGGCCCGTTCGGCCAGGGCGGCGGCCAGGCGCAGGTCCCCCGCGGCCACCGCCGCGGCCGCCGCACGGCACAGCAGACGTCCGCGGTCCGGCCCGGAGGTGGAGAGGGCCGCGGCCCGCTGGTAGAGGTCGCAGGCGATGGCCGGAGCGGCACGGTCCCGGGCGCGGTCCGCCGCCCGGGCGACTTCCACGGCCACGACGGGGTCCGGTCCCAGGGCGGCCAGGGCCAGATGGCGGGCGCGCACGTCGGGGTCCGCCGCAAGCCCGGCCAGCTCGCCGTGCACACGTGCCCGTTGGACGGAGGCGGCGCTGCGGTAGGCGGCGGCGCGGATCAGCGGGTGCCGGAAGACCGGCCGGCCTCCCTCGACCCGGAGCAGCCCCGCCCGCTCCGCCGACTCCAGCGCCGGCGCCCCGCTGCCGCCCAGCGCGTCGACGGCGGCCAGCACGGAGGCCAGGTCCCGGCTGCTGTCCGCGGCGGCGGTGAGCAGCAGGAGCCGGGCGTCGGCCGGAAGCGCGGCGATCCCGGCCCGGAAGGACGCGAGCACCCGCTCGGTGACGTGCTCCCCGCCGGAGGGTCCTGACGTCCGGTCGGCCCTGCCGAACTCCAGGAGTGCCAGCGGGTTTCCGTCGGCCTCCTCCAGCACCTGTTCGCGGCGCGAGGCGGACAGGTCGTACCGGTCGAGCACCCTCGTGGCGGTCTGCCGGTCCAGACGGTGCAGGAAGAGCTCCGGGAGGCCGCGCGCGTCGAAGCCCTCCTCCCGGGCGGCGAAGACGAACACCACCGGTTCGGCGGAGATCCGGCGGGCGGCGAACAGCAGGGCGTCGGCGCTGCTCTGGTCCAGCCACTGGGCGTCGTCGACCAGGCAGATCACCGGCCCGGACTCGGCGAGGCGGGCGAGCAGGGTGAGCAGCGCCAGGCCGGTCGTGTAGCGGTCGGCCGGTACGGCGGTCCCGCCCAGCACGGTCTGCAGCGCCGCCGCCTGCGGCCCGGGCAGTTCCGCGACCACCCCCTGTACCGGCCACAGCAGTTGGAGCATGGCGGCGCCGACGAGGTCCCGCTCCGCCTCGCAGCCGGTCACCCGCAGCACCGTGTGCGGCGTGTGCGCAGTGGTCGCAGCGTCCGCCGTGTGCGCCGTGTGCGCCGTGTGCGCCGGTGCCGACCCGATGCGGTCCAGCAGGGCGGACTTGCCTATGCCCGCCTCCCCCCGCAGGACGAGCGCGCCCCCGCGCCCCTCCCGCGCCGCATCGATCAGCGCGTCCAGCGCCGCTTCCTCGGACTGCCGTCCGTAGAGCATGTGCCGCTCCCCCTCGCCGCTCGTTCCCCTCGCCGCCCACCCCGGTCCCGGCGGGCATACGTAGCCGCTGCCAGAAACCTTACTGATCCGGTCCGTGGCCACCCGGTCCTACGGTCGGGACCAGGTTCGCGGCAGCCGCCGCGAAGCCCCCTCCGGGGCCCTCGCCCTCCGGGGCCCCCAGCAAGGAGTCCGACCATGAACGTCCGCGTCCTCGCCCTCGTCGGCAGCCTCCGGGCCGGCTCGCACAACCGCGGGTTGGCCGAGGCGGCCGTCAAGCACGCGCCCGGCCACATCTCCGTCGAGATATACGGGGGCCTCGCCGGGATCCCCTTCTACAACGAGGACATCGACGTCGAGGGCGACGCTCCGGAGGCGGCGACGGCCCTGCGGGACGCGGTGTCCCGGGCGGACGCGCTCCTGCTCGTCTCACCCGAGTACAACGGCACCATCCCCGCCGTGCTGAAGAACGCGATCGACTGGCTGTCCCGGCCGTACGGGGCCGGGGCGATCACGGACAAGCCGGTGGCGGTCGTCGGCACCGCCTTCGGCAGCTACGGAGGGATCTGGGCCCAGGACGAGGCCCGCAAGGCCGCCGAGATCGCCGGCGGCATCGTCCTCGACGACGCCCGGCTCTCCATCCCCGGATCCGTCACCCGCTTCGCCACCACCGACCCCGCCGATGACTCCGAGGTCGTCACCGGTCTCCTCCACGTGCTCGACCGGCTCGCCGCGCAGACGAACGCCTGACGCACTCGCACCGAAGCACCACAGCACCGCAGCACCACGTTCCGTACTCCGTCGCCCCTCCGCGCCTGGCCGGCTCACCGGCCGGAAAGGACCACCGCCATGCTCACCCTGACTCCCCGGGACGGCGCCGCCCCGAAGGTCTTCGGCCCCGCCCCGCACGGCCAGGCCTCCCAGATCGCCCCGATCATGCTGCAGGAGGAACTGTGGGAACGGATGCGGGCGCTGCCCTTCGTGTACATGTCCCCCACGCTCGTCTCCGTGCCGCACGCCCGTGCGCTGTTCCTGCCCGAGGGCGTCGGCTCGGGCCCGGCCGAGGCCTTCCAGCGCGGCCGGGAGTGGGCCCACATCCATCCCCACCACGACGGCTCGCTGCACCTCACGCTCCCGCCGGAGGTCGAGGCCGAGGTCATCGCCACGGGCTGGGGCGTGCACCACCCCGTCCAGGCGGTCACGCTCGTCTACGGGCCCAGGACGGCGGCGGAGCTGGAGACGGTCTGGCAGATCATCCGGGTGTCCTACCGGTACGCGGTCGGCGCGAATTGACGCACCGGGCCGGACGGGAGGACGGCCGATCGGGGGACACGGTGTGTGGGCCGTGGCCGGGCGCGCGCAGCGGACGCCTAGCGTGGGCGCGGGGAGAGACCCGGGGGATCCCGAGACAGCACACCCCTCGAAGAACGGTCCACGCTCATGGCAGACAAGCCCTCGATCGTCCTGGTCCACGGTTTCTGGGGCGGAGCCGCCCACTGGTCGAACGTCATCGTCGAGCTGCACCGGCGCGGTTTCGGCCGGCTGCACGCGGTGGAGAACCCGCTGACCTCGCTCGCCGACGACGCCGAGCGGACGCGCAGGATGGTCCGGCAGATCGACGGGCCGGTCCTGCTCGTCGGCCACTCCTACGGCGGCGCGGTGATCACCGAAGCCGGCGACCTGCCCAATGTGGCCGGGCTGGTCTACGTCGCCGCCTTCGCCCCGGACGCGGGCGAGAGCCCGGGGCAGATCAGCCAGGAGATGCCGCCCGCGGCCTTCGACAACATCGCACCCGACTCCGACGGCTACCTGTGGATCAGGCAGGACAGGTTCCGGGAGAGCTTCTGCCAGGACCTGTCCGCCGACGAGGCCCTGGTGATGGCCGTCACCCAGAAGGCACCGCTGGGTTCGACGTTCGGGGACACCGTGACCGCGCCGGCCTGGAGGAAGAAGCCGAGCTGGTACCAGGTCTCCACCCAGGACCGGATGATCCACCCCGACAACGAGCGCCGCATGGCGCAGCGGATGGACCCCCGGGCGATCGTCGAACTCGACGCCTCCCACGCCTCCCTGGCCTCCCGGCCGGGCCAGGTCGTCGACCTGATCGAGAAGGCCGCCGGCGAACTCCCGGGCTGAGCACCCTTCCACGCCTGTCGGGTGACCGGGGCCCGGACCGCGTGCGCCGTCCGGGCCCGTGGCGGGGACCGGGCGGGAGCCAGGCAGGGGCCAGGCAGGGGCTAGGCGGCGGTCCGGGTGGGGGTTTCGGTGGTGGTGACCGGGCAGGGGCGGTATTCCAGGCTCAGCTCGCGGTCCACGGCGTAACTGGTGCGCATGGAGGCGTCGATGACCTGCTGCCAGGTGCCGTACTTGGCGTAGAGCTGGTCGGCGGTGGGGCCGAGGGGGTTGCCGTACTTGGCCCGGTTGCGCTCCTCCAGGACGCGGACCTCCTCCGGGGTCATGCCGGCACGGGTGATCTCCTTGGCCTGGTTGCGCATGTCGACGAGCTCCCTGGCGATCTCCTCGTCGGTGGCCCCCGCCGCACGCATGTCGGCCTCGGTCTGGTGCATGTCCTCCAGCAGCCGGTGGTAGCTCATCCGGGTGCGCTGGGCCTCGACCTTCTGGTCCATCGGGAGCACGCGGATGCGGCACACCACCGGGTCGGTGCTGGGGCAGGGGTCGTCGGGGTCGGCCGGCGGGTTGAGCGGGGCGGTGATGACCGAGCCGCACGGTTCCCAGGCGGCGGCCGAGGCGGAGCCTGCCGTGGTCAGCAGGGCGACGGCCGCCACGAGGGGCACGAGGGCGCGGCGCAGCAGGGGTGTGGAAGTGATCATGGGCGCATCCTGGGCGGAGGGACCTTGGGCGTTCACGCAGGCGCACCGGTGATCACTCCTACGGGCGTTCTCCCTACGGGCGGTCTCCCTACGGGGCTTCGCCGCTCGCGCCGCCCTCGCCGAGGGAGTCGGCGAGGAGACCGAAGACCCCGTCGGCTTCGGGGCGCAGGATCGTGGCGATCTCGTCGTTCGAACGGCCCGCCAGGGTGAGTTCCTGGATGCGCCGGAAGAGGAGGCGGTGGCCCGCGCCGAGGAGGGCGGCCACCGCCCGGGAGGCGAAGTCGGGAACGTCGTCTCCCGCTCCGGAGCCGGTCGGGGCCGGGGCCGGGGCCGGAAGCGTGGACGGAAGTGTGGACGGGGCGGTGGCGGCCAGGGTCTCGGCGAGGACTTCCTCCCGCTGGTCGTGGAGTTCGCGGAGCCGGGCCGTCAGGGTCGGGCTGTCCGCGACCATGCGGGCGAATTCGGGGCCGGTGAAGCCCGCGACGGGATCGCACCGGTCCAGCGCGGTGGTGAACTCCCGCCGGAGCGCGGCGAGCGGCGATTCGCCGTCGGCCCGGTCGGCCACCGCGCGGGCCAGGCTCGCGGTGAACGCCTCGTGGTGGTCGAGGGCCAGGTCCTCCTTGCGGGCGAAGTAGTTGGTGACCGTCTTCTTGGCGACCCGGGCCGCAGCGGCGATCTCGGCGATGGTCGTCTGCTCGAAGCCCTGCTCGATGAAGAGCCGGGTCGCCTGGTCGGAGATCAGCTGCCTGGTCTCCTGCTTCTTGGACTCGCGGAGTCCCATGTTCTCGGTGGCCATGGGCGAATCTTACATCGATAGCAAAATTACGCTTGACCCCCTCGACGGGCCGTGCGTAAAGTTACGTCCGTCGTAAAGTTCGGCTGAAGGGAAGAGAGAACTTGCCTATGCGAAACAACGGCACCGTCGGCACCACCCTCAACAGCACCATCGGCACCGACCTCGGCATCCGCCTCGCCGCCGCGTTCACCGGAACCTCCGCCGACAACGGGCCGGCCCCGGCCCCGCGCCGCCCCGTACGCGATCTGCCCCGTGCCGGCCGCACCGGGACCAGCGCCCGCGCCACACGGCACAACGCGCCGCGCCGCACCTACTGAGCCCGCCCGTCACACGACACCCGCACCCGCACCCGTACGAGGAGCCGCCGTGAACGTTTCCGCTTCCACCCTGTCCCTGACCGTCGCCAACGTGGACGCCTCCATGGACTTCCTCACCACCCACGTCGGCTACCGCGTTGCCATGGCCACCGACGGCTTCGTCGCCCTCACCCGGGACGACGACGCCGTCGACGTCATCCTGCTGCGGCGCGGCACCGACGTCCTCCCGCCCGAGCAGCGGGACCAGAACGCGAGCGGGCTGATCCTGGCGCTGACCGTCTCCGGTCTGGAGGCCGAGGAGGCCCGGCTGCGGGCCGAGGGCGCGCCCATCACCATGCCGCTGCGCGAAGAGCCGTGGGGCGAGCGCCTCTTCCAGATGACCGACCCCAACGGAGTGGTGATCCAGCTCGTGGAGTGGGTGGAGGACTGACCCCGGCGCCACAATGGTGGGATGAGGTGGGTGTGGTGGCGCCGTACGTCGCGGTGACCGCGCTGAGCCATGCCGGGCTGGTCCGTGAGCACAACGAGGACAGCCTGGTCATCGGCCCCTGGACACTGTGCGGCACCGTCACCGAGAACCCGCAGACCCTGGTGTTCCGCCGCGGCACCCCGCTGTGCGTCGCCGTCGCCGACGGCCTCGGCGGGCAGCCCGCCGGGGAGGTCGCCAGCGCCCTGGTGGTCCGCAACCTCTCCCTGCTCGGCCCGGCCCTGGACGGCGAGGACGCGGTCCGGCGGGGGCTCGAGGCCTGCAACGACGCCGTCTACGCGGCGGCCGACGGCGATCCGGCCCTGCTGACGATGGGGACCACCGTCGCCGGCGTCGTCGTCCTCGCCGACTCGCTGCTCACCTTCAACGTGGGCGACAGCAGGGTCTACGAGACCTGCCGGGACGGGCTCCGGCAGGTCAGCGTCGACGACAGCCCGCCTCTCCGGCCGGGCCAGCGGACCACGTCGATCGTCACCCAGACGCTCGGCGGCAGCCTTGAGTTCCAGCAGGTCACACCGCATCTGGTGGGGATGCCGCTGACCGCCGGCCACCGCTGCCTGATCTGCACCGACGGGCTCACCGACTCGGTCCCCGACGAGGAGCTGGACCGGCTGCTGACCGGCGCCGAGGACGACGGCCGGGCGGCCTTCGCCCTGTGGCGGGCCGCCATCGAGGCCGGCGGCTCCGACAACATCACGCTCGCCGTGCTCAGCGTGGGCGACTGAACCCCAGGCGAGTGGACGCCCGGGGGAGTGGACGCCCGGGAAGTGGACCCCCGGGAAGTGGACCCCCGGGTACCGGATCTCATCCGGTCGGGCCCCCGGGGAAGAGCCACGGCTGCTGCGGCAGCGTACGGCCCGTCTCCAGCAGGGTCTTCAGATTGCACAGCACCGCGGCCCAGCCGGCCGCCGCCTCCGCGACCTCGGCCTCGTCGGCCAGGTTCTCGTGGGTGACGGTGAGCCGGACGAGGTCCTCCCACGCCTCGATGCCGAAGGTCACCCGGGACGGGTCCGCCGCACTCGCCGCGTCCCCGGGCAGCGCCCAGGTGGAGACCAGACGGGTGGGCGGCACGCTCTCCAGGACGGTGCCGACGACATCGGCGATGCCCGAGCCGTCCGTACGCCGGTGCTCCCACGGGGAGCCCGGCCGCCAGTCGGAGACGTTGGCGTGGCCCCAGTAGGCGGCCGTCAGGTCGGCATCGGTCAGCGCGTACCAGACCTGGTCGGGAGTGCCGGCGAGGTAGCAGACGTATCTGCAGGACAGATTTCCCATGGTGCTCCATGCGTACCGCCGGCCGTCCGGGTGCGCACTCCGGGCGCACCCGGACGGCTCGGCCACCCCCGGCCCACCCCTGTCGGGCCGGGGGCCGCTCATGCCGCCAGTTCGTGCTCCGTCCGCCTGGCCACCCGTCCGGCCAGCGCCAGGGTCGCCGCCGAGCAGAACAGGCCGGCCGCCAGGGCCGTCCACCACAGCACCGCCGCGCCGAGCCCCGTGTACACGGTGACGCCCAGGGTCAGGGCCGCGAACCGGGCCGTGCCCCAGACCCAGCCGAACGCCCCCTGGTACCGGCCCCGGGCGTGCGCCGGCGCCAGGTTGGCCACCGCCGCGGCCGCGATGCCCGCGACCACCACCTCGCCGAGGGACCACACCACCACCGACAAGGCGTACCCGGCGATGCCGTCGGCGACGCCCGTCAGGGCCACGCCCACCGCGATCAGCACGCTGCCCGCGCACTGCACCCGGAGCTGCGGCAGGTGCGCCAGTCGGGCCGTGGCGTACGGCTGCAGCAGGACCACCAGGACGGCGTTCACCGCGGCCATCGCGCCGTAGACGGCCGGGGACAGGCCGCTGTCGTGGACGGCCATCGGCAGCGCCACCTCGGTGAGGGAGTACACGAACAGCTGGACGCCGAAGACACCGAGCAGACCGAGCAGCAGCCGGTCCCGCAGCACCACCGCGTAGCCGACCCCGCCGGAGGACCCGCTCCCACGTGCGCCGGCCGCCGGCCGGGCCGGCTCCCGCAGCCGGGTCGCGACCACCACCGCGTACACGACCATCGTCGTGGCGTCCACGGCGAACAGCAGCCAGTACCCGCGCGCCGCCAGCAGCCCGCCGAGCACGCCCGCGACCGCCGTGCCGATGTTCACGCCCCAGCCCAGCAGCGCGTACGCCCGCTGCCGGCCCTCCGCCTCGACGGTGTCGGCCATCAGCGCGAACGACGCCGGGCCCACCATCCCGCCGGCCGCGCTGATCAGCAGTGCCGCCGCCGCCATGGTCGGCACGCCCGGTGCCACGAACAGGGCGCCCTGCGCGACCGCCGAGCCGAGCAGCCCGGTCAGCATCGCCGGGCGCCGTCCGACGCGGTCCGCGAGCAGGCCGCCCACGGCCGGGCCGATCAGGTTGCCCGCGCCCAGGGCGCCGAGGACGTACGCCGTCTCGCTGCCGGTGACCCCGCGCGAGGAGAGGAAGAAGACCAGGAAGGGGGTGACCATGTACCCGAGGCGATTGATCACGGTGCCGGCGAACACGGTCCAGACGGTGCGCGGGAGGCCGCGGAAGCTGGAGAGCATGGGAGGAGCCTGCGGGCCGGTGGCCGCTGCCGCCGATTGATTAAGCTGAGACCGAATCCAATGGATCCGAGCCGGGCGCATCCGATCCGGGTGAATCCGGCACGGGCGCATCCGGCACGGGCGCATCCGGCACGGCTTGAGGGGGAGTCGGGATGGAATCGGAGCTGACGTTCTCCGCGGCGGACCTCGCGCAGACCCGGTTCGCCGTGTCCCCGATGTGGGAAGTGGTCACCGGCTACCGCGTGTTGCGCGATCCCGGCGCCTCCCCGCTGCACCGGAACTGGGCCGCCCAGGTGCGCCCCCGGGTGGCCGCCGCCGGACTGGACCGCGGCTGGCTCGCCGCCCTGGTGCCCGCCGACGGCTACCTCGCCGACTTCCTGAACCCGACGCCCGCAAGCCCTTTCCCCACCCTGGCCGAGGAGTTGGAGCTGATCCGGCGGAGCCCGTCGGCACGGGTCCGGTCCGATCTGGACATGCTGGCCGCGAACGGGGAGTCCGGCACCAGGCTCCGACTGCTGCGCGAGGAGCCGGAACAGGCACTCGCCAAGGTCGCGGAAGAGATCGCGCACTACTGGGAGATCGCGCTCGCACCGTACTGGGCGCGGATCAGCCGGCTGCTGGAATCGGACGTCTTCCACCGTGCCCGCCAGGTCGCCGAGCACGGCTCCGCCCACGTGCTCAACGAACTGCACGAGAACGTCCGCTGGGACGACGGCACCCTGACCCTGCTCCGCCGCCACTGCTCGCTCAGCCGCGACCAGGCGGGCTCCGGGCTGCTGTTGGTGCCGTCGGTGTTCGCCTGGCCGCGGATCCTGACCCGGATCCTGCCCCCGGACCCGCCCCAACTCGCCTATCCCGCCCGGGGAGTCGGGATGCTGTGGGAGCCGCGGCGGACCGGTTCCACCGAGGCCGTCGCCGCCGTGCTGGGCCGCTCGCGCGCCCAGCTGCTGGCCGAGCTGGACACCCCCGCCTCGACCACCCGGCTGGCGCTGCTGTGCGGCCTCTCGGCGGCCGGGGTCTCGCAGCACCTGACCGCCCTGCGCGACGCCCGCCTGGTCACCGCGCACCGCAGCGGCCGGTCGGTCCTGTACGCCCGTACGGCCATCGCCGACGCACTGCTGGGCGAAGCCTGACGGGTCGGGCCGAGACCCGACCGGTCGGGTCTCGGCCCGACCGGTCAGGCGCAGCGCAGTGCCGCGTACAGGTCCAGCTTGTGGTCCAGCCGCGAGAGGTCCCGGCCGGTGAGCGCCTCCACCCGCTCGATCCGGTAGTGCACCGTGTTCACGTGCAGGTGCATGGCTTCCGCCGTGCGCGTCCAGGAGCAGTTGTTCGCCAGGAAGACCTCCAGGGTCTCCCGCAGCATCCCGTCCCCCAGCGGCCCGAGCATGCGCCCGCGGAACACCTCCCGGACCTCCGGGGGCACCCCCGCCAGCAGCTCGGACAGCGTCTCCAGGTCGTCCACCGCGCGTACGGGTTCCTGCTCGTCGGCCGCCGACAGTGCGAACCGGGCCTGGCGCAGCGCCGCCCGCAGGTCCTCCGGCCCGGCCGCCTGCGCTCCCGCGCCCAGCCGGATCCCGGCCTCGGGGCGGCAGGACCGCAGCAGCGGCCAGACCGCGCGCAGCCGGTCCATGGTGTCGGCGGCACCCGGCCCGTACCCCTCGTGGAGCACCGCGACCGACTCCCCCACCACGCGGACGCCGTCCAGGTGTGCCAGCGCCTCGGCCAGTGCCGCCCCCGAGTTCGCCACCAGCACCCGGTAGGGCCCCTTGGGCGGCAGCCCGGCCGCCTGCAGGGCCTCCTCCAGCACGCCCGGATCCACCGCGGCGCCCGCTTCGATCAGGCCCCGCAGTTCCTCCCCGGTCTGCCGGGCCACCGCCTCCCGGCCGGCCTGGCCGTCGCGGTACTGGGCGAACACCTCGGCGATCTCGTGCAGCACGCGCGGCGGGGCCGCGTCCGGGTCGGGCACGTGCAGCACCCAGGCGTCGTACGGCGACCCGGCCGCGCCGACGCGCAGCGAGACCCCGCCCAGCCGGGCCGGGTCCGCGGCCCGCCGCGCCGGGATCGGCGGGGCGGACGGCGTACGGGCCACCGTGCGGCCGCTCGCGGTCAGCAGGTGGCAGGAGAGCCGGCCCAGGTGGGCGCAGGCCCGGTCCAGCAGCTCGGCCGGGTCGGCACCCCGCTCCAGCAGCGCGCTCAGCTCGTTGCGGACGTTCTCGGGCAGGGCGAACAGCCGGGTGGGGCGGCGGCTGAGGTCGCCCCACCGCCGCAGGTACACCGTTTCGGTCACCGCCCGGAAGCTGGTCCGGGCCGGCACCGCGACCAGCGGCATCCGGTGGGCGCGGCAGGTGGCCACCAGGTCCTCGGGCACCCCGCCGTGGGTCTCCTCGCCCGCGAGCAGGGCGGTGGCCCCGGCGGCCGAGAGGGCGGCGACGAACCGCTCGGTGCGGGACGGCTCGTCCGGCGCCCACCACACCAGGCCGCTGAGCACGAGCTCGCCGCGCTCCAGGAAGCGCCCGGGGTCCTCCAGATCGGTGGCGGTGACCCCACTGACCTCCTGCCCGAGAAGGTTCGGGTCGCCCCACAGCAGGTTGAGGCCGAGGTTGTCGGACTGGAGCAGATCGAGGACGTGCATGACAGGGACTCCTTGCGGCGGGGGGTTACCCACATTCGCCAGGCGAATACTTGAATCACCATCGTAAATGCAAGGCGTTTCAGCCAGATAGGCTCTTGGATGATCCACCAAAGATATGTCCGGCAGGTCCATCTTTTTCCGTGTCCCGGAACAGTCGTGCCCCTCCCGCCCCCATTGCTTCACTGAATGGGAGGTTTGCGCCATCAGCGGACTACCGGCGAAGGGAAGTGGCGGAAAATGGATCTCAACACCGTGGTCGACGTGCGTGACGGGCGCCGCCGCGAGCCCTGGCGCCCGGGCGACGCCTGGCTCGGCGGAGGCACGTACCTCTTCTCCGAACCGCAGACGCACATCCGCCGCCTGGTCGACCTCTCCCGGATGGGCTGGGAGCCGCTGACCTGGCAGCCCGACGGCTCCCTGGACATCGCCGCCACCTGCACCATCACCCAGCTGTCCCGCTTCGGCCGGTCCCTGGGCAAGCCCGCCGCGCCGCTCGTCGAGCAGTGCTGCCGGGCCTTCCTGGCCAGCTTCAAGATCTGGAACATGGCGACCGTCGGCGGCAACCTCTGCAACGGCCTGCCCGCCGGCCCGGTCATCTCCCTCGCGGCCGCCCTCGACGGCACGGTCTTCCTGCAGGGCCAGGACGGCGCCACCCGCCGGCTGCCCGTCACCGAGTTCATCCGGGGCGCGGGCGTCAAGGACCTGAACGAGGGCGAACTGCTGCGCTCGGTGCGCATCCCGGCCCGCTCGCTGGAGTGCCGGACCGCCTTCCGCCAGTGCTCGCTCTACGGCCTCGGCCGCTCCGCCTCCCTGGTCATCGGCACGGCCGACCCGCGGGACGGCTCCTTCGCCCTGACCGTCTCGGCCGCCACGACCCGCCCCTTCCGCTTCTGGTTCGCCCTGTGGCCGACCGCCGCCGAGCTGCGCGGGGCGATCGACGGCACCGTCCGCCCCGACGAGTGGTTCGACGACATCCACGGGCTGCCCGCCTGGCGGCGCCACATGGCCCTGCGCCAGGCGGAGGAGATCCGCGCCGAACTCACGCTGGAGAAGGCTTCCCGATGAGCTACGAGATCGAGATCAACAAGCAGCGGTTCCAGGACGAGCCGAGGCCCGGCCAGTGCCTGCGCACGTACGTCCGCGAACGCGGTTGGTTCGGCACGAAGAAGGGCTGCGACCAGGGCGACTGCGGCGCCTGCACCCTCCACGTGGACGGCCGGCCGGTGCACTCCTGCCTCTACCCGGCCGTCCGCGCCGAGGGCCGGGTGGTCACCACCCTGGAGGGCCTGGCCCATCCCGACGGCGAGCTCCACCCGGTGCAGCGCAAGTTCCTGGAGGCCCAGGGCTTCCAGTGCGGCTTCTGCACCAACGGGTTCATCATGACCACCGCCGCCCTGGAGGCCGAGAAGGGCACCTGCCACGACGACGGCAAGCTCGACGACCTGCCGCGCGCCTTCAAGGGCAACATCTGCCGCTGCACCGGCTACCGCGCCATCGAAGACGCCGTCCGCGGCGTGAAGCACGTCGAGGAGCCCGAGGCGGGCCAGGCCGTCGGCCGCAACCTCGCCGCACCCGCCGCCCCGCAGGTGGTCGCCGGCCTCGCCCGCTACACCTTCGACATCGCCGTGCCCGGACTGCTGCACATGAAGCTGCTGCGGTCCCCCCACCCGCACGCCCGGATCCTCGCGATCGACACCTCCGAGGCCATGGCCGTACCGGGTGTGCACGCCGTGTTCACCCACGAGAACGTGCCGGACACCCTCTACTCCAGCGCCCGCCACGAGCACCCCCACGAGGACCCCGACGACACCCGTCTGCTGGACGACGTCGTCCGGTTCGTCGGACAGCGCGTCGCCGCCGTCGTCGCCGACAGCGAGGGCGCCGCGGAGGAGGGCTGCCGCCGGATCAAGGTCACGTACGAGGAACTCCCTTATGTGATCGACCCGGAGAAGGCCATGGCCCCGGGCGCCCCGGTCATCCACGCGGGCAAGGGCCCGGAGGCCCGGATCGCCCGCGTCGAGAACAACGTGGCCGGCGAGGTGCACGGCGAGATCGGCGACGTGGAGCAAGGGTTCGCCGAGGCCGCGGTGGTCTACGAGGAGACCTTCCAGACCCAGCGCGTGCAGCACGCCAGCCTCGAAACCCACGGCTGCGTCGGGTACATGGAACCGAAGGAGGACGGCACCGGCGAGCGGCTCTCCATCCGGTCCTCCACCCAGACCCCGTTCCTGACCCGTCGGGCGCTGTGCGCGCTGTACGGGCTCGGCGAGGATGACGTCCGGGTGTTCACGGGTCGCGTCGGCGGCGGGTTCGGCGGCAAACAGGAGATGTTCGCCGAGGACATCGTGGCCCTGGCCGTCCTGCAGCTGCGCCGCCCGGTGAAGCTGGAGTTCACCCGCGCCGAACAGTTCTACGGCGCCAGCAGCCGGCACCCGTTCACCGTCAGGATCAAGCTGGGCGCCAGCGCCGAGGGCAAACTCACCGCCATCTCCATGCGCATCGTGTCCAACACCGGCGCGTACGGCAACCACGGCCCGGGCGTGATGTACCACAGCGCCGGTGAGTCCTTCGTCATCTACAACGCCCCGCACAAGAAGGTAGAGGCGTACTCCGTCTACACCAACGTCGTCCCGTCCGGAGCCTTCCGCGGCTACGGCCTGGGCCAGACCACCTTCGCCCTGGAGTCGGCGATGGACGAGGTGGCACGGCGCCTGGGCATGGACCCGCTGGAGTTCCGCGAGAAGAACATCATCGGTCCGCTCGACCACATGCACACCCCGATCGGCCACGACGACGACCTGTTCATCGCCAGCTACGGCCTGGCCGAGTGCCTCGCCGTGATACGCAAGGCCATCGCCGAGGACACCAGCCACGAGAAGGTGCCGCCGGGCTGGGTGACCGGCCAGGGCACCGCCGTGTCGATGATCGCCACGAGTCCGCCGCGCGGACACTACGCCGACGCCACCCTCACCCTGCTCCAGGACGGCACGTACGACATCGCGGTCGGCACCTCCGAGTTCGGCAACGGCACCACCACGGTCCACAAGCAGCTCGCCGGCTACGCGCTGAACACCACGGCCGACCGGCTGACCGTCCGCCAGTCCGACACCGACGTGGTCCGGCACGACACCGGCGCCTTCGGGTCGGCCGGCACCGTGGTGGCGGGCAAGGCAGTGCTGCTCGCCGCGACCTCGCTGGCCGAACGCATGAAGACCTTCGCCTCCGAGCACACGGGGGTCGCCCGGCACCTGTGCCTGCTCGGCCCCGAGGCCTTCGACTGCGCGGGCCGGGTGGTCACCCTCAAGGAGCTCTACGAGGCGGCCCACGCCAAGGGGAAGGCGAGCGAGATCAGCGCCGAGGGCCACTTCGGCGGCACCCCGCGCTCGGTGGCGTTCAACGCCCAGTGGTTCCGGGTGGCCGTGGACCCCGACAGCGGTGAGATGAAGATCCTGCGCAGCGTGCACTCGGCGGACGCGGGCAAGGTGATGAACCCGATGCAGTGCCTCGGCCAGGTGGAGGGCGGCGTGGCGCAGGCACTCGGCGCGACGCTGTTCGAAACCGTGCGGATCGACGAGCGCGGCGAGGTCATCACGGCGGCGTTCCGCCGCTACCGGCTGCCGCAGTACGCGGACGTCCCGCGCACCGAGGTCCACTTCACGGAGACCTCGGACTCGATCGGCCCGCTGGGTGCGAAGTCGATGAGCGAGAGCCCGTTCAACCCGGTGGCCCCGGCCTTCACGAACGCGCTGCGGGACGCGACCTCGGTGCGCTTCACCGAGGTACCGGTCCTCCGGGACATGGTGTGGCTGAAGATGCAGTCCCAGACGACCGATCGGCCATGAACCTGCTAGCTGTAGGAAGCCCTGAAGCTGGCAGATAAGGATTCGCCGGTCAGGTTCGGGGCATGACTCAGCCATGGCCGAACTCATGTTGCACGGGGAGCTGGAGCACCCGGCGAAGCTCACCGTCGAGGACCTGCGGTCCTGGCCGCAGCACCGTGCGGAGGTCACGTTCGACTGCGCGACGAACGGCCCGCAGCACCACGTGTTCGAGGGGGCGCTGCTCCGCGAGGTGGTCGCGGACGCGGGACCGGGCTTCGACGCGGGCCGGCGGAAGGAGCGCTCGCGCTTCCTGCTGACGGTGAACGGGGGCGACGGCCACCACACGGTGCTGGCGTGGGCCGAGGTGGACGCGGACTTCGCCGACAACCCGGTGCTGCTGGCCACCCGCCTCGACGGGGAGGACCTCGACGAGGCGGGGGCCCAGCTGGTGGTGCCCTCGGACCGGTGCGGGGCGCGGTACGTCAGCGCGGTCACGCACGTGTGGTTCGGCGCGATGGACCGGTCCTGAGGGTCGCGCGGTGACCGGGGTCAGGCGGTGGCCGGGGTCAGGCGGTGGCCAGGGAGATCTCGGTCGACTTGATCAGCGCGACGACGCGGGTGCCGGCCGCCAGGCCGAGCGCCTCGACGGCGTCGGCCGTCACCGCGGCGGTCAGCTCGCCGCCGTCCACGTCGACCTTGACGGAGGCCATGGCCGGGCCCGCGGCCACGTCGACGACCGTGCCGTTGATCTGGTTGCGGATCGAGATGCCCTCGACCGGGCCGGTGGCCAGGGCCACCTCGGTGGCCTTGACCAGCGCCTTCACCGAGGAGCCCGCGGCGAAGCCCAGGTCCTTCACGGCGTCGGCGGTGATGGCGGCGGTGATGTCCTGGCCGCCCTCCAGACGGACCTTGACCGCGGCCATGGCCTCGCCGACGGCGACGGACGTGACGGTGCCGGGGATCTGGTTGCGGATGCTCAGGCTCATGATTCGTTCGACCTCTTGTCCGGATGCGGTGCGCCGTCCGGCGGGACGTCACACCACCGACACTAGAACGGAGTTCGCGGCGCCGCGCTCAGGCCGTCTCATCCGCCAACCGGAACCACCCTTCCAGCCCGCTCCTGCGCGTCGTGATCCACATCAGGCGGTGATCAGACCCCTCGGGGCCCGATCCGGACGTCCCCGGAGGAGGTCTTCACCGTGAGGCGCGGCTCCGCGGCCGGATCGGTGGGCACGGAGACCTCGCGGTCCCCGGAGTCGGTCCTGGTGTCCACCCGGTAGGGCCCTCCCGGAAGGCGCAGGGTGACGTCACCGGAGGAGGTGTTCGCCGAGACGGAGCGGGGCGCCGCCGTGAACTCCAGCCGCGCGTCGCCGGAGGAGGACTGCGCGTCGGCGTCGGGCCCGGCCAGGGCCGTGCCGGCGATGTCCCCCGAAGAGGTGCGCACCTTCAGCGCGCCCGCGATCCGGTCCGCGCGGACGTCGCCCGAGTCGGCGTGCAGGTCGGCCGCGGCCACCCCGGTCACGGTGATGTCCCCGCTGCTGCTGCGCAGCTTCACCGTCGCCGAGGCCGGCACCCTGAGCTCGTAGTCGATGGAGCAGTCGCCGTCGCAGTCGCCGTCACCGAAGGTCAGCACCCCTCCGGCGACCCGCTGGCCGGTGGTGGGCACCTCACCACCCCGGTAGCGGATCGTGCGGTGCACGGCGACCCCCGGGCCGTCCCCGGGCGTGACGGTGATGTCCCCGGAGCCGGTGTCCCGCAGGTCCACCGCCGTGACGGCGGCGGTGACCTCTGCATCGGTGACGGCGGTCTTCCGGTCCCCGGGCAGCAGCGAGCAGCCGCTGGTGAGCAGGAGTCCTGCGGCGACGGCGAGGGCGACGCCCACGGCGGTGGCGGCCGCGGCCGGACGGGGGCGGGAGGTGCGATCGGCAGTCATACCGACGATCGTGCCGTCCCGGCCGTCCGCCGCCGATGGTGCCGCCCACCGGATCGGGCGGGGGTTAACCCCCCGCCCCCACGGGGCCCTGTCGGGCCCACCGGCCATCCGCTCACCCGGCACCCGGCACCCGGCCGTCCACTCACCCGGTCAGCCGGTCAGCCGGTCAGCCGGTCAGCCGGTCATTCGTCGGTCAGCTGCGGCATCTCCCCCGACGTGCTGGACATGTCGATGACCGCGAAGGCCGCACCCTGGGGGTCGGCCAGTGCGGCGAACCGGCCGAACGGGCTGTCCATCGGCCCGAAGTGCAGGGCGCCGCCCAGGTCCTTGGCCTTCTTCACCGCGGCGTCGCAGTCGGGAACGGTGAAGTAGAGCTGGACGTACGGGGGGACCTCCGGCGGGAACTCCTCGCCCATCCTCATCCGCCCCAGGACCGGCTGTTCGTGACCGGGCACGCTGAACACCTTGAAGTCCATGCCGGCCGCATCCGGGTCCTCGCCCGTCTCCATCTTCTGGCCGGAGTACCCGAAGACCGCCTTGAGGAAGCCGTCGGCCTTGCCCGGGTCGCGGGTGAACACCTCCGCCCAGGCGTAGGCGCCGTTCTCCCCGACCTTCTCGAAACCCCGGTGCAGGCCGGGCTGCCAGCAGCCGAACACCGCTCCGCTGGGCTCCTGGGCGAGCAGCATGGTGCCGAAGTCGCCGACCCGCATCGGCTCCATCAGCAGATTGCCGCCGGCCGCCTTGATCTTCTCGGCGGTGGCGGCGGCGTCGGAGGTGGCGAAGTACAGGCACCACGCCGAGGGCATGTCCTCCCCGCCCGGCATGGGCGGGACCACGGCCGCCACCGCCTTGCCGTCCGCATACGCCTGCGTGTAGTTGCCGTACTCGGAGGACGCCTCGCCGAAGGTCCAGCCGAGCACCTCGCCGTAGAAGCGCTTCGCGCCCTCGACGTCCTTGAACATCGCATCGGCCCAGCAGGGCGCGCCTTCGGGGAAGTCGGTCATGGTGGATCCACTCCTGTCGCGTGTGTCCGCTCGGGTGCCACGGTCCGCTCGGTAGACACGCTAGGCCGGGGCTCTGACAACCGCGCGCGGAGCCGGGCCACGGGGCAGGCTGGAGGCATGGACATCACCATGAGGCTCGCGCAGCAGCCGGAGGCCGACGAGCTGCTGGGCCGCAGCCCGCTGGCCGCGCTGGTGGGCATGCTGCTGGACCAGCAGGTACCGATGGAGTGGGCGTTCTCGGGGCCGTGGACGATCGCCCGGCGGATGGGCGCCGACGACCTGGACGCGCACGCCATCGCGGCCGCCGACCCGGAGGCGTTCGCCGCGCTGCTGTCGGAGAAGCCGGCCGTGCACCGCTACCCGGGATCGATGGCGAAGCGGATCCAGCAGCTGTGCGGGTACCTGGTCGAGCACTACGACGGCGACGCCGCGGCGGTCTGGTCGGACGTGCGGACCGGGGACGAGCTGCTGGCCCGGCTGAAGGCCCTGCCCGGCTTCGGCGAGCAGAAGGCCCAGATCTTCCTGGCCCTGCTGGGCAAGCAGCTGGGCGTACGCCCCAAGGGCTGGCGGGAGGCCGCGGGCGGCTACGGGAAGGCGGGCGTCTACCGCTCGGCGGCGGACATCACCGGCCCGGAGTCCCTGGCGAAGGTCCGCGCCCACAAGCAGGAGGCGAAGGCGGCCGCGAAGGCGGCGGCCGCGGGCAAGGCCCCCAAGGGCTGAACCGACAGGAAATTGACCGGGAAAACCATGCATCAAGTGCACCTGTGGACCAGTCACACCTTGATCTACTTTTAAGCCATGGACACGACGCAGACCCCGCAGACCCCGCAGAGCTCGCAGACCTCGCCCCTCCTGACCCGCGACGCCGACGCCGAGAAGATCTCCGACGCCCCCGGCAGTCTGATCACCCTGCTAGCCGACCAGCCCGGTCTGACCTGCAACACCGCCGAGTTCGAGGCGGGCGCGGCCGGCGCGCCGGTCCACTTCCACACCAGGGCCACCGAGTTCTTCTTCGTCATCGACGGCAGCCTCGACGTCCTCGTCGACGACGAGATCGTCGCGCTGGGCAAGGGCGACTTCCTCGCCGTCCCGCCCGGCACCAAGCACGCCTTCGCGCCCACCGCCGGCTCCACCGCCCAGGTCCTGGTCGGCTTCACCCCCGGCATGGAGCGCTTCGACTACTACCGCCTGCTGGGCCGGGTCAGCGCCGGCGAGGCCACCGTGCAGGACATCAAGGACTCCTCCCCGGTGTACGACAACCACTACGCGGAGAGCACCGTGTGGAGCTCGCGCACCCGCTGAGCCGCCGGGCGCCCGGCCGGCCGCACCGGCCTCGCACCGGCCGCACCGGCCCCGCACCGGTCGCACCGGCCCCGCACCGGCCCATCCGCCCGTCGCCTCAGCGGCGCCGCCGGGCGGTGCCGAAGACCGAGCGGGAGATCTCCCGGCCCAGCTGGGTGCCGATCGACCGCGCCAGGGAGCGGAACAGGCCGCTCCCCACGACCTGTTCGGCCAGCGAGGGTTCGGGCTTCGGCGCCTTCGCCGCCGTCCTCGCCGCGGCCCGCGCCCGCTTCTCCTCCTCGGCCGCGGCCGCCGCGGCCTCCGCCCCGGCCTCCGCGGCCGCCTGCTCGGCGCTGATCCGCTCGTAGGCCGACTCCCGGTCGACCGGCTCCGCGTACCGCGGCCACAGGAGCGAGGACTTCACCGCCCGGTCCAGCGCGGCCGCGTCCACCGGGCCCATCAGGGACTGCGGGGCCCGCAGCCTGGTCGCGGCCACCGGCGTCGGCGCACCGTTCTCGCTCAGCACGGTGACCACGGCCTCTCCCGTCCCCAGCCGGGTGAGCAGCTCCTCCAGGTCGTACTCCGAATCGGGGAACGTGCGCACGGCGGCCCGCAACGCCTTCGCGTCGTCCGGGGTGAAGGCCCGCAGCGCGTGCTGCACCCGGTTGCCGAGCTGCGCCAGCACGTCGGCGGGCACGTCCTTGGGCGTCTGCGTCACGAAGAAGACCCCGACCCCCTTCGACCGGATCAGCCGCACCGTCTGGGTGATGGACGCCAGGAACGCCTTCGACGCCCCGCTGAACAGCAGGTGCGCCTCGTCCAGGAAGAAGACCAGCTTCGGGCGTTCGAGATCGCCGGCTTCCGGCAGGTCGTGGAACAGGTCGGCCAGCAGCCACATCAGGAACGTGGAGAACAGCTGCGGTTTGTCCTGGACCGCCGGCAACTCCAGTACGGACACGACCCCGCGCCCGTCGGGGGCGGTCCGCAGGAATTCGCTCGTGTCGAATTCGGGCTCGCCGAAGAATTCGGAGGCGCCCTGCTGCTCGAATGCCGTGAGGGCCCGGAGAATCACGCCCGCGGTCACCGTGGAGAGCCCGCCGATCCCCTTCAGTTCCGCCTTTCCGCGGTCCGACACCAGGAATGCGACGACCGCCCGGAGATCCTTCAGGTCGATCAGTTCCAGGCCCTTGGAATCGGCGTAGTGGAAAATCAGCCCGAGGGACTGCTCCTGTGTCTGGTTGAGCTCCAGCACTTTCGACAGGAGAACGGGGCCAAAGCTGGTGACCGTGGCCCGCACCGGAATTCCCGTACCGATACCGCCCAGTGCGTAGAACTCGGCCGGGCATCCGGCCGGCTCCCACTCCTGGGCCACTTCCCGGGCCCGTCCGGCGACCTTCTCCCCGGGCACGCCGGGCGCCGAGATGCCCGACACGTCGCCCTTGACGTCCGCGAGGAACACCGGCACGCCGTTCGCCGACAGCTGTTCGGCGATCAGCTGGAGGGTCTTGGTCTTGCCGGTGCCCGTCGCACCGGAGACCAGCCCGTGCCGGTTGAGCATCGACAACGGCACCCGGACCTGGTGTTCCGGCCGACAGGCGCCGTCCCACAGCAAGGCACCGAGGTCGAGCGCCGGTCCGGTGAACGCGTACCCGGCCGCGATCGCCTCCGCCCCGGCCGCCGTTCCGGCCGCGGCCCCGGTCGCCGGGGTCCGCGGGGTGCTGTCGCTCATATCTCACTCCCGGAATAGCCCTGTTTGACACCTTTGCATCACCGTCGCGAGGCTGCGCCCGCAGGCGCGGGACCGGTAGGCTTTCCGTGTGATCTTCAAGCGCATCGGAAACGGGCGGCCGTACCCCGACCACGGCAGGGAAACCACCCGGCAGTGGGCGGACGTCGCGCCGCGCCCGGTCCGGCTCGACCAGCTGGTGACCACCAAGGGCCAGCTGGATCTCGAAACGCTGCTCGCCGAGGACTCGACGTTCTACGGAGACCTCTTCGCGCACGTCGTGAAATGGCAGGGCGACCTGTACCTGGAGGACGGGCTGCACCGCGCCGTGCGCGCCGCCCTGCAACAGCGCCAGGTACTGCACGCGCGGGTACTCGAACTGGGCTGATTGCGCCTTTCGGGTCTGCTCTGCACTATCAGCAGATCATTTAGTAGGCATCGTCACCGGGCAGCACTACGCTGCGCCCATGAGCATGCTCACTCCCCCCGGCATGGGCGGAAAGTACCGCGTAACGGGAACCGCTTACCCCCGCCTCTCCCGTCCCCGGCGCCGCCGCCGGATCGTGCTCGCCGTGATCGGCGCCGTCATGGCGCTCGGCCTGCTCGGCTACGGGACGCTCCAGCTCGTCGGCGTGTTCGGCGGAGACGGCAAGAAGACCGCCGCCGGCAAGGACTGCGTCCACGGCACCCGGGCCGGCCAGGGCAAGCAGGGCGGACAGGCGGTGCCCGCCGCGGCCTCCAAGGCCCCCGCCGTGGTGCTCCCGCAGCCGGGGCAGATCACGGTCAACGTGTACAACGCCACGCCCCGCGCGGGACTGGCCAAGGCCGTCGGCGACGAGCTGAAGAAACGCGGCTTCGTCATCGGCAAGGTCGGCAACGCGCCCGCCGACTTCGACAAGAAGGTCCCCGGGCCCGGGATACTGCTCGGCTCGGCCCGCACCGACAAGGCCGCCTACTCCGTGCTGGCGACCCAACTGGCCGGCACCACCCAGCAGACCGACACCCGCGAGACCGCGGACATCGACCTGATCCTGGGCACCGGCTTCACGGCGCTGACCGCCAAGGAGACCGCGGACAAGGCGATGGCCGCCCTGGCCCAGCCCTCGCCCGCACCCTCCGGCAAGTGCTGAGGCCCGGCCCGGCGCGGCCGCTCCCGGCCGCGCCGCAGGCCTGACCGGCCGCCGTACGCCCTGCGCCGTACGCCGTGAGGCCCTACGCCGTGCGGCCGTACGCCATGGCTACTCGGCCGCGCCGTACATCCGGTCGCCCGCGTCGCCCAGGCCCGGGACGATGTAACCGCGCTCGTTGAGCCGCTCGTCGACCGAGGCGGTGACCACGGTCACCGGCTGGCCCGCCAGGTCGCGCTCCATGACCTCGATGCCCTCCGGCGCGGCCAGCAGCACCACGGCCGTGACGTCGTCGGCACCGCGCTTGATCAGCTCCTGGATCGCAGCGACCAGCGTGCCGCCGGTGGCCAGCATCGGGTCCACGACGTAGACCTGGCGACCGGAGAGGTCCTCCGGCATGCGCGTCGCGTAGGTGGAGGCCTCCAGGGTCTCCTCGTTGCGGACCAGGCCCATGAAGCCCACCTCGGCGGTCGGCAGCAGCCGGACCATGCCGTCCAGCATGCCCAGGCCCGCCCGCAGGATCGGGACGATCAGCGGCCGCGGGGTGGACAGCTTCACGCCCGTGGTCGGGGCGACCGGCGTCTCGATGTCGGCCTGCTCGGTGCGCACGTCCCGGGTGGCCTCGTACGCGAGCAGGGTCACCAGCTCGTCGGCGAGCCGCCGGAAGGTCGGGGAATCGGTGCGCTTGTCGCGCAGGGTGGTCAGCTTGTGCGCGACCAGGGGGTGGTCGACGACGTGAATCCGCATGACCCCACAGTAACCGCGACGACCGGCATGTGAGACCGCCCCGGCCTGCGCGCACGCCGCCGCCGGGCCGACCTGACAGGAACCCGGGACGGACGGGAACGGGAACCCGCGGTGGACGGAAAACGGCTGCGGGAGACCCGCCGGAGACTCTGGCATCAAGCGGCCGGTCCGGGGGAAGGTGGTCGCGGGGGGTCTGCTCCGCGACGCGGAGGAGGACCACGTACCAGGCGGGACGGTGGCCGATGCCGGACGACCGGCCGAGCACGCAGCCGATGACGGAAGAGAAGGAACCCGATACGCCGGAGACCACGGCGGAGCGCCGGGCCCGCCGCGCCCAGTTCCTGCGCGATCTGAACGAGGCGCGGGAACTGCGGGACCGGGTCCAGCCGCGGCGCGCCCGGGCGGCGCGGATGCGCCAGCAGATGCGCATGCGCACCTTCCGCTGGTAGCCGCCGCGGACCGCCCGCGGGCCCGTGGGCACCGCGCGGTACCGTGCCCCCGCGGGCCCGGCGCCGCCCCGGCGCGACCCGCGGCGGCAACCGCCGCATCCCCTACGACAGCCCGCCCGGCTGCCCTCCGCGCAGGCGGCACGGCACGACGCAAGCGCGGAAGACCTCTCGCAAAGCCGCTGTTTCTGCCACGATGCCGATGGGGCGGGGCACGAAACGCCAAGCACGACGGCCGTTCCACCCTCCGGCCTCCGGCCGGGGGGACCTCCAACCGGCATCACGCCTATGACCAGTGGGAGAGTCACGGTGTATTTCGCCGCACTGCTCGCGCGCACCGAAGACGGGTGGGAAGCGAGCGACATGGAACTCGACGACGTCGAGTCGCTGACCGATCTGACCGATCTCGCCCGCGCCGCCGCGGTCGACGAGGACACGGTGGTCGCCTTCATCGAGCAGGAGGGCGGCTGGTTCGCCGTCGTCCGCGTCGATGGTGAGGACGACCCGCGGATCTTCGTCTCGCAGGCCGCGCCGGCCGCCCGCAGCTCCTACGGCTCGATGCTCACCGACGAGCTGCTGGGCAGCGACGGGGACGACGACAACGAGCTGGACGAGCTGGACCTCGACGGCACCGAGGACGGCGAGGAGGAGGTCGCCGCCTCCTACGACGAGGACGAGGACGACGGCGCGGCGGGAACCGGCGCCGACCGGGCCCCCGCCGGCCCGCTCGGGGACCCCGACCTGCTGGCCGACCTCGGCGTGAGCCGCAAGCAGCTGCTCACGCTGGACGAGGACGCCCTCGGCGAGCTCGCGGAGGCGCTGGGCGCGACCGACGTCCTGGAGACCGTCCGCTAGTGGACCAGGTGAGCCGTCCACACCCCGCCGGGGACACGCAGGCGTACGGGACCGGGGACGCGCACGCCCCCGATCCCGTACGGGACCCGTGGCGGGACGCCATGCGCCTGGCGCTGGCCGAGGCCGCCCGCGCGGTGCCGGCCGGTGACGTACCGGTCGGCGCCGTCGTGCTCGGCCCGGACGGCGCCGTCCTGGGCACCGGCCACAACGAGCGGGAGGCCGGCTCCGACCCGACCGCGCACGCCGAGGTGCTGGCCCTGCGCCGCGCCGCGGCGGAGCTCGGCGAATGGCGGCTCCCCGGGTGCACCCTGGTGGTCACCCTGGAACCGTGCGTCATGTGCGCCGGGGCCCTCGTGCAGTCCCGGGTCGCGCGGGTCGTCTACGGAGCCGGCGACGACAAGGCGGGCGCGGCCGGCTCGCTCTGGGACCTCGTACGGGACCGGCGGCTCAACCACCGGCCCGAGGTGATCCGCGGGGTGCTGGAGGACGAGTGCTCCGCCCTGCTCACCGCCTTCTTCCGGGGGCGGTGACCCCGGCCGCGCGGGCGGGGTGAGCGGAACCACGCGGAACGGATTTGCAAAGCACTCCCCGGGGTGGGCTAGGATCTCT
This sequence comes from Streptomyces sp. NPDC089799, assembly GCF_040684755.1. Taxonomy (NCBI): domain Bacteria; kingdom Bacillati; phylum Actinomycetota; class Actinomycetes; order Kitasatosporales; family Streptomycetaceae; genus Streptomyces; species Streptomyces sp. NPDC089799. The sequence continues at coordinate 216,052 of NZ_JBFBGR010000007.1, read as the reverse complement.
CTCGGTGGTGTGTCCGAGTGGCCGAAGGAGCTCGCCTCGAAAGCGAGTATGGGGCAACCCATCGGGGGTTCAAATCCCTCCACCACCGCTCTGGACGAGAGCCCCGGTTCGTACGAACCGGGGCTCTCGTGCGTGTCCGCCGTGACCGCCCCCGCGCCGGGGCCGTTGTCACGGCATGACCAAGACCCAGCGCATGCTCGCCGCCCTCGCCCTCGCGGGGGCCGCCGCGGGCCTCGCCGCCCCCACCGCCTCCGCCCTGCCGGTGGGTGCCCCCCTGGCCCTGCCGGACCTGCCGCAGCCCTCCGGAATGCCCGCCGGCGCCCAGCCGCGCTCCGTACAGGAGATCGGCGGCCGGCTGAACAGCGGACTGAACCAGGCCAACGCGCTGATGGAGGTGCCGAACCAGCTGGCGCCGCTGGTCTCCCAGGTGGAGCCGGTGATCGGCCTGACCGGCGCCCTCGAGTAGGGGCCCGTACGGCCCACGGGCAGGCCCGTACGGCCCCCGGGAACGCACGGAAGGCCCCGGCCTGAGCCGGGGCCTTCGCGGGTGGGGACGGGGGAAGCGGGGTCACAGGGGGCGAGCCGCTCCCCCCGGCGAGGAAGGACCGAAGGTCCGGGCCGCCGTCAGGGGGGAAGCGTGCGGCCCGGAACCCCGCAGTGAGGTCCGTTCCCCGTCCCTCCGGTTTCCTGCCAGAACCGGGGGGCACACGGACAATCCTGCGCTTCCGCCCGCCGCACGGCAGGCGGCGAAGGTCCCCGGTCCGCGGGCCGTTGGTCCTTAAAGACCGGGTGAGTGCCGAACCCGACCGGGTTAGACTCACCCGACTCAGCAGGACCGGCAGGGGAGGCCGAAACCGCTCGTGGACACCAGGAAGCTCATCACGGGCGCGCTCACCGTGTTCGCCCTCTTCGTCATCATCACCCAGCCCAAGAGGGCCGCCGAGTTGGTGGAAATCGGCTTTCAGGGCATATCCGATGCCGCCAAGGGAATCGGCGAGTTCATGACCGAACTGGTGACCTGAGTCCGTACGCCGGTCCGTTTTCCCGGACCGCCCTGCGGCCCGCAGGCCCTCCACCGAAGACACGTGGGGGGCCTTACGCGCACCCGCCCCCGGAAACATCACCACAACAGCCCGCAGAATGTCCAACTTGCCCTCAACACGGCGATATACGGTGCTTGCACACGGTGCACATCTCTTGTGATGCTATGACCGCTTTTGCAAGTTTGCGGCCGTGCTGAGCGACCGCATTGACATCGAAGGGGTGGCGTGACCGTGCCGGCCAGTTCTGCGCCTCAGGTGCCACCCCAGCAGGAGTCCCCCGAGGAGCCCCCGGCCCCCGCCAGACCGGCCGGCAGGGGCGCGGACACCCGGGCGCTCACCCAGGTCCTCTTCGGGCAGCTGAAGGGCCTGGAGCCGGGCACCGGCGAGTACAACCGGGTGCGCGGGGCGCTGATCGAGGCCAACCTCCCGCTGGTCCGCTACGCGGCCGCCCGGTTCCGCAGCCGCAACGAGCCGATGGAGGACGTCGTCCAGGTCGGCACCATCGGGCTGATCAATGCGATCGACCGGTTCGACCCGGACCGCGGCGTGCAGTTCCCCACCTTCGCGATGCCCACCGTGGTCGGCGAGATCAAGCGCTACTTCCGGGACAACGTCCGGACCGTGCACGTCCCGCGCCGGCTGCACGAGCTCTGGGTCCAGGTGAACGCGGCCACCGAGGACCTCACCACGCTGCACGGCAGGGTCCCCACCACCCCCGAGATCGCCGAGCGGCTGCGCATCTCCGAGGAGGAGGTGCTGTCCTGCATCGAGGCGGGACGCTCCTACCACGCAACCTCGTTGGAGGCCGCCCAGGAGGGCGACGGGCTGCCCGGCCTGCTCGACCGGCTCGGCTACGAGGACCCGGAGCTGGCCGGGGTCGAACACCGCGACCTGGTCCGCCACCTCCTCGTACAGCTGCCCGAGCGGGAGCAGCGGATCCTGCTGCTGCGCTACTACAGCAATCTGACGCAGTCGCAGATCAGCGCCGAGCTCGGGGTGTCCCAGATGCACGTCTCCCGGCTGCTCGCCCGGAGCTTCGCCCGCCTGCGATCCGCAAACAGGATCGAGGCGTAACCGGAACGGGTGGAGATCGCTCGGCCGGTTTCCCGACAGATCGGGCTCATTCCCGTCTGTCGCTGCACTGATATGTCGACTTGGCGCTACAGCGTGTTGCCGACATGTGACATTCTGCTGGAACCGCGTTTGCCGCAGCCCCGCCGCCGGTATTCAGGTTGAGGCTGCGTTCCTCCGACGGACGCGCCCGACGCGACCGTCCGCGACCTCAAGGGGGTGGCATGTCCGTAGACCAGGGCAGCTCCAAGGTGCTCACGCTCGTCAAGAGCGAGGCTTCCACTGCACCCACGGCGTCTGACCGCTCGGAAGCCATCGACACCCGCACCCTCTCCCGCTCCCTCTTCCAGCGTCTCGCCGCCCTGGACGCGGACAGCCCCGAACGGGCCTACGTACGCGACACCCTGATCGAGCTGAACCTGCCACTGGTGCGTTACGCCGCGGCCCGGTTCCGCAGCCGCAACGAGCCGATGGAGGACATCGTCCAGGTCGGCACCATCGGGCTGATCAAGGCGATCGACCGGTTCGACTGCGAACGCGGCGTGGAGTTCCCGACGTTCGCGATGCCGACCGTCGTGGGCGAGATCAAACGATTCTTTCGGGACACCTCCTGGTCGGTCCGGGTCCCCCGCCGGCTCCAGGAGCTGCGCCTGGCGCTGACCAAGGCGAGCGACGAGCTCGCCCAGCGCCTCGACCGCTCCCCGACGGTGCCCGAACTGGCCGCCGTACTCGGGGTGTCCGAGGAGGAGGTCGTCGACGGCCTGGCGGTCGGCAACGCGTACACCGCCTCCTCGCTCGACTCCCCGTCCCCGGAGGACGAGGGCGGCGAGGGCTCCCTCGCGGACCGGCTGGGGTACGAGGACACCGCGCTGGAGGGCGTCGAGTACCGCGAGTCGCTGAAGCCGCTGCTGGCCAAACTCCCGCCCAGGGAACGGCAGATCATCATGCTGCGGTTCTTCGCCAACATGACCCAGTCGCAGATCGGCGAGGAGGTCGGCATCTCCCAGATGCACGTCTCCCGGCTGCTGACGCGGACCCTGGCCCAGCTGCGGCAGGGCCTGATCGGCGAATGAGCCGGTCGGCGGGCCGGCCCGCCGACCCGTTCACCCACCGCCCGGGTATGGAGATTTGACGGAGCGTCAGTGACACTGGCGCGATGCGAAGGCGACCGCTCGGAGCGCTCACCCTGCTGTCGGCGTGCCTGGCCGCCGCGACCCTGACGGGTTGCGGCGGTCAGGGGCGTGACGGCTTCGTGGCCGTGGGCGGGGCGGGTGCGGGCCCGGAGCGGTCCGCGGGACAGACCGTGCCGCCGGAGGGCGGGGTGGAGTTGCAGCCGCTCGCCGGGCCGTCCGCGGGCTCCCCGGCGGGCCCGTCCGGCGCTTCGGGGACGTCCACGACCACCGTCACCACCGGAACGACGGGAACGTCAGGCACCGGTGGTACGGGCGGTACGGCGGGCACTCCGCCCGGTACGACCGGCCCGGGCGGCGATCCCGGACCCGGCCGGCCGGGCACCCCCGGCGCAACGCCTCCCGCCACGGGAACGCCCCCCGGCACGGGAACGCCCTCGGACCCGGACGATCCGACCGCGCCCGCGCCACCCCGGCCGGGCACCCCCACGAGACCGCCCGCCACGGAGCCGCCCACGGGAAGGCCGCCGACGGCCCCGGCGCCCGGCCCCACGCCCCCGGCCTCCCCGGCGAAGCTGGTGCTCGGCACGCCCACGCTGGCCGACACCGGTGAGCGCCGCTGCGAGCAGGTCACCGTACGGTTCACCAACACCGGTGGCACTGCGGTCCGTTCAGGCACGGTGACGTTCACCGTCGACATCCTCGGCGACCTGCTCGGCGCGCGCTGGGGCACGGTCACCAGCGAGCAGCCGCTGCCCGCACCCCTCGCCGGCGGGGCGGCCCGGAACCGGACCTACACGGTGTGCGTGGAGGCGTGGCGGGTACCGCTGGGCTGGCACATCGACACCCGGCAGGTCACGGCCACCTGGCGGTAGCCGACGGCCGGGCGGCGCGAGGAGTCAGTCGCGAGGAGTCAGCCGCAAGGGCCGGTCGCGGGGCCGGTCGCGAGGGGTCAGTGCAGGGCCACCCAGGCCGCGCAGCCGACCAGCAGCAGCATGGCGACGCCGAAGGCGAGCCAGCCCACCTGGGGTCCCGCACCGGACTGCTGCCGGCGTCGGCCGCCCGCGGCCGGCGCCGGACCCGCCTGCTCGCCCTCGTCCACGAAGGCGCGGAACATCTGGGTGCTGCCCGCGGGGTCGTAGTTGCCCTCGGGGCCCTGTGCGTTGCTCTGTGCAGCCATGGACCAGGACCCTAGCGGGTTTTCCGGTTCCTTTACCGCCCGCACCCCATGATTCATTTGCCTGTATCAACCATCCTCTTCTATGGTTGCCCCAAGCAACAAGATGGGAGGTGCTCCATGACGGTCCCCGCGGTCCCGTACGAGGAGCTGGCCCGCCAGCTCAGCGGAATCGGCGCGGTCAGACGCGACCTCGCCCGCGCCCTCCCCGCCGACTGCCCGCCCGGCCCCGCCTCCGTGCTCACCGTGCTCGACCGGCACGGCGAGATGCGGATGGGTCGGCTGACCGAGCTGCTCGCCGTGGACATCTCGGTGACCAGCAGGCACGTGGCCCACGTCGCCGAGCGCGGCTGGATCGACCGGGAGACCGACCCGGCCGACGCCCGCTGCCGCATCCTCCGGCTCACCCCGGCGGGCCGGCTGCTGCTCGCCGAGCTCGCGGCCCGGTACACGGCCGCGCTCGAAGGGGCGCTGGCCGACTGGCCCGCCGCGGACGTCGACGTACTGAGCACGCTGCTGGCGCGGCTGCGCCGGAGCTTCGGGCCGCCGTCCGCGGACGGTCCGACGACCGCTGACCGCTGACCGCTGATCCCTGCCCCCTGACCCACGGCAGCCGACCGCCGACCACTGACCACTGACCGCGATGGCCCGCTGCTCACTGCGGCCGGCCATGGCCGGCCGCTGCCGACTGCCGCTGCCGCCGACCCCAAGGACACGAAGGACACCCATGGCCACGACCGCCGCGCCCGCACCGCCCGACAGCGGCACCACCACCATGACCATGACCCATCCGCAGATCATGAAGGCCCTCTCCGGCCTGATGCTGGGCATGTTCGTCGCGATCCTGTCCTCCACGATCGTCTCCAACGCCCTGCCGCAGATCATCACCGACCTCGGCGGCACCCAGTCCTCGTACACCTGGGTGGTCACCGCCGCCCTGCTCTCGATGACCGCCGCCACCCCGCTGTGGGGCAAGCTGGCCGACCTCTTCAGCAAGAAGCTGCTGGTCCAGATATCCCTGGTGATCTACGTCCTGGGATCGGTCGTGGCCGGCCTGTCCCAGAACACCGGCATGCTGATCGCCTGCCGGGTGGTCCAGGGCATCGGCGTCGGCGGCCTGTCCGCCCTCGCCCAGATCGTGATGGCCGCGATGATCCCGCCGCGCGAGCGCGGCCGGTACAGCGGCTACCTCGGTGCCGTGTTCGCCGTGGCCACCGTCGGCGGCCCGCTCCTCGGCGGTGTCATCACCGACACCGAGTGGCTGGGCTGGCGCTGGTGCTTCTACGTGGGCGTGCCCTTCGCGGTGATCGCGCTGATCGTGCTCCAGCGGACGCTGCAGCTCCCGGTGGTCCGGCGCGAGGTCAAGGTCGACTGGCTCGGCGCCTCCCTGATCAGCGCCGCGGTCTCGCTGCTCCTGATCTGGGTCACCCAGGCCGGGGACTCGTACGACTGGCTGTCCTGGCAGACGTACACGATGACGGTCGGCGCGGTGGCGCTGGGCGCCCTGTTCGTCCTAGTGGAGTCCCGGGCGAGCGACCCGATCATTCCCCTGCACCTCTTCCGCAACAAGACCATCAGCCTCGCCTCGGCGGCCTCGCTCTTCGTCGGCGTGGCCATGTTCTCGGGCACGGTGTTCTTCAGCCAGTTCTTCCAGCTGGCCCGGAACGAGTCGCCGACCATGTCCGGCATCCTGACCATCCCGATGATCGGCGGGCTCTTCGTCTCCTCGACCGTCTCCGGCCAGATCATCACCAAGACCGGCAAGTGGAAGGCGTGGCTGATCGCCGGCGGTGTGCTGCTGACGGCCGGCATGGGCCTGCTGGGCACCCTCCGCCACGACACCCCGTACTGGCACATCGCCTGCTTCATGGCCCTCACCGGCCTGGGTCTCGGCATGATGATGCAGAACCTCGTCCTCGCCACGCAGAACCAGGTGGCTCCGGAGGAGCTGGGCGCGGCCAGCTCGGTCGTCACCTTCTTCCGGTCGCTCGGCGGCGCGGTGGGCGTCTCGGCGCTGGGCGCGATCATGGCCCACCAGGTCACCGGCTACGTGAAGGACGGCCTGACGGAACTCGGCCCGAAGGCGGCGGCCCTGGGCCACGGCGGCACCGCCGGGGGCGGCATCCCCGACCTGGACAAGCTCCCGGCGCCGTTCCGCGAGGTGTTCGAGTCGGCGTACGGACACGCCGTCGGCGACGTCTTCCTCTACGCGGCACCGACCGCGCTGGCCGCGCTGCTCCTGGTGCTCTTCATCAAGGAAGTCGCCCTGAAGGGCCGCACCCCCGCCGAGCGTGAGCCGGCCGGCGAGGAGCAGCCCGTATAGGGCCCGTCCGGATCAGGCGGGGGCGGCGGAGAGCCGGGACCGCACCACGAGCCCGTGCAGGTCGTGGTGCACCCGCTCGCCGGGGCGGTCCGGCAGCGTGGTGGCGGCCTGCGCGTCGTCCAGTACGGCGCGCAGCCGCTCCACGTCCTCGGCGATGCGCTCCCGGGCGACCCCCGTCGGCTCCAGCGCCCCGTGCTCGGCGGCGCTCTTCGCCCCGATCAGCTCCGACAGGTAGGAGGGCGCCTCCGCGACCTCGCCGGTCAGGGTGGGCAGATCGGCCTGGACCTCGGCGCTGCGCATCAGGTGGATTCCGGTGAGGAGCACCCGGAAGGTGTAGAGGAGCGGCTTGAGTTCGCCGGTCTTGCCGAACAGCCGCCACTGGGTCTCCGCGAAGCCGCGGTAGTGGTGGGCGTGGTGCGAGGTGAGCACGCCGGGCGCGAGGGCGACGAGTTCGGCGTGCGTACCGCTGGTGTGCACGACCAGCGGGGAGAGCAGCTGCTCCAGGACGTAGCCGTTGCGGCGCAGCATCAGCCGGACGAACTTGCGCAGGTCATGGGTGACGAGGTCCATCTCGACCCCGTCGCGCGTCCACATCCGGGAGCGGGTCTCCTCCGGCTCGCGCAGGCCCAGGAGCTCCTCGGCCGGGAGGAGGTGCACGCCCCGCAGGTCCACGTCGGAGTCGCGGGACGGGAAGCCGTAGAGGTGCGCGCCCGAGACGGTGGCGAAGAGCAGCGGGTCGGGCTGCCCGGCGATGACCGGTTGCAGGTCGATGGTGGCCAGATCTGTCATGCTCCGAGCATCCCAGAGACCCTCTCGCCGGCCGGGCCCCGGGCCTTGGCCGTGATTCCGGCGATGAGCACGTCGAGGGCGGCCCCGAAGGCCCCCTCCGGAACGCGCCGGCCGGCGCCCCCGCACCCGCGGAGGAAGTGCGCCACGGCGAGGTGGGCGCCGGCCCGGGAGTGCCCGGCCAGACCGGCGCCGTCCAGCAGGCGCAGCAGGGCGGAGTCCAGGGCCCGGGCGTGCGGCCCGCCCTCGTCGCAGTCGGCGGCGAGCCGTGCGGCCCACGGATGCGCGGCGAGCACCCGCCGGTACCCGCAGGCGAGCTGCCGCAACCCCAGATCCCAGCGCCCGTCGCCCACCGGTCCGTCCACCGGTCCGTCCACCGGTCCGACCACCGGTCCGACCACCGATCCGTCCTGCGTTCCGTCCGCCGCCACGGGCACCTCGCCGATGACCCGGTCGAGTGCGAGCCCCAGCAGGTCGCGCTTGGTGTCCACGTACCAGTACAGGGACATGGCGGTGACCCCGAGCTCCCCGGCGAGCCGCCGCATGGAGAAGCGCCCGAGCCCCTCGGCGTCCAGCAACCGCACGGCGGCACCGGTGATCCGCTCCCGGTCCAACCCGACCGGGCCCGCTTCCCGCACCATGGAGCACCCTCCTGAAGCGCCCGCCATCCACCCGCCATGCCCGGCTCCGCCCTGTTCATGCTAGGGCGTTCCACCTGCGGCGCTTTGACACACCGTCGACGGGGCGGGTCGGGGGCGGAGCCCCGGTTTCGGGCAGGGGTGGTGTGGGGGACCCGCAGGGTCAGCCGGTCGGGGCGGTCAGGTCGTAGAGGGTGGTGCCGTCCACCTCGACGGGCGTGTGGTTCGCCTCGACCCATTCGGCGATCGCCGAACTGCCGGAGCCGCCCGGGCCTCCGCCGCGCATGCCCTGGCCGCCGCCGACGTAATAGTGGATCTTCCCTGCCTTCACGTACTCCTGGAACCGCGTCAGCGTGGGCGACGGGTCGCTTCCGTTGAAGCCGCCGATCGGCATCACGGGCCGTTCGCTCGCCAGCTGGTAGCTCGCCGCGTTCTGCGCTCCGACGGCCGCCGCGGCCCACGTGTACCGGCCGGAGTCCTCGCGGAGCATCTCCTTCACCTTGTCGGAGACCCGGGCGCCGTCGAGCAGACCACCCATGCCGCCGCCCGTTCCCATGCCCCTTCCCAGGTCCGTGCCCGTGCCCGTGGCCCCGCCCGTCTGCGGGCCGGTGGCTCCGCCCGTCTGCGGGCCGGTGGCTCCGCCCGTCTGCGGGCCGGTGCCGGTGCCGGCGCCAGGGCCGCCGGGGACCATCCGGCCGCCGCCCGGCCCCATCGGCATGGCGCCCCGCACACCGCCCCGCCCGCCGGCGAAGCCGCCCGGCGGCTGTCCGCCCTCGCCGGCCCGGAACATCCGCGGGCCCCGGCCTCCGCCGAAGCCGCCCGCCACCGACGGGCCCGCCGTCACGATGGAGCCGGTGTGCGCGGTGTCCACCGTGGTCAGGGAGTACGCCGACGGCCCCGCCAGCGCCGCGCCCAGCGCCAGCCCCGCCGCGCCCAGCGCGACCGGACGGCCCACCCGGCCCGCCGCCGCCAGGCCGCCCGCCGCCACCAGCCCACCGGCCAGCACCGCCCACCGCAGCCCCGGCAGGTAGTCCGGCGAGCGCGACAGCAGCACGTACGACCACCAGGCGGTCAGCGCCGTCACCCCGGCCAGGGCAGCCGCGGCGGCGAACCCGTGCCGCTCCTCCCACAGCACCGCCACGCCCATGCCGACCAGCGCCGCCACGTACGGCGCCAGCGCCACCGTGTAGTACTCGTGGAAGATGCCCTGCATCCAGCTGAACACCACACAGGTGACCAGCAGGCAGCCGCCCCAGGCCAGGAAGGCCGCCCGGCCCATGCTCTCCAGCGAGTCGCTGGCCCGCCGGGCCCGCCAGGTCACCACCAGGCCGGCGACCAGCAGCACCAGCGCCGCCGGCAGCAGCCAGGAGATCTGGCCGCCCACCCCGTCCGAGAACAGCCGGCCGATCCCGGTCTCCCCCCAGCCGCCACCGCCACCGCCGCCGCGGAAGCCCGGACCGGTCGGCGCCTGCGCGCCGTACGGGACCTCCACGCTGAGCACCGGCCCCGTGCCACCGCTGCCACGGCCGCCCACGCTGCCGACCTCGTCGCCGTTGAGCCGGCCGAGCCCGTTGTAGCCGAAGGTCAGCTCCAGGAAGGAGTTCGTCTGCGAGCCCCCGATGTACGGGCGGGAAGACGCCGGCCACAACTCCACCACCGCGACCCACCAGCCGCCGGCGACCACCATCGCGGCACCCGCCAGCGCCAGCTGGCCCAGCCGTCGGCGCAGCCGGGTCGGCGCGCAGACGGCGTAGAGCAGGGCCAGCGGCGGCAGGACGAGGAAGGCCTGCAGGGTCTTCGCCAGGAAGGCGAAGCCCAGCGCCACCCCCGCCCACACCAGCCACTTCGTCCGGGCGCCTTCCATCGCCCGCAGCACGCAGTACACGGCCGTGGTCAGCAGCAGTGCCAGCAGCGCGTCCGGGTTGTTGAAGCGGAACATCAGCGCGGCCACCGGCGTCAGCGCGAACACCGTGCCCGACAGCAGCGCCGCCCCCGGCCCGAACTGCCGCCGTACGGAGGCGTACAGCACCGCCGTGGTCGCCACCCCCATCAGTGCCTGGGGGGCCAGGATCTGCCAGGCGCCCAGCCCGAACAGCCGGACCGACAGGGCCATCGGCCAGAGTGCGGCGGGCGGCTTGTCGACGGTGATGGAGTTGCCGGCGTCCGAGGAGCCGAAGAAGAACGCCTTCCAGCTCTCGCCGCCGGCCTGCGCGGCCGCCGAGTAGAAGGAGTTGGCGTAGCCGGACGCGCTGAGGTTCCAGAGCAGCAGTACGGCCGTGGCCAGGAGCAGGGCGGCCAGCGCCGGGCGCTCCCAGCGCGGTCGGTGCGTGGTGGTCATCGGGTGTGGTCCTTCAGGTCGGTCGTGGCCCGGATCGGGGCGGTCGTGGCCCGGATGGGGTCGGTCGTCGCCCGGATCGGGGCGGTCGTGGCCCGGCGCTCGGGGAAGACCCAAGAGCGAAAGAGCAGGAAGCGCAGCACGGTGGCGGCGAGGTTCGCGGTGATCAGGACGGCGAGTTCGGTGCCGTGCGCGGGGCGGTCGGTGGCGGCGCCGAGCGCGGCCAGCGAACCGGCGGTCAGCGCCAGCCCGATGCCGAAGACCAGCAGCCCCTGCGCCTGGTGCCGCAGGGCCCGTTCGCGGCCGCGGACGCCGAAGGTGAGCCGCCGGTTGGCCGCCGTGTTGGCGACGGCGGACAGCAGCAGGGCCGCCGCGTTGGCCGTCTGCGCCCCGGTGCCGAGCCGGAACAGCGAGTACAGCGCGAGGTAGCACAGGGTGGAGAGGACGCCGATCACGCAGAAGCCGAGGAGCTGCCGGGCCAGTCCCCGCGGCACCCCGGTCAGGTCACGGTCCCTCGGGTCGTCCCCGAAGGGGCGGGCCAGCCGGTCCAGCGGCAGCGCCCCCACGGCCAGTGCCCGGCCCACCCGCCAGACCCCCTTCAGGTCCTCGACGGCGGTGCGGGCGATGTGCACGGTGGAGTCGGGGTCGTCCACCCAGTCCACCGGCACCTCGTGGATGCGCAGTCCGGCCCGCTCGGCGAGCACCAGCAGCTCGGTGTCGAAGAACCAGCCGGTGTCCTCGACCAGCGGCAGCAGCCGTTCCGCGACGTCCCGGCGGATGGCCTTGAACCCGCACTGGGCGTCGCTGAAGCGGGCCGCCAGCGAGGAGCGCAGGATCAGGTTGTAGGCGCGGGAGACGAACTCCCGCTTGGCGCCCCGGACCACCCGGGAGGTCCGGGCCAGCCGGGTGCCGATGGCCAGGTCGGAGTGGCCGGAGATGAGCGGGGCGACCAGCGGCAGGAGGGCGTTGAGGTCGGTGGAGAGGTCCACGTCCATATAGGCCAGGACGGGCGCCTCGGACCCGGACCAGACGGTCCGCAGGGCACGGCCCCGGCCCTTCTGCTCCAGCCGGACGCTGCGTACGCCGGGCACGGCGGCGGCGAGCCCGGCGGCGATCTCCGGTGTCCGGTCGGTGCTCGCGTTGTCGGCGACGGTGATCCGGAAGGCGTAGGGGAAGGTCCGGGTGAGGTGCTCGTGCAGTCGGCGGACACAGGGCTCGAGGTCCTTCTCCTCGTTGAAGACCGGTACCACCACGTCGAGTACGGGCTCGCCTGGGGCGCGGGGCGTCAGGTGCTCACGGCGCGGGAGAGTCGTTTCGGTCGGCATGCTCCGACCTTCACCGCGCGGGCTGTCACGGCCGTGTGCCGAGCCTGTGCTGCGCCTGTGAGGACTCCTGTACGAGCTCCTCCGGGAACTCCGGTACGTCCACGGGCAGCAGGGCGAGCGGGAGCCGGACCTCGAACCGCGTGTCTCCCGGCTCGCTCCGTACGCCGACCCGCCCGCCGTGGGTCGTGACCACGGCCTGCACGATGGCCAGGCCCAGGCCGGTGGAGCCGGCCTGCCGGGAACGGGAGGCGTCGCCGCGCGCGAACCGTTCGAAGACGTGGGGGAGCAGGTCCGGCGGGATGCCCGGCCCGTCGTCCGCCACCTCGATCCGCACCCACCCACAGACGGCGTCGCCGTTGCCGCCACCGCCCGATGTTTCACGTGAAACACGCGCGGTGACCGTCGTGCCCGGCGGTGTGTGCGTACGGGCGTTGGCGAGGAGGTTGACCAGCACCTGCTGGATCCGCGCCGGGTCGACCCGCACGGGGGCGGGTTCCTGCGGGAGTTCGAGCCGCCAGCGGTGTTCCGGCCCGGCGGCCCGGGCGTCGCCGACCGCGTCCACGACCAGCGGGGCGAGGTCCACGGGCCGGCGGCTGAGCGGGCGTCCGGCGTCCAGCCGCGCGAGCAGCAGCAGGTCCTCGACCAGCCCGGTCATCCGGGTCGCCTCGGACTCGATGCGGCTCAGGGCGTGCCGGGTGTCGGGGCCGGTCTCCTCCCGTCCCCGGCGGGTGAGTTCGGCGTACCCGCGGATGGAGGCCAGCGGGGTGCGCAGTTCGTGGCTGGCGTCCGCGACGAACTGCCGGACCCGCGTCTCGCTCTCCTGGCGGGCGGCGAGGGCGGAGCCGACGTGCCCGAGCATCCGGTTGAGGGCCGCCCCGACCTGGCCGACCTCGGTCCGCGGGTCCGCCTCGGCGTCCGGGACCCGCTCGTGCAGGGCCACCTCGCCGCTGTGCAGGGGCAGTTCTGAGACCCGGGTGGCGGTGGCGGCGACCCTGCGCAGCGGGCGCAGGGCGACCCCGACCAGGGCCTGCCCGGCCAGGCCGGCGGCGATCAGCCCGGCCAGGGTCACGCACACCTCGACGGAGACCAGGGTGCTCACGGTGGAGTCGACCCCGGAGAGGGGGAAGGCGAGGGCGAGCGAGCCGTCGGGGGCGGCCCGTACCCGGTACCGGCCGAGCCCCGGCACCTCCGTGTCGACCGCGCCGTCCCGGGCGCGCGGTACGGCGGCCGCGAGGGCCTTGGCCTGGGCCTCCTCCAGCGGGGTGTTGAACTCGTTGGCGGGGCCTTCGTCGGAGACGGAACGGGCGCCGCTCGGGCCCCCGCCGGCGCCCAGCCGGATCACGGCCGTACCGAGCGGCGTACCGGGCGGGAACCTGAGGTAGGGAGCCGGGGGCACCTCGTGCCCCTGCCTCGTCCCGGGGCCGCGGGAGGACATCTCCACGGCGGTGCGCAGCTGTGCGTCCAGCTGCGTCACCAGGTACGAGCGCAGGGCGAGGGTGGTGACCGTGCCGATCACCGCGCCCACGACGGCGATCAGGGCTACGGCGGACACCACCAGCCGGGTCCGCAGCGACCAGGGCCGGGCCGGCCGGCGCAGCACGGACCGGAGCCGGACACCCCCGGGCCCCCGCACTACTCGCCCGGCTTGATCAGGTAGCCGGCACCGCGCCGGGTGTGGATCATCGGGCTGAGACCGGGACCGCTCTCCAGCTTGCGCCGCAGGTAGGAGATGTAGAGCTCGACCACGTTGGCCTGACCGCCGAAGTCGTAGGACCAGACCCGGTCGAGGATCTGCGCCTTGCTGAGCACCCGGCGCGGGTTGCGCATCAGGTAGCGCAGCAGCTCGAACTCGGTGGCGGTCAGCCGGATCTCCCGGCCGCCGCGGGTGACCTCGTGGCTGTCCTCGTCCAGCGTGAGGTCACCGACGACCAGCACGGATTCGCCCCGCGCGGCCTGGGCCGCACCGGCCCGGCGGATCAGCCCGCGGAGCCGGGCCACGACCTCCTCCAGGCTGAACGGCTTGGTCACGTAGTCGTCCCCGCCGGCCGTGAGGCCCGCGATGCGGTCCTCCACGGAGTCCCGGGCGGTCAGGAACAGCACCGGCACCTGCGGGAGCTCCCGGCGGAGCCGGGAGAGGACGGTCAGGCCGTCCATGTCCGGCAGCATGATGTCGAGGACGACGGCGTCCGGCCGGAAGGCGCGGGCCGCCCGCAGGGCGGCGGCGCCGTCACCCGCGGTGCGGACCTCGCAGCCCTCGTAGCGCAGGGCCATGGAGAGCAGTTCGGAGAGGGATGCCTCGTCGTCCACGACGAGGACCCGGCAGGGCCCCCCGTCGGGACGGACCAGGGCCCCGGCGCCCGCCCGGTCCCGGTGCGGGCCGGTGACGGTGGACGTGGACGCGTGGGAGGTCGTCATCGCGGTCATGGGGAACACGCTCCCCGCGGCCTCTGAGAGCGCTCTTGCGGGTTCCTGTGAATCTCCTGAGAAACCGGCGTGCCCCGGGTGCGCCGCCGCCGCACCCGGGACCTGCCGTCCCTCCGGGCCCGATCCGGAAGACCCGGGCTGATCCGGAAGACCCGGGCTGATCCGGAAGATCCGGCCTACGCGTCGAGCGCGAACAGCCGGGCCGCGTTGTCGTGGCAGACCGCCCTGAGCCAGTCGTCGCCCAGGCCGAGCCGTTCGAGCGCGTCGAGCTGGTGGTCGTAGGGGTGGGGGATGTTGGGGAAGTCGGTGCCGAGCAGGATCCGGTCCCCCAGCGCGGCCAGCCGGCCGAGCTCCTCCGGTGGGAAGCCGCCGAGCCGTTCGGCGAAGTCGGTGAACACCATCGTGGTGTCCAGGCGGACCTCCGGGTACCGGTCGGCGAGGCCGAGGAACGCCCCGTACTCCGGCATGCCCAGGTGGGCGACCACCAGCGGCAGCCGGGGGTGCCGGGCGAGCAGCCGGGCGACCGGCCCCGGCCCGGTGTGCGGGCCCGGCACCGGGCCGGACCCACAGTGGACCACCACCGGGATCCCGGCCTCTGCGAGCAGCCCCCACACCGGGTCCAGCCGGCCGTCGTTCGGGTCGTACGCCCCGACCTGGAGGTGGGCCTTGAAGATCCGCGCACCGCCGTCGACCGCCCGGCGCACGTAGTCCGCCACCCCGTCCTCCGGGAAGAAGGTCGCGGTGTGCAGGCAGTCGGGCGTCCTGGCCGCGAATCCGGCCGACCAGGAGTTCAGCCAGGCGGCCATCGCGGGCTTGTGCGGATACAGGAGGGCGGTGAAGGCCCGGACGCCGAACCCGCGGAGCAGCGCGACCCGTTCCTCCTCCTCGTGCCGGTAGGCGATGGGCCATTCGACCCCGGTCAGCGGGCCGGCGGAGTCGAAGTGGTGCCACACCTTGTCCAGCACCCGGCGGGGCATGAAGTGGGTGTGTACGTCGACCAGGCCGGGCAGGCCCAGCCGGTCGCGGAAGCGCCGTACGGCGGCGGCGGTCCGTGCCGCGTCCTCCCCATCGGCGGCTCCGGCCGGTTCGGCCACGGCCCCCTCGGCCACGACCCCCTCGGCTGCGGCCCTCTGGGCGGCGGCCCCCTCAGTGGTCTCGGACGAACTCACTGGTGCGCTCCACCGTGCCGACGTGCAGGGTGTAGCTCTCGTACCACTCCTTGATCCCCCGCGCCTGCGTCTGCCGGTGTTCGAGGTTGGTGCGCCAGGCCGTGAGGGACTCCTCGTCGCGGAAGTAGGCGACGGTGATGCTGAGCCCGCCCGGGGTGTGCGCGTTCTCGTGGCCGAGGTAGCCGGGGACCTCCTTCACCAGCTCGTCCATACGGGCCGCCGCCTCGGGGTAGCCCTCGCCGGCTCCGGCAGTGCGGACAGAGGTGAACACGGTCATCAGGTACGGCGGTTCGAACGCCGGAAGGGGTCGAATGGTCATGGGCCCACTCTCCGTTCGTTGATCCGGACGTGTCCACAGCAAAGCCCGCCGGGAGGGCAAAGGGATCCAAGATTTGACCTTCGGCGGGCCTCCCGGCGGCACCGGCGGCCGGGCGCGGAGGGCCTCAGAACAGCCCGTCCTGCCGCCCCGGCTCCGGCGGCGGCGCGGGCAGGGCGGCGAGGGGGACCCCGGAGGTCACGGCGTCCGGCCCGGCGGCGGTCAGTGCCCAGCCCGCCAGCAGCCGGGCGTCCACCACGAGGCCGTCCGCGAAGTGCAGGTCGGGCCCGGCAGCGGCCACCAGCAGCCCGGCGACGGTCCCCCCGTCCGCCATGGCCGCGAGCACCTGAGCCGGCCGCGCCCCGCTCCCCGCGGCGGGTTCGGCCGGTGTTGCCGACACAGCGGGTGTTGCCGACTCAGCCGGTACGCCGAGCGCGGCCAGCCCGAACGCCCCGCCGTGGTCGACCACCGCGCAGGGCAGCGGTTCCAGGGAGTCCGGCCGGCCGGGCAGCGCGGCGGCCAGGCCGTGCAGGCGGGCCACCTCCCGTTCCCGTTCGGCGGCGGGCGGCAGCTGTGCGCGTACGGCCCGCTTGCGCGCGTACGGGATCCGGTCGGGCACCCCCAGGGCAGCCCGGAGCAGCTCCTCGGTGCGCCGGGCCGCCATCAGCGGGCCCCGGCCGAGCCAGCTCCAGGCCACCGCCCCCTGCTCCAGCAGCCGGGTGGTGCCGCGTTCCTCCGCGGTGATCCCCACCTTGAGCAGGCCGGGCCCGAACCAGGCCAGGTAGACGCGGTAGGGCCGCGGGTCGGCCGCACGGGTGTCCGCGGCCACCGAGAAGGAGCGGTCCAGCCGGGCGCACTCGGCGCACTGCGCGGAACCGGACGCGGCCGGAACCGGTGCCGCCGTGGGGCACGGGGTGCGCCGGCCGCCCCGCCGCACCCCGGTGCAGCGCCGCTCCCCGGTGCCGGTGAAGGCGAGGCGCCGCCCGTACGGGAGCACGCTGACCCGGTCGCCCCGCCCGGCGGCGTACCAGCCGATACCGGGCCGGCCGTCGCTCCAGCGCGGGCCCGTGCACCGCCAGACCGGCGCCGCGGCGGCGGACCCCGGGGCAGCGGCGGCGGTCACAGGGGCAGCGGCCGTTCGAAGAAGGTCTCCAGGGCGACCGTCGCCTGGGTGCCGCTGACCCCGTCGATGGCGTAGAGCCGGCGCAGCACGTCCTGCAGCTGCTCGGTGGTGGAGGTCCGCACCTTCACCAGCACGGACGCACTGCCGGCGATGACGTGCGCCTCCTGGATCTCGGCGATGGCCGCGAAATGCTCCGCGGAGTCCCCCATCCAGGCGTTCGCGTCCACCATCACGAAGGCCAGCACCCCGCTGCCGACGGCCGCCGGGTCCACGTCGACGGTGGTGCGCCGGATGACACCGCGCTCGCGCAGCTTCCGCACCCGCTCGTGCGCGGCGCCGGCCGACAGCCCGACCGCCGCGCCGAGGGTGGCGTACGACTGCCCGGCGTCCTCCTGCAGCCGCGCGACGATCGCCCGGTCGATCCCGTCCATGAGCCTCCTCAGGCCTCCCCGGCCTCCCGGGCCTTCCCGGCCTCCTCGACCACATCCTTGCCAGGACCGTACCGCATCCGGCAATCTCGATCACGACCGAACACAATTCGGCGATCAAGGAGATCGAGAAGATGTCATCCCAAGTGGCGGATCCCGACCTGTACGAGATCCTGGACGACCGTTTCCGGACCGGGCGTTGCGCCAACGGCGACATGCGGCTGGAACGCCTCCACGACGACTGCCGCTGGGCGGAGGGCCCGCTCTGGCTGCCGGCCTGGCGCCAGCTGGTGTGGAGCGACATCCCCAATGACCGGCTGCTGCGCTGGGACGAACCCACCGGCACGGTGGGCCCGTTCCGCTCCCCGGCCGGTCACCCCAACGGCAACACCCTGGACCGCGAAGGCCGGTTGATCACCTGCGAGCAGGGCGGCCGGCGGGTCAGCCGCACCGAACCGGACGGGACGGTCACCCCGATCGCCACCCACTACGGCAACCGCCGCCTGAACAGCCCCAACGACGCGGTGGTCCGCTCGGACGGCTCGGTGTGGTTCTCCGATCCCGACTTCGGGATCACCAGCGACTACGAAGGGGTGCGGGCGGAGAGCGAGATCGGGGCCCGCAACGTCTACCGCGCCGACCCGGCGACCGGGGAGGTCCGCCTGGCCGCCGACGGTTTCGGTGGCCCGAACGGCCTTGTCTTCTCCCCGGACGAACGGCAGTTGTACGTGTCCGACACCCGCGAGAACCACATACGGGTCTTCGACGTCCGCGAGGACGGCACCCTCTCGGACGGCAAGGTCTTCGCGGAGGCACCCGCCGGCCGCCCGCGCGCCCGCTTCGACAACATCCGCTTCGACGACGGCGGCAGGCTGTGGGCGGCGGCGATGGAGGACGGCGTCCACTGCTACGCGCCCGACGGCACCCTGATCGGCCGCATCCGGGTCCCCGAGCCGGTCTCCAACATCGCCTTCGGCGGCCCCCGCAACAACCGCCTCTTCATCACGGCCACCACCTCGCTGTACTCCCTGGTGGTGTCGGTGACGGGCCTGCCCCGCGTCCTCGCGGGGTGAGGCCCGGTCATTCCGAACCGCTGCCAGGACGGGGCTCCGTCAGGACGGGGCCGTCAGGCCGAAGCGCGGGCGGTGGCCGCGGCGGTGGCGGCGCCCGCTGCCGCTCCCGCCCGCTCCGCCGCCCCTCCTGCGACGTGCCGGCGGCGCACCGGCAGGCCCATGGTCGGGTTGGCGACGCCCCAGGCCGCGGCCTTGCAGACCAGCTCCTTGTAGACGGCGGCGAACCGGCCGGTGAGGGCGGCACCGACGGCGCGGTCGTCGGCGGTCACGTACTGGATCAGGCCCTCCTTGCGCCCCAGCGAGATGCACTGGTTGAAGTACCGGATCGGCGTCCTGGGGATCTTCCCGCCGGTCAGCCGGGCCGCGATGGCGTCGGCGGCCTGCCAGGCCATGGGGACGCCCGAGGCGCACGACATCCGCAGCGGCTTGTCGCCCGGCCCCGTCGCGAGGGCCGCGTCGCCGACGGCGTACACGTCCGGGTGCGAGACCGAGCGCATCGTCTGGTCGACCACGATCCGGCCGGTGTCGCCGGCCTCCAGGGTGGTGGCCCGCACGATCGGGTGGACCGCGAAGCCGGTGGTCCACACGGTGACCGCGGCCGGTACGACTGCGCCGTCCCCGGTGGTGACGTGATCGGCGGCCACGGCGGTGACGGCGGCGTGCTCGTGGACGGTGATGCCGAGGCCGTCGCAGACCTTCCGCAGGTGCCCGCGGCCCTTGGGCGACAGCCAGTCGCCGAGGCCGCCGCTGACGGCGAGGGCGACGTCGAGGTCCGGGCGGGCCTCGGCGATCTCGGTCGCGGCCTCCACGCCGGTCAGACCGCCGCCGACCACGACCACCGGCTCCCCGGCGGCCAGGCCGGCCAGCCGCTCCCGCAGCCGCAGCGCCCCGGCGCGGCTCGCGATCTGGTGGGCGTACTCGGCGGCACCGGGCACGCCGCGGTCGTCCCAGCCGCTGCCGAGCGCGTAGACGAGGGTGTCGTACTCCAGCTCCCCGGCGCCGCCGTCCCCGTCGACGACGGCGACGGTCTTGCGGTCGACGTCCACTCCGGTGACCTTCGCGAGCAGCGGCACGACGCCGGTGCCCGCGAACATCTCGTCGAAGGGGCGGGCCTTGAGGTCCTGGCCGGCCGCGAGCTGGTGCAACCGCACCCGCTCGACGAAGTCGGGCTCTGCGTTGACGAGGGTGATGGCGACGTCGTCCCCGTGCAGCCGCTTGGCGAGGCGGCCGGCCGCGACTGCTCCGGTGTATCCGGCACCGAGGACGATGATGCGGTGCTGCATGTCCCTGCTCCTGTCTGTGCGGTTCCGGCCGTTGTCGGACGCGGTTACGCCCCTTGAACCGGACAGCCCGCCGTTTCCTGACAGGCCCCGGCTGTGAAGCACGTCACACCCGGAGGGAGGGGGATCGGTCGGCTTCAGAGGGCGAGCAGGGGCTCCCCGTGGCCGCCGGCCGCCGTCCACACCTCGGTCGCACGGACGAGCTTGTCGGGGTTGACCTGGTTGCGGAACGCGGCGATGCCCTCGGCGGTGACCTCCAGGCACATGATGCCGACGACCCGCTCCCCGACGACCGCCACGACGGCGGGGCCGCCGTTGGCGGTCGTGACGTGGATCGCGGGCGAGCCGCCGACCATGGCCCGCTTGTGCTCCGCGGGCTTGAACAGCCCCCGCATGAACTTCGCGACGGCGAGGGCGCCCTCGAACGCCTTCGCCCGCGCCGGGACCTTCCCGCCGCCGTCGCCGATCGCAACGGCATCGCCGGTGAGCAGCCGCACGAGCGGCTCGGTCTTCCCGCTGGTGGCGGCCGCGAGGAACTCCTCGACGATCCTCCGGGCGACGGCCTGGTCGATCTCGGTACGGGCCTTGCCGTCCGCAATGTGCTTCTTGGCGCGGTGGAAGATCTGCTGGCTCGCGGCCTCGCTGATGTCGAGGATCTCGGCGATCTCCCGGTGCGGGTAGTCGAACGCCTCCCTGAGCACGTACACGGCCCGCTCGTTGGGGGACAGCCGCTCCATCAGCGTGAGCACCGCGTACGAAACCGACTCGCGCTGCTCGGCGGTGTCGGCCGGCCCCAGCATCGGGTCCCCGTCGAGCAGCGGCTCCGGAAGCCACTGCCCCACGTAGTTCTCCCGCCGGGCCCGCGCCGAACCGAGCTGGTTCAGGCACAGGTTGGTGAGCACCTTGGTCAGCCAGGCCTCCGGCACCTCGATCCGCCCGGCATCGGCGGCCTGCCACCGCAGGAACGTCTCCTGCACGGCGTCCTCGGCCTCACCGGCCGACCCGAGCAGCCGATAGGCAATGGCCTCCAGCCGCCCCCGCGCCGCCTCGAACAGATCCACGTCCTCCACGGTCATCACCATGCCCGGATCCTAAACCGCGCAACGCAAGAGGCCCCGGACTTCCGTCCGGGGCCTCTTGGGCTGTGCACTCGGCAGGATTCGAACCTGCAACCTTCTGATCCGTAGTCAGATGCTCTATCCGTTAAGCTACGAGTGCTTGTGCTTCCCGGGGTTTTTCGCCCCGTTGGCCTTGCGAGAACAACAATACATGGACCTCGCCGGGACGCGAAATCCATTACCCAAACCACCTCTGACCTGCGGAAACGCGTGGAGGGGGTGGCTCCGGCCGGGGAGCGGCGGCTGCGCCGGACGGCTGAGAAGCGTCGAAGGGTCGAAGAGTCGGAGAGCTCGGAGAAGAACCGAGAAGAACCGAGGGGGCGGGGCCGGTCGGGTGCGGCCCGGAAGGTCCGGAGCCCGGCAGAGCGGCCGAAGCCCGGTGGAACGACCGAAGCCCGTGGAACGACCGAAGCCCCGGTCCGTCAGGACCGGGGCTTCGGTGATCACAGCGCGGAGGCGGAGGGATTTGAACCCTCGATGGACGGTAAAGCCCAAACCGCATTAGCAGTGCGGCGCCATAGACCGGACTAGGCGACGCCTCCAGCACACCCCCGCGTACGAGGGTGCGTGCAGATGATGACACAGGCCCAGGCCCGGTCACCAATCCGCTCCCACGGTACTAGGCGTGGCGGCACCAGAGCAAAGCCTTTAGGGGTGGGCCCGCGGAACGTCGGCGGCCGGTTCTCGTTGAGCAGGCGTACCGGATGAACCTGGAGATCCCGATGCGTCTCGCCGCCCTCGCCGCCTCCGCCTTCGCCGCCGCGGCGGCGGCCGCCGGACCGATCCCGCAGCTGCCGCCGCTCGGGGGGCTGCTCTCTCCTCCGCCCGACCGGCTCACGGTGACCGTGGAGCACAACGGGGCGTCCCGCGTGGCCAACGGGACGTTCACGCTGGAGTGCGAGCCGGCGGGCGGAACGCACCCGGAGGCCCGGCGGGCGTGCGCGCGGCTCGACCGGTTCGCGCAGGCCGGCAAGGACCCCTTCGCACCCGTCCCGCCCGACGAGGTGTGCTCGGGGGTGTACGGCGGCCGGGCCGTCGCGCGGATCACCGGCAGCTGGCAGGGGCGCCGGATCGACGCCTCGTTCAGCAGGAAAAACGGTTGTGAGATCAGCCGCTGGAAAGACTTGGAACCTGTGCTTCCGAGTGCGCGTTCCTGACCTGGGAGGATGCGGGGGATGCTGTGACGGGGACCACGATCCGCCGCCCCGCCCCGGTCAGGTGGCCTTAGACTCCTCCCGAGTCATGCCGGTCGTCGTGGTCAGGGAGGAAGCTCGTCGTGAGCAGCAGGCCATCCCGAGGCGCTGCTCGCCTCGCAGCAATACTCGACGCTCTGCCGGACGCGCTGCTGCTCGTCAACGCGAACGGCACGGTCGTCAACGCGAATTCGATCGCGCTCGAACTGATGGAGAGCCCCGGCACCGGGCTCGTCGGGCGCGGCCTGCTGGACCTGCTGCCCGAATTCGACTCCAAGCTGATCCCCGGCTCCATGCGCCGCCCCGGCGACGAGGACGGCCTGGGCAGCAAACCGACCCGGATGACGGCGCGCCGTACGGACGGCAGCGAGTTCCCCGCCGAGGTGACCAGCGCCAGTCTGGACGGCCGGGACGCCTACCGCGAGCCGCACCAGGGATACACCGGCGACGAGCTGCTGATGCTCGTCCTGCGCGACCTCTCCGGGACCGTGGACACCGAGGCCGAGCTGGCCCGGTCGCAGCGGCAGACCGAGATGATCCTGCGGGCCGCCGCCGAGGGCGTGGTGGGCACCGACACCGACGGCCGGGTCGTGCTCGTCAATCCGGCGGCCGCCCAGATCCTCGGCTACCGGGCCACCGACCTCGGCAACCGCGAGCTGCACGGCCTGATCCAGCACTCCCGCGCGGACGGTTCGCCGTTCCCCTTCGATGAGTCGCCGCTCGCCGACACCCTGCGCAGCGGGCGCAAGCACCGGGTGCGCGGGCAGGTGCTGTGGAACAAGGCCGGCCAGGCCGTCGCGGTGGACCTCACCACCTCTCCGGTGCGGGACGGCGACCAGCTGGTCGGCGCGGTGATGACCTTCACCGACCGGCGGCCCTACGACGCCCTGGCCGCGCGGCACAAGCAGCTGATGGCGGTGCTCGGGGACGCCCTGCGCGGACCGCTGGAGGAGCTCCGCGGCGAGCTGGCCACCCTGGCGGCGGACGACGCCGGCCAGCTGTGGCCGGAGGCGAACCAGCTGCTGCACCACCTGGCCGCCGGGTACTCGCGGATGACCACGCTGGTGGACAACGTGCTCGGCTTCCAGCGGCTGGACGCGGGCCGGGACCGGCTCACCAAGCGGAAGGTGATGGTCAACGAGGTCGTCTCCGCCGGTGTCGACGGCGCCGTGGAGCTGATCGGGCCGGGCCGCGCGCAGTTCGCGGTGCACGCGCCCACCATCGAGGCCGAGATCGACCCGGACCGCATCTCGACCGCGCTCGCGCACCTGATCGCGGATGTGGCCGGGGTCGACGCCACGGGCAAGACACCGGCCGGCAGCGGCTACACGGATTCGACGATCGTGGTCGCGGTCGCCCAGCGCGGGGACGCCGTGCGGATCGAGGTGCGCGGGCCCTACGACGGCGGGAGCCCGGTGCACGAGCCGATCGTGCGGGGTGTGGTGGCCGCGCACGGCGGTGTGCTGCAGACCGTCGAGGTGCCGGGCGCGCCGGGCGGTGCGTACGTGCTGGAGCTGCCGCTGGGCAAGGGGGCCGGGACGGTCACCCTGCCCGACCCGGAACCGGAGCCCGAGCCGGAGCCCGAGCCCGAACCGGAGCCCGAACCGGAGCCCGCGGACGGAGCCGGGGTGCCCGGCGGGCCCGCGCAGGGGTCCGGACGGCGGGGGCGGCGCGGGGTCGACGCCTTCCTGGAGGACGGCGTGGACGACCGGAACCCGGAGCCCGAGTCCGGCGGGGGCGCGCTCGCGCTGCCGTCGGGACGGCGCCGGGCGGCCGGTCCGACGGGCCCCGAGCTCGCCCAGGCGCCGGTGAACCCGGCCGGGCTGGGTACCGGGCGGCGGCGCGGGCGGGACGGCGACAACGCCGGAACCGGCACTGGCGCCGGCACTGCCCTGGAGAGCGGCCATGCGGCCGGGGGCCCCGGCGGGGGCGACCGGCGGGCACTGCCGGCCCTGCCCGCTGCGGGCTCCGTGCCTCCGGCGACGCCGGTGCCTCCGGGGGTGCCCGTAGCGCCGGGAGCGCCCGTACCGCCGGGGACTCCCGTACCGCTCGGTGCGCCGGTGCCTCCGGGTGCGGCCGCGCCCGTATCCGGCGGTGCGCCCGTGGCTCCCGGTGCCCCCGTGCCTCCCGGAGCGCCCGTGCCTCCCGGAGCGCCCGTGCCTCCCGGTGGCCCCGTGCTCGCGCAGGCCGTGGCTCCGCCGGTGGGGCGGCGGCGTGCCCTGGCGCCGACCCAGGACCGGTCTTCCTCGTCCTCCCCGTCCTCCCCGTCCTCGTCGTCGCCCTCGTCCGCCGGGGGTCCCGAGGCGGGCGCGGCTCCGATCGCGCCGCCCGGCGGCTTCGCGCTGCCCGCCGGACCGCAGCAGCCGGCGTCCGCCGGGCCCGACGGGTCCCGGGCCACGGGTCCGCAGCCGGTGGCGCCGCAGGGCATGAGCCCCGTCGGCGTACCCGCGCCGGCCTCCGCGCCCGTCGCACCCCCCGGTGGCTTCGCCCTGCCGGCCGGTCCGCAGGGCGCCGCGGAGGCTCGTACCGCCGCGGCCCCCGCCGCCGCGCCGCCCGGCGGGTTCGCGCTGCCCCCGGCCGGTCCCTCCGCGGGTGCCTCCGCCGGCAGTGCCGCGGGCGAGACCGGCCCCGGCGGGCGCCGCGGCCGGCGCGCACTCGCCAGCCCCGAGGCCCCGGAGGAGACCCACGCGAGCGCCGACGGGACCACCGGCCAGGACCCGCACGGCCCGGACCGGCCGCACCCAACCGGCCGGCGCCGCGCCCTGCCCGCGACCGACGGCACGCCCGACGCGCCGGTGTGGCCGGTGCCGGCCGCCCGTAGCGCGACCGAGGACGGACCCGCCACGCAGCACGTCGCCGTACCTGCGGCCCGGCAGCCGCAGGACGACCCGGACCGGTCCGTGCCCGTCCCCGTCCGAACGCTCGGGCAGGGCGGTGGCAGCGACCCCGCGGCGGCCGCCCCGGCCGGTGCGTCCGCCGCGCCCGCCTCCGGCTCCGGCCGGCGGCGGCGGCTCGCCGAACCCGCCCCGCAGGGCCGCGCCTTCGCCATAGGCGCCCCGGAGGCGGGGGCCGCGGAAGGGCCCGAGCCGCTGGACGGCCCGGGCGGAGCCGTGGAAGTGGTCAACCGGCCGGTGCCGCAGCCCGTGGACGACGAACTGCCCCCGGAGCCGCTCGACAACCCGCGCCGGCTGCTGGTCTGGCCCGCGCCGGACGTCGCGACCACCCAGGCGCTGAGCGAGCGCGGCTACCGCCCGGTGATCGTGCACTCCCGCGAGGAAGTGGACGCCCAGATCGCGGCGTTCCCCGCCGCGCTGTTCGTCGACCCGCTGACCGGGCCGATCACCCGGACCGCGCTGCAGTCGCTGCGGCAGGCGGCCGTGGCCGCCGAGGTGCCCGTACTGGTGACGGCCGGACTGGGCCATGCCACGCGGGAGGCGGCGTACGGGGCGGACCCGGCCGTACTGCTCAAGGCGCTGGCACCGCGCGACAGCGAACAGCACCCCTCCCGGGTCCTGCTGATCGAGGAGAAGGACGAGGTCGCCGGGGCGCTCACCGCCGCCCTGGAGCGGCGCGGCATGCAGGTGGGCCGGGCCGGCGCGGACACCGACGCCGTCGACCTGGCGACCCGGATGCGCCCGAACCTGGTGGTCATGGACCTGATGCAGGTCCGCCGGCGACGGGCCGGGATCGTGGACTGGCTGGGCGCGAACGGACTGTTGAACCGCACTCCGCTGGTCGTCTACACCGCCACCGCCATCGAGGCGGAAGCGCTGCCGCGGCTGGCCTCCGGGGAGAGCGTGCTGTTCCTCGCCGAGCGGTCGACCACCGCCGAGGTGCAGGGCCGCATCGTGGACCTACTGGCCAAGATCGGAACGAATTAGCCACTCTGTCGGAATGGCCATCACCGATCGCACCGAGAAGCCCGTACCCGCCGACAACGGCGAGGTCACCCTCCTCATAGCCCGGCAGGTGGAGCCGGGCTACGAGGAGTCCTTCGAGACGTGGGCGCGCGGCATCCTGGACACCGCCGCGGGCTTCCCCGACCACCTGGGGTACGGGCTGTTCCGGCCGGCAGCCGAGGGCGCGCCGTGGTTCCTGGTGCACCGGTTCCGGGACCAGGCGGCGTTCGAGGCGTGGCAGGACTCGCCCGAGCGGGCCGTGTGGTTCGCGAACTGCGAGGGCCACCACCACACCGAGATCGCCCGCCGGGAACTGCACGGCATGGAGACCTGGTTCGCCAAGCCCGGATCGGTCCGGCCCGCGCCGCCCCGCTGGAAGATGGCGATCAGCTCGGGGCTGGCCATCTTCCCGATCTCGCTGGCGGGCAACGCGGTGCTCGGACCGATCCTGGTGGACCTGAACTTCGTGCTGCGGACCGCCGCCTTCACCGTCGTCTTCAG
The DNA here is from genome assembly GCF_040684755.1 of Streptomyces sp. NPDC089799. NCBI lineage: Bacteria > Bacillati > Actinomycetota > Actinomycetes > Kitasatosporales > Streptomycetaceae > Streptomyces > Streptomyces sp. NPDC089799. The sequence continues at coordinate 189,700 of NZ_JBFBGR010000007.1, read as the reverse complement.
CACCCTGATGACGTACGTGGCGATGCCCGCGGTCAGCAGGCTGCTGCGGGGCTGGCTGACCCGCGGCTGAGACCGTACGGCCGGGGCTGGATCGTACGGCCGGGGCTGGGACCGTACGCCCGGCCTAGTCGAGCGTGGTGACCTCCAGCTGCCCCAGCCGGTGCAGTTCGCGGATCTTCTTCTTGTCGAACTTGCCGACGCTCGTCTTCGGCACCGCGTCGACGGCCGTCCAGCGCTCCGGCAGCTGCCACTTGGCGATGGTCCCGCCGAGGAACTCGCGCAGGGCGGAGTAGTCGGCGGTGGCGCCGTCCCTGAGGACGACCGTGGCCAGGGGCCGCTCGCCCCACTTCTCGTCGGGGACGGCGACGACCGCCGCCTCGGCGATCTCGGGGTGGGCCATCAGCGCGTTCTCCAGTTCCACGCTGGAGATCCACTCGCCGCCGGACTTGATCACGTCCTTGGCGCGGTCGGTGAGCGTGAGGAAGCCCTCCGAGGTGATCACGCCGACGTCGCCGGTCTTGAGCCAGCCGTCCTCGCTGAACTTGTCCTCGGGGCGCACCGGTTCCGCGCCGACCCCGCCGAAGTAGGCGGCGGCGATCCAGTTCCCTCGGACCTCCAGCTCACCCGCGGACTCGCCGTCCCAGGGCAGGACGTCCCCGCCCGGGCCGACCAGCCGGGCCTCGACGCCCGCCGGGAAACGGCCCTGGGTGATCCGGTACGGCCACTCCTCCTCGGCGGACAGGCCGGCCGGCGGGTGGGCCATGGTGCCCAGCGGGGAGGTCTCCGTCATGCCCCAGGCGTGGCAGAGCCGGACGCCCAGCCGGTCGTACGCCTCCATCAGCGCGGGCGGGCAGGCCGAGCCGCCGATGGTGACCTGCTTCATCGAGGTCAGGTCGCGCGGGTTCGCGGTGACCTCGGCCAGCAGGCCCTGCCAGATGGTGGGGACGGCCGCCGCGTGCGAGGGCTTCTCGCGTTCGATCATCTCGGCGAGCGGGGCGGGCTGGAGGAAGCGGTCGGGCATCAGCATGCCGATGCCGGTCATGAAGGTGGCGTGGGGCAGGCCCCAGGCGTTGACGTGGAACTGCGGGACCACGATCAGGCTGGTGTCGCGGTCGGTCAGGCCCATCGACTCGGTCATGTTGACCTGCATGGAGTGCAGGTAGACCGAACGGTGGGAGTAGACCACGCCCTTGGGGTCGCCGGTGGTGCCGGAGGTGTAGCACATGGCGGCGGCCTGGCGCTCGTCCAGCTCCGGCCAGTCGAAGCGGGTCGGGCGGCCGGCGATCAGGTCCTCGTAGTCGTGCACCCGCACCGGCAGCGCGTCCAGGCCGGAGCGGTCGCCGGGGCCGGAGACGACCACGTGCTCCACCGTCGGCAGGTGCGGCAGCAGCGGGACCAGCAGCGGCAGCAGGCTGCCGTTGACCAGGACCACCCGGTCGGCCGCGTGATTCACGATCCAGACCAGCTGCTCCGGGGGCAGCCGCAGGTTGAGGGTGTGCAGAACGGCGCCCATGGACGGGATCGCGAAGTACGCCTCGACGTGCTCGGCGTTGTTCCACATCAGGGTGGCCACGCGCTCGTCCGGCCGGACGCCGAGCTCGTCCCGGAGGGCGTGGGCGAGCTGGTGCGCACGGGTGCCGGCCTCGGCGAAGGTGCGCCGGTGCGGCTCGGCCTCGCCGGTCCACGTGGTGATCCGGGACCTGCCGTGGATCGTCATGCCGTGCTGCAGTATGCGGCTGACGAGCAGTGGTACGTCCTGCATGGTGCTCAGCAAAGCGTCCTCCCGGGGGCGCTGCGACTTCACGGCGGTCTGCGGCGGCTCTGCCGTCGTGCAGATTCTGCTCACATACCGATTGGTCTGTCACTACCCAGGAGTATGAACGGGGGGTACGAGCCGGTGCGCCGTTCCGCTTCCTCGCATCAGACGGCACCCTGTTTCACGCGACGATTCACGTGAAACACGCGACGTTTCACGTGAAACACTCCGCGACTTACGCGAAGCACTCCAGGTTCAGCTCCGGGTCCTCACGGAGCTTGCCTATGGCCCGGGACACGGCGCTCTTCACCGTGCCCACGGAGACCCCGAGCACCTCGGCGGTCTGGGCCTCGCTGAGGTCCTCGTAGTAACGCAGGACGACCATCGCGCGCTGCCGGTCGGGCAGTCGGGTGACCGCCCTCCACATCGCGTCGCGCAGGGCCTGGGCCTCGGCGGGGTCGGTGGCCGCGGGGACCTCGGTCTCGGGCAGCTCGTCGCAGACGAACTCGTCCACCTTGCGCTTGCGCCACTGCGAGGTGCGGGTGTTGACCAGGGCGCGGCGGACGTAGCCGTCGACGGCCCGGTGGTCCTCGATCCGGTCCCAGGCGACATAGGTCTTGGCGAGGGCCGTCTGCAGCAGGTCCTCGGCGTCGCAGGGGTTCGCGGTGAGCGAGCGCGCGGTGCGCATCAGGGCCGTACCGCGGGTCCGTACGTACGACGAGAACGACGAATAGGCCGGGAACGTCGGGTACGTCGCCGGGAGCGAGGCTTCTGTACACACAGGCGTGGTCATGGCTCCACGCTAGGAGGCGGGGCACCCCCCTGGGATCGGCCCCAGGTGCCGAAGGGGGGTCCGTCTCAGGTTGTAGGGGTAGGGCCTGCCCCACCTACTGAAGTCGGAGGGGAACGCGCCCCCCGGTCTTCTTTCGGGGACTTCTCCGGGGTCTGTCTCCTGATGGGTCCTGCTCCGCCCCGGAGCCGGGTCGGCCGCGGGGTGGGCGGGTCGGCCGCGGGGTGGGCGGGTCGGCCGCGGCGTTCAGGGGCGACCCAGGACCAGACCCGAGGTGGGCACGCCGGTTCCGGCCGTGACCAGGACGTGTGCGGCGTCCGCCACCTGGTTGACGGAGGTCCCCCGCAGCTGCCGGACGGCTTCCGCTATGCCGTTCATCCCGTGCAGGTACGCCTCGCCGATCTGGCCGCCGTGGGTGTTGAGCGGCAGCGCCCCGGCGGCGACGAAGTCGGCGGCCTCGCCCGGAGCGCAGAAGCCGAACTCCTCCAGCTGCATGAGCACGAACGGGGTGAAGTGGTCGTAGAGGATGCCCACGTCGATGTCCGAGGGCCGCAGTCCGGAGGTCCGCCACAGCTGGCGGGCGACCACGTCCATCTCCGGCAGGCCGGTCAGGCCGTCGCGGTAGAAGGAGGTCATGCCCTCCTGGCGGCGGCCCGCACCCTGCGCCGCGGCGGTGATCACGGCCGGGGTGTGCCGCAGGTCCCGGGCCCGTTCGGCGGTGGTCACGACGATCGCCTGTCCGCCGTCGGTCTCCTGGCAGCAGTCGAGCAGGCGGAGCGGCTCGACGATCCACCGCGAGGCGGCGTGGTCGGCGAGGGTGATGGGCTTGCCGTGGAAGTACGCGGCCGGGTTGTTGGCGGCGTGCCGCCGGGCGGTGACCGCCACATGGCCGAAGGCGTCCGGGGTCAGACCGAAGTGGTGCAGGTAGCGCTGGGCGGCCATGGCCACCCAGGAGGCCGGGGTGAGCAGGCCCCAGGGCAGCGACCAGCCGAGCGCCGCACCCTCCGCCGAGGGCTCGCGCTGCTGCACCCCGGAGCCGAAACGGCGGCCCGAGCGCTCGTTGAAGGCCCGGTAGCAGACGACGACCTCGGCGACTCCGGTGGCGACGGCGAGTGCCGCCTGCTGGACGGTGGCGCAGGCCGCGCCGCCGCCGTAGTGGATCCGGGAGAAGAAGGACAGCTCTCCGATCCCGGCCGCCTGGGCGACGGTGATCTCGGGGCTGGTGTCCATGGTGAAGGTGACCATGCCGTCCACGTCGTCGGGGCCGAGCCCGGCGTCGTCGAGCGCTGCGTGCACGGCCTCGACGGCCAGTTTGAGTTCGCTGCGGCCGGAGTCCTTGGAGAACTCGGTGGCTCCGATGCCGGCGATGGCGGCCCGGCCGCCGAGGGAGTCCCGGGTGCGGACGCTCATGCCGCCACCTCCGCGGTGATGTCCGCGGTGACCGTGCCGGTGACGTGGTGGCCCAGGCCGTTGGCGCCCGTGACCCGGATCTCCACGGTGCCGCCGTCGACGGCGGTGACGGTGCCGCGCAGGACCATGGTGTCGCCGGGGTGGTTGGGCGCACCCAGCCGGATCGCCATCCTGCGGAGGACGGCGTGCGGGCCGAGGTGGTCGGTGACGTACCGGCCGACCAGGCCGTTGGTGGTCAGGATGTTCATGAAGACGTCCGGGGAGCCCTTCTGCCGGGCGAGTTCCGCGTCGTGGTGCACGTCCTGGTAGTCGCGGGAGGCGATGGCGCCCGCGACGATCAGCGTGCGGGTCACCGGTATCTCCAGCGGGGGCAGGCTGTCGCCGACGTTCATCGCTGCTGCTCCTTCGCGTCGTGCGGGGTGTCCGGGGTGTGCGCGGCCTTCGCGTCGTGCGCGGCCTTCGCGTCGTGCGGGGCGTCCGCGTCGTGCGGAGCGTCCGCGAGTACGGCGCCAAGCTCGGCCAGCAGCTCGCTGCCGCAGCCCAGGTACGCGTCCAGCTGGCGTCCCCAGAGGAAGTGCCGGTGGACCGGATGGTCCAGGTCGGCGCCCATGCCGCCGTGCAGGTGCTGGCCCGCGTGGACGACCCGTTTGCCCGCCTCCGAGGCCCACCAGGCAGCGGTCAGGGCGTGCTCGGCGAAGGGCAGGCCCTCGTCCGAGCGCCAGGCCGCCTCGTACGCCGTGACCCGGATCGCCTCGGTGTCCATGTGGGCGTCGGCGGCGCGCAGTTGCACCCCCTGGTTGGTGGAGAGCGGCCGGCCGAACTGCTCGCGGGTGGAGGTGTACTCGACGGCACGGGCCAGCGACCCGGCGCACACCCCGGCCTGCAGTCCGGCGAAGGCGGTCCGGGCGGTGCGGAGCACCTGGTCGTGGGCGTCGGGGCCCGTCCCGAGGCGTTCGCCCCGCGCACCGGTCAGGGTCAGCCGGCCGGCCGACCACGGCGCGGTGGTGTCCACCTCCGCGACGGCCACCCCGGGCGCGTCGGTCCGTACGAGCCACAGCGCGCGGTCGGCGTCCGGCACCAGGACGTGCGTGGCGTCGCGCAGCCACGGGACGGCCGGGACGGTGCCGGTGAGCCGGCCGTCACCGTCGGACCGGATGCGCCCGCGGGCGGGGAAGGCCCCGGTGGCGACGGCCGCGCCCTCGCCGAACGCGGGCAGCAGCCGGGCGCGCTGCTCGGCGCTGCCGTGCGCGGCGACCGCGAGGATCCCGTACGCGCAGGTGGCGGCGAGCGGCACCTGGGCGGTGGTGCGCCCCTGCTCCTCCAGCAGCAGGACCAGGCCGAGCAGGCCGATGTCGGGTACGGCGGCGGGCAGTCCTGCGGTGGTCAGGGCTTTCCACAGTTCGGCGTCGCTGCCGGTGCCGGCGGCGGCGAGCCGCTCGTGGGTGGCGAGGTCCCGGAAGATCCGGGCGGCGAGGCCGGCGGCCGCGGCCTGCTCCTCGGTCGGACGGAAGTCCATCAGTCCTCCTCCGCCCGGAACACGGGGAGTTCGAGCTCCTCGTCCACGCGCAGGAACTCCAGCCGGACGGGCATGCCGATACGCACCTTGTCGTAGGGGACACCTGTGACGTTGCTGATCATCCGGACGCCCTCGGCGAGCTCCACGAGCGCGACGGCGTAGGGGCCGCCCCCCGGCGCGCCGGAGTCGTGGCCGGGCGGGGCGAAGGCGGGGAACGGCGGGTGGTGCATCACCACGCAGGAGAAGACCGTGCCGGCGCCGGACGCCTCGACGGTGTCCCAGTCGGGGCTGCCGCAGTCGTTGCAGCCCGGCAGCCAGGGGAAGCGGAGGGCGGCGCAGGCGACGCAGCGCTGGATCAGCAGCCGGTGTTCCGCGACCCCGTCCCAGAAGCCCCGGTTGTCGCGGTTGATCACGGGGCGGGGGCGGAGCGGGCGCCTGGCGGGGCGTGCGGCCGGGGCGTACTTGAGGATGCGGAAGCGGTGGGTCCCGGCGAGCTCCCGTCCGCCGGCGGTGCGTATGTCCATGCGGGTGGTCACGAAGTGGCCGGTGCCCAGCTTGGTGGTCTTGCGCGGGGAGACGGATTCGATGACCGCGTCGTAGGTGACCGTGTCCCCGGGGCGCAGCGGGCGGAGGTACTCCTGCTCGCAGTCGGTGGCGACCACGGAGGTGTAGCCGGCTCCGTCGAGGAGGGAGAGGAGTTCGTCGTAGGCCGTGGAGCGGCCGGTTCCGTCGGTGTGGCCGGACAGGCCGCCCATCGTCCACGCCTGGAGCATGGCCGGCGGGGCGATGGCGTCCGGTCCGGTGTAGGCGGGGTTGGCGTCGCCCATCGCCTCGCACCAGTGGCGGATCATGGGCTCGTTGACCGGGTCCTTGCCGGTGCCGCCGGTGGCGGCGGCGCGCCCCTCGAAGGCGCGGAGCCGCTCGTACAGGTCGTCGCGCCGCTGTTCCAGGCCGTCGCTCACCGCTTGCGTCCCTTCATCCCCAGCCGCATCATCGCGACGATCTCCCGCTGGACCTCGCTGACCCCGCCGCCGAAGGTGTTGATCTGGGCGGCCCGGTTCATCCGCTCCAGCTCGCCCCCGCCGAAGCCCCCGGGGCCGCGGACCAGGGCCTCCTCGCCGACGACCTCCTGGCAGATCCGGTAGACGTCGACGGTGGTCTCGGTGCCGAGGAACTTCACCCCGCTGGCGTCACCGGGCGCGAGGGTGCCGGCGCCGACGTCCTGGACCAGCCGCCAGTTGAGCAGTCGTACGGCGGCCAGCCTGGCGTGCGCCTCGGCGAGCCGGGCCTGCACCCAGGGCCGGTCGGCCGGCCGCTCCCCGGTGTCCGGTTCGGGCGTACGGGCCCGGTCGAGCGCGGCGGCGTAGAAGTCCTCCGCCTGCATGCCGATGGCGGCGAGGGCGACCCGCTCGTGGTTGAGCTGGTTGGTGATCAGTCCCCAGCCGCCGTGCTCGGGGCCGACCAGGTGGCCGGCGGGCACGCGGACGGCGTCGTAGTACGTGGCGGTGGTGGTGAGGCCGCCGACGGTGTCGATGGGGGTCCAGGAGAAGCCGGGGGCGTCGGTCGGGACCAGCACGATCGAGATGCCCTTGTGTTTGGGGGCTCCGGGGTCGGTGCGGCAGGCCAGCCAGATCCAGTCGGCGTTCTGGGCGTTGGAGGTGAAGATCTTCTGCCCGTCGATCACCCAGTCGGTGCCGTCCCGGACGGCTCTGGTGCGGAGGGCGGCGAGGTCGGTGCCGGCCTCGGGCTCGGAGTAGCCGATGGCGAAGACCAGCTCGCCCCGGAGGATGCGGGGGAGGAAGAAGTCCTTCTGCTCCCGGGTGCCGTACTTCATCAGGGTCGGGCCGACGGTGTTGAGGGTCACCATGGAGACGGGGGCGCCGGCCCGGTACGCCTCGTCGAAGAAGACGAACTGCTCGTCGGGGCCGCGGCCCTGGCCGCCGTACTCGACGGGCCAGCCGAGGCCGAGCAGGCCGTCGGCGCCGATCCGGCGGAGCAGGGCGCGCTGGGCGTCCGGGTCCTGGGCGGGGGGCGGGCCGTCCGGCATCAGGCGGCGGAAGTGGTCGCGCAGTTCGGCGCGCAGCCGGAGCTGGCCTTCGGTCGGGGCTAGGTGCACGGCACGGGCCTCCCGGCATCGGACGAGTGAATCTGACTGTCCGTCAGATCGCTCGGGGATGTCAAGGAGGGAACGGGAACCGGGGATACGGCAGGACGGGAAGGGCGGAGCGGGAACAGCAGCACGGAAAGCGGGTGACGGGAACGGCGGAGCGCCCGCGCTACCGGACCCCAGCCGGTCCGGTCGCACGGGCGCTCGCAGCAGTTCAGGGAATCGGGTGCTCTACCACCAGGGGAAGAAGTTCACCTCGACGTTGGAGTTCGACTGGTCGATGGCCGTGAACGCCGAGCCGTTGACCTGCGCGGTGTTGTTCTGGTTGCTCGCACCCGAGCCGGTGGCGACCTGCTGCGTGGTGGCGGAGTTCCCGTTGTTGTTCCCGCCGACACCACTGCCGACGATGCTGGCGACGCTCGCATTCGATCCGTCGTTCGCGAACGAGCCGTTGTCGGCCTGGGCCACGCCGCCGAAGAGGGCGACGGCGAGCGGGAGAGCGGCGACGGCTGCGATGACGCGGGCGGTACGGATGCTTGCCATGTCTATATCCTCCAGAGACCCGAAGTGGGACAAGTGGGGCTGATTCCAAGGCAGTTGGCCGACCGCCTCGGTCGTTGGTGACGACGTCGCGAGATCAGAGTTGCCCACCGAATCCCCGGCGAACCACCCCGGACGGCGCTATTCCCCCGCAAGCATGAGCAACATCGGATAAACCTCATTCACGCCCCCAGAGCCTCAGTTCAGATCTCCTGTCACCCTGGCAACCCCTGCCCCACAAGGGGTGAAGCGTTCCGGCAACGGACCGGGCCCTCACATGCCGAAAAGGGCCGCGATCGCCCCGGAGGAACAGCACCTCCAGGGGCCCACGACCCTGCAACAGCACGCTTCACACCCCCCGCGCGCCCCGGGCGCACGCCGGGGCTCGCACCCCGGGCTATGCCGCCGGTGCGGCTTCCGGTTCGACGGGCCTGAAGATCCGGTCGAAGCGGAACAGGTCCAGCAGATCGGCACCGGAGAGCGGACGTCTGGTGGCCGGGGAGGAGCCGTGCGCCTCGGCCCGGATGCGCTGAGCCAGGGTGGGCGGGAGCGAGCCGCCGCCGCGCAGTGCCTCACGCCGGCGCCGCCGCCGGTCCCGTACGGCCGCCTGTGCGGGTACGGCTCCCTGCGCCGGTACGCCCGCCTGCCGGGGCACGCCCACCCGTCCCGTCGGGGCGGCGGAACAGCCGACCGGCGACTCGTCGGCCGCCGCGGCGGGAGAAGGGACCGGCAGCGGGGCGGGAGCCGGAACCGGCACCGGAGCCGGGACCCGCACCGGAGCCGGAACCCGCACGACGTGCGGAGCACCGTAGACGGTGCCGGCCGCCACGAGCCCCTCCTCCCCGCCGGCCACGCCCGGAACGGCGGCCTTGCGGCCGGCCGCCGCCCCCAGGACCCCGAAGGGCCCGAAGGCGAAGGAGACGAAGGAGGTGAAGAACGCCACGAGCGCGGCGAGTACGGCGGTGACGGCGCTCCGGATCGACACGAGCCTGCTGCTGCCAGCCATGACGGCCCCTCACTTCCCGATGTTCGGACGGGCGGATCTGCATACATTCGTCATGATGCGGATGCAACCCGACGATCAACGCCTTCCGCGCCGATCTTCCGACAAACACCACCCGCCCGGCCCAGCACTCCGCCGAACGCCCAGGTCAGCGGGCGGTCCCGCGCACGGGAAGGAGGACCGCGGCAAGGAGGACCGCGGCGGTGTCAGAGGGCATGGAGGCCCAGGCGGCCCAGGAGGGTGAAGGCGTGGGTGCCGTAGAGGGCGAAGGCCGTGATGGCGGCCAGGAGGACCGCGCCGAGGACGGCGCGGCGGATGACTCGGGCGTTCATGCGGACTGCCTTTCTTGCACTGCCACGGGGCGGGTCGCGTCCCCGACGGTCAGGACCGTGTCACAGCGGTCGCGGACGGCGTCGTCATGGGTGGCGATGACGACGGCGCAGCCCTCCTCGCACATCGTGCGGAGGATGTCGACGACCAGGGTGGTGTTGTCGTGGTCGAGCGCACCCGTGGGTTCGTCGGCCAGGACGAGGGCGGGCTGCTTGACGATGAGGCGGGCCAGGGCGACGCGCTGCTGCTCCCCGCCGCTGAGCCGGTGGACCGTTTCCTTCTCCCGGCCGCCCAGTCCGACCCGCTCCAGGGCCTCCGCGACGGTCGGGGCGCCCTTGCGGGCGCGCCGCGGCTTCATCGCGACCTCCAGGTTCGCGGCGACGGTCGCGTTCTCGATCAGCGCGTAGTTCTGGAAGAGGTAGCCGAGGACGTCGCGCCGGTAGTGCCGGGTGGCGCGCGGGCCGAAGCGGGTGATGTCCCGGCCCTCGTGGCGGATCGCCCCGGAGCTGGGGGCGTCGAGCAGTCCCAGGCAGTTGAGCAGCGTCGACTTGCCGGAGCCGCTGCGTCCGGTGAGGGCCAGCATCTCGCGGCGCGCCACCGTGAAGGAGAGACCGGACCAGAGGGTGCGCGGGCCGAAGGATTTGGACAGACTCTCGATTTCGATCACGCGAAGACTCCTGCGGGAGGGTGGGGGGTCACGACTCGCTCGCCCCTTCCTTGACGATCCGGCGGTGGAACACGGCGAGGGCCACGAGCACCGCCGCGACCTCGACGGCGACGAGCACACCGGTGACGCCGAGGTCGAGCCCGGTGAGCTCGGCGGGCGGGTGGGGCGCGGGGATGCCGAGGGCCTCGTACCGGGCGGCGTCCTGGTTCTGCTGCCACAGCCGGAAGGGCACCCAGACGGCGAGCAGCACGGCCAGGAGACCTTCGAGCAGCAGGACCGGACGGTGGACGGCCACGAAGGTCCAGCCGCTGATGTGCCGGGCGAAGACCGCCTGCGCGTTCTTCCGGGAGTGGACGATGCAGACGCCGACCCCGGTGATCAGCAGCACCGAGACCGCCACCGCCAGGTTGAACAGCTGGAGCCGGAACTCCCCGACCACCTTGCGCAGTTCGAGCGCGGCGTCCTGGGCGACGGGGGTCACGGCGGTCACGTAGGACTCGAGGTGCCGGCTGCGGACCCCGGCCGTGACGTCCTCCGGGTCGTGGAAGACGACGCTGCGCTGGGAGGCGTATCCGGTGTAGCCCTTGTTGCTGAGGTAGGGCGAACCGTTGGGGAAGACGATGACCACGGGGTCGGTGACCAGGGAGTCGTCCGCGCCGGGGTTGGCCGACGTACGCGACTTGCCGCGCGGGTTGTAGGTGAAGACGCGCTGTCCGTCCTTCGACGGTACGGCCGTCACCCGGTCGGCGGCGACCTTGTCCGGGGCGCTCGGGCTCAGCCAGGTCGGGGTGAGCTCCTTGAGGCGGGCGGTGTGCTGCGCGAGCCTCTCCGGCACCAGGAGCCGGACCCGGTCGCGGCCCGCGGCCTTCGGCGCGATCCGCTTCCCGGCCGGGTCGAGGAGCGGCTGCTCCGCGAGGAAGGTCTCGTTGACGATCAGCAGGTCGCCCGCCGTCAGCCCGGGTATGCCCGCGGACATCCGCAGGTCGCGGTGGCCGGCGACGACGACCTGGCCGTCGCGGTCGGCCTGGCGCAGCCAGGGGCCCACGTTGTCGTCCAGGGCGCGCAGCGCGGTGTCGCTGGCCAGGCTGCCGTTGAAGCGGATCGAGGTGGCCTCGCCGATCCTCGCGTAGGCCTCCCGGCTCTCCTGCCGGGCCAGCACGTCCTGGGCCGCGGTGACCACGGACGTGGCGATGCCGAGCGCGAGGACGAGCGCGGGTATCCGTACGGCGTACGCGCTCACCGACGCGGCCCGGGCCGGCAGCTCGCCCTTGAGCGCCCGCAGCACATCGGTCTGGAAGGTCAGCCAGAGCATGGCGGCGTGGGTGACCAGGGCGACGAGGCCGAGCGCGAGGGTGCTGCCCAGGGCGATCAGCGCGAACCGGCCGATCCAGGCCAGCCCGTTGTAGAGGCCGAGGAGCGCCAGGGTCACGGCGCACACGGCAGCCGCGGCGACCGACCAGAAGGCGGCCAGCTGCCGCATGTCGCGCAGCAGGATCTGACCGAACGACTTCCCCTGGAGCCGCTGCACCCCGTAGCCCTTGGCGCCGAGCAGGACGCTCGCGCCGGTCATCGTCACGATGGCGAGGGCGACCACGAAGAAGGAGCGGTACAGCGCGCCGTCGGCGTAGACGATGGACAGCTGACCGAGGGAGAAGGGCTGGTGGACGGCCGCGACCAGGCCGAGGCCGGTGAAGGTCCTGGTCAGCGCGTCGGCGGCGGCCTCGCTGCCGAACACGTAGTAGAAGCCGCGCGGGTCGCGCTGCCCCAGGTCGGCGACGGGGTGGACCTCGGTGGTGAAGCCGCGGCTGAATTCGGGATAGCCGTCCCGCAGCCAGTCCGAGTACGGGCCTCCGGGCGCGAGGTAGAGGTGGCGCCGGTCGGCGGGGGCCCTGAGGTCGGGGACCTCGCGGGCGACCGTCACATGGTTGCGCTCGGCGAACGCGGCCACCTCGCGGGCGACCTGCGCGCCGCCGGCCGAGCCGTCGGAGTCCGTCACCCAGACGACGGCGGAGTGCCCGAGGGCCCAGTCCTCGTCGAGGCTCCGGAGGAACAGGAAGGAGAGGGTCGCGGAGAACGCCAGTACGACGGCGTGGGCGAACTTGATACCTCGGTGCAGCATCTACGACCTGGCTTGGGGCACTTCGGAAGCGCGGCTCGTGTGGGGGGAGGGGGAGAGCCGTCCGTCCCGCCCCGCGCGGCGCGGGACGGACGGCTCGTCGCTGAAGTGGGCCGGGGCCTGAGACCGGCCCCGGATCAGCAGGTGGTGTTGTAGTACGACTTGTTGCCGCTCAGCTTCACCGGGGCCGCGGTGATCGACCACGAGCCCGCGGAGGCCTCGTCGCTGTCGATGTAGGAGCCGACCGAGGTCGAGCCGTGGCACTTGCTGCCGTGGTAGAAGTCCGACCAGACGGTGGCGGTGCCCGCGCCGTAGTCCCACGTGCCACCGCTGACGTTGACGGTGGTGGCCAGGGCCGGGGCGGCACCCGCGATGATCAGGGCGCCGGTGGCGACCGCGACCTTCATGCTGCGCTTGATCTGCACTGCACTCTTCTTTCTTTTCGTGCATGACGATCATCTGAAAAATGATCATGCGGAGAGTGGCAGTCCACATGACGGGATGTCAATTGGCCATATGGCGCAAAACCGTTGGTACGGTCACACAGGGATCTACGCGTGTTGCTTGTCACAAGCAACGACTCCACTTGAGGGTCTGCCAGGCCCCGGACACGACGAAGGGGTGCCCCCCTGTCGGGGACACCCCTTCGAGCCGGCACGCTCGCCGGCCTCATGCGGTGGGTGTGGGATTTGAACCCACGGTGACTCGCGCCACGACGGTTTTCAAGACCGTTCCCTTAGGCCGCTCGGGCAACCCACCTGGCCGGTACAGAGTACCGGGCTCCGGGGGTGCGGAGGGAGGTGATCCGGGTCCGGAGAGGCGCGATCGCCGGTACGGTCGGGCCGTTGTGCCCGGATCCGCGTTCGACCCCCCGACGAGAGGTGGACCTTCGCATGCCCGCGGAACTTCCCGAGAAGTGGCAACAAGTGGCACCCGAACCAGTCGGGCGGACATCGCCGGCGAGCCCCGGCACCACTGATCTCCAGCACAGCCCCAAGCCCTGGACCACGGCGGCCCTCACCGCCTCCGACCTGCGGTTCAGCACCGACGCGGCGATCACCGGCCTCGCCCGGGCACACGAGGGCCTGTCCGAGCACACGCGCGGGCTGGGCGCCGCGCTCGCGCTGGACGGCGTACGGCACTCGTGGGAGACCCGCCTGAAGGCCGTCCGGGACGAGTGCGCCGGGCTGAGCGAGATCCTCAAGGGCGTCGCCCTGACGCTCGGGGAGCTCGACCGGGAGATCGGCGGACAGTTCACCCGGATCCGGCACACGGCCGCCCGGGACTGACCAGGGAGGGGTGGGAATGGTATCGCTGCCCGACTTACGGGACCTGCGGCTCGGTGAACTGACCGAGGCCGCGAACGGATGGGCCGAGGCGGCCAACCGGGCGCGCTCCGCCCGGGACCTCGTGACCTCACGGATGATCAATGCGCTCCGGGACAGCCAGCACGGTGAGGCCGCGACGGGCGCCTACCGGCAGCTGGGCCGGCTGAAGGACAACTTCCAGTACGTGCACACGGAGTGCGCGATGCTCCAGACCGCGCTGAACGGCATCGTGGAGGAGCTGACCGGGCCCCAGCGCCGGGTCCTGGAGGCCCTGGCCGAGGCCCAGACCGCCGGGCTGGTCGTCCACGACGACGGCAGCATCAGCTACCCCGGCTTCACCTCCGGGGACCCCGGGGCCGAGCCCCAGCCCGCCGGCACCGTCGACGGGACGTCGAGCGGGAGCATGGGCAGCAGCGTCTTCGAGGACCTGGCGAGACGGAAGAATCCGCATGCCTCCCTGGCACGCGAGCTGGCCGTCCGGATCGCCCGTGAGCTCAGGACCGCGAGCGCCGTGGATGGGCTGTACAAGCAGTCGATCACACGGCTGAGGGCGGAGCCGGGGCTGGACGTCACACGGAACACCTGGGCCGATGTCGCGGGCGACCGGACCGCTCTGAAGTGGGCCGCCGGGGACGTCGTGATCGACGACATCCCGCAGAACAGGACCCCGAACGAGCGGAGGGTCTGGTGGGAGAACCTCACCGAGGAACAGCGCAACCAGTACATCGCGCTCTATCCGCAGATCGTGGGCAACCTCGACGGCATACCGGCGGCGGCCCGTGACGAGGCGAACCGGGCGTACCTCCCCGCCCTGATCCTCCAGCTGGAGGCGAGCGGCGACCCGAGCGCCGAGACCAAGATCGCCGGCCTGGAGAGGATCCAGCAGAAGCTGAACGAGGGCAGCGTGCCCCCGATGTTCCTGCTGGGCATCGGGGCGGAGGGCGGCGGCCGGGCGATCGTCGCCTTCAACAACCCGGACACCTCGCAGAACGTGGGGGTGTACGTGCCGGGGACCAACACCCGGCTGGACACCAGCTTCGCCAGCGGGGACCTGAACCGGGCCAAGGGCATCGCCATCAAGGCCGGTCAGGTCAACCCGGACTCGACCACGTCCACGATCGCCTGGCTCGGCTACGACACCCCGCAGGTCCGCACACCGTCGTACGGCGCCCTCGACGTGGGGGACAGGGACAACGCCCGGACCGCGGCACCGGCCTTCAATTCGTTCGTGGAGGGTCTGGGCGCGACCAGCACCTACGCCGGACCGCACCTCACCGCCATCGGCCATTCGTACGGCACGCTGGTGATCGGCGAGGCCACCCGGGACCGGCCGGGAGGCATCCCGTACGTCGACGACATCGTGCTCGTCGGCAGTCCGGGGGTCGGCCTCCAGGACGCCGAGGAGCTGAAGGTGGGCCGGGAGCACGTCTTCGTGGGCTCCTCGGACAAGGACCCGATCACCGACCTTCCGTCGAGGGAGGAGGCGGGGACGTCCTCGGTGCTCGGCTTCGCCGGAGCGGTCGCGGGGTTCATCGCCGGCGGCCCCGGCATGGCGCAGGCGGGCGCAGAGCTCGGCGTCGACCTGGGCCGGGACATCTTCGACGACGACAACGACGACGTGTGGTTCGGCAAGGACCCGTCCTCCTCCGCCTTCGGTGCGGAGAGGTTTCCCACCGGGCCGATCGGCCACAGCGACTACTTCACCGTGGAGGACGGGGACAACCAGGTCTCCGGGGACCACATCGCCGAGGTCGTGGCCGGACGGTCGGACCTCGTGCCCCGGATACCCCACCGGTAGTCCGCACTGCCGGCCGACCCGATCGCGCCACGCGCTGATCGGGGCGGCCGGGGCACGGGGGGCTTCCGGGGTGTCCGGGGGGGTCTCCGGGGGCTCCGGGGGCCGGTGCCTCCCGCGGATGCGGGTCAGGCGGTCTGCGCCTTGTCGTAGGCCGCCTTCGCCTCCGGGCCGAAGTGCGGCCCGTACATCCGGTTCGGCAGGAAGGTGTAGCCGAAGCTGTTCACCGAGACCTGGGTGCCCAGGCCGGTGGCCTCGTCGAAGTCCTGGAACCAGGGGCCGCCGCTGGAGCCGCCCGTCATGTTGCAGGACAGGCTGTGGTCCTTGGTCAGCAGGAAGTCCTTGCCGCTGGTGCCGCTGCAGTAGACCAGCTTGGTGCCGTCGTAGGGCGCGGCCGCCGGGAAGCCGAAGGAGTACATCCGCTTGGTGTAGCCACCGTTGAAGAGGAGGCCCTGGGCGCCGACCGCCTGGCTGAGGGTCCGGCCGTTCTGCGGGGCCACGACGGCGTAGCCCACGTCGTTGTTCATGTCCTCGTTCGCCGCCCACTGGTCGGTGGCGAAGGTCTTGGTCGCCGTCCACTGTCCGTAGGGCGCGTTGCCGTTGTCGTACGCCGGCACGAACACCCAGTCGGTGTGCCAGGAGCCCTGGTACTTCACGCAGTGCCCGGCGGTGATCACGGTGCTGCCGTTGGCGCTGGTGATCGAGTCGCCGGAGCAGGAGGCGGTGCGGCCCTGGAAGGTGAAGAACACCCGGCCCGAGGTCCGCACCACCGCGCCGCCGCCCGTCCAGGCGCCGCCGGCCTGCGGGAACGCCGTGGGCGAGGCCGGAGCGGAGGCGGCGGGAACGGCGGAGGGGGCGGTCGGGGCGATGGTCACCGGGTCGGCCGCCCGCGCCGGCGGCGACTGCGAGCCGGTCGCGGCCGCACGGCCGGCCGCGGCCGGGTCCACGTCCAGCGGGGTGGCGCCGCGCATCCGCTCGGCGGTCCAGAAGCCCGCGGTCTGCCGCGGGGTGGAGGACGCCGGGGCGGCGGCCGCCGCCGAGGGGGTGGCGGAGGACAGCGCGCCGGCGATCAGGGCGCCCGCCGCCAGCAGGACGGAGGCGGCTTTGCGGTGTCGATTCACGCAGGACTCCTTCTGCCACGCCGGACCGGTCGGGTCCGGGCAGGGTGGGGGATGAAGTGCTGTCGGTGCGGATCGGCTTGCCGGGGCAGAGTGACACGGCTTTCCCGATATTGTCATGCCCGCGTCATGGCGGGGTGGTGGGTTCAGGCCAGGACGGGGGTACGCCGTCCTGCCCCGCGCCCTCCGGCGTCCTGCCCGCCCCTCATGCCCCCTGCCCCGGCCCCCTCATACGGTGAGCAGCACGCCCGCGTACGACGCCCCGGCCACCACCACCCACGCCCCCAGCCCCAGCAGCGCGGCCCGTCCGCCCGTGCGGGCCAGTGTCGGCAGGTGCACCGCGCTCCCCAGCCCGAAGAGCGCCGCCGCCAGCAGCGCTTCCTGGGCCGTACGCGACCAGTGCAGGACCTCCGCCGGCACCGCGCCGGTGGTCCGCAGGGCCGCGGCCGCCAGGAACCCGGCGACGAACAGCGGCACCGGCGCCGGCCTGCGCCCCGAGGCGGTCCGCGTCCCGCGCCGCCGGGCCCGCAGGGCCAGGGCCACCGCGGCCACCAGCGGGGCGAGCATCGCCACCCGCATCAGTTTGACCAGAACCGCCTCGCCCAGCGCCCCGGGCCCGGCGGTCTGGGCCGTGGCCACCACCTGGCCGACATCGTGGACGCTCGCCCCCACCCAGCGGCCGAAGGCCGGGTCCGACAGCCCGAGCGGGCCCTGGAGCAGCGGAAGGACGGCGATGGCGAGGGTCCCGCACAGGGTCACCAGGGCCACCGAGGCCGCCACGTCCTCCTCGTCGCTCCCCGACACCTCGCTGACCGCCCCGATCGCCGAGGCCCCGCAGATCGCATAGCCGGTCGCGATCAGCAGGGGCTGGTCCCCGCGCAGCCCGAGCCGCCGGCCCAGCCAGAGGGTGCCCAGGAAGGTCGCGGTCACCACGCCGGCCGCCATCGCCACCGTGGCCCAGCCCAGCCGCAGCACCTGGTCCAGGCCCAGGCCGAGCCCCAGCAGCACGATGCCGATCCGCATCAGCCGCCGGCCGGCCAGCGAGAGCCCCGGGCGCGCGGGGCCCCGGACGACCGTGCGCACCCCGGGGAGATGGGCCACCGCGATGCCCAGCACCACCGAGGCGGTCAGCATCGGCACCGCGGGGAGGATCCGGTGGACGCCCCAGGCCACGAGGACACCTCCGGCAGCCATGGCCAACCCCGGCCAGGGCGAGCGTGTTTCACGTGAAACATGCCGAACTCCCGCGCTCCGCCCGTTGCTCCGGGGCCTGTTGAGGAGGGCCATCAGGGCCGTCACTCCGCCGGGAGCCGGTACACGCGACGGATGCTGGTGCCCAGCCGGGACACGTCCGCGCCGTAGACGTGGATCGATATCGCCTTGTCCGTACAGGAGTTGCGCACCCGGTGGATGTCACCGGGCGGGGCGAACCCGCACACCTCTCCCGGTCCGTTCACCACGTCCTCGGTGGGCACCAGCCGGGCCGCGCCGCCCGCCGAGGCGGCCAGCCGGTAGCGCCGTTCGCTCTCCTGGCCCTCGTGGACCCCGGCCACGCACCAGGAGACGTGGTCGTGGATACAGGTCTCCTGGCCGGGCAGCCAGACCAGCGCGACCACGGAGAAGGACCCGTCCGGCTCGGCGTGCAGGACGTGCTGCCGGTAGCGCTCCGGATCGCCCTCCTGCTGGGCCGGGGCGAGGAGGTCGCCCCGGCCCAGGTGCGGGGAGAGCAGCTCACCGACCAGGTAGGCGGTCAGGTCGGGGGCCAGACCCCGGTCGACGACGGAACGGATCTCACGGACGAGGGCGGCCATCCTCGCGGTGGTACGGGCCGGCAGGGTGGTGGTCATGACCGCAGCGTCCGCCTGCCGATCCATCACGTCCAACGACAGTTCCGACCCGAAATCCCAAGCTCCCGTTATGGGTTGGGGGATCGGTCCGGCCGGTCTCCGGGTCCGTGGCGGCCGCCGGCCGGGGCGGTGCGTTCAGCAGCCCACGCGGTTCGCCGCCACCTGCCGGAGCTTGTCCAGCACCACGGAGGTCGCGGGGATCCTCAGGTGGTCCCGGTAGACGTACGCGGAGATGTGGCGGCGGGCCGCGGGCTGCAGGGCGCGCCCGCAGACCCGGCTCAGCGCCAGCGAGGGCAGGACCAGGGCGGGCATCATCGCCACCCCCAGGCCCTGGGCGACCAGGCTCTGGGCCACCAGGTTGTCGTCGGTGGCGAAGCGGATGTCCGGGACGAAGCCCAGCTCCGCGCACTCGTGCAGCAGGTTGGCCCGGCAGCGCGGGCAGCCCGCGATCCACCGCTCCCCGGCGAGGTCCGCCAGGTTGACCGCGCGGCGGCGCGCCAGCGGATGACCGTTGGGCAGCAGGACGGTCAGCTGGTCCTCCATCAGCCTGACCTCGGTGACTTCCTCCGGGACCTCCTCGTGCAGCCCGGGGTAGGTGAACGCGAGGGTGATGTCACACTCACCCCGCCGCAACCGGTGGAGCGACTCCGGCGGCTCCCCCTCCAGCAGTTCGACCTGGACGCCCGGGTGGTCCTTGGCCAGCTCGCTGAGCGCCTCGGGGACCAGCGCGACATTGGCGCTGGGGAACCCGCAGAGCCGGACCCGGCCGGTGCGCAGCCGGGCGTACGCGGACATCTGCTGCCGGGCGTCGGACAGGCAGCCCAGGATCGACTCGGCGTGCCGGGCCAGGGACTCGCCCGCCTCGGTGAGCTGCATCCTGCGGCCGACCCGGGTGAACAGCGGGGTGCCGACGGCCCGTTCGAGCGCCTTCATCTGCTGGGTGATCGCGGGCTGGGTGTACCCCAGGGCACGTGCGGCCGCCGAGTAGGACCCCGAGACGACCACTTCGTGGAATGTCCGTATGTGCCGCGAATCGAACACGTCTGAAGCATAAGCGGATGTTGGGAGGGGCCGTAGGCACAATCGCGCCTACGGCCCCCTGTGGATCGGCCAGTCCATCGGCCGGTTCCATCGGCCGGTCGATCAGCCGGTCGATCAGCCGGTCCATCAGCCGGTGGACCGGCCGGTGCCGCTGCCGACTACTTGTCGCCGATCCGCGAGCCGAGGGTGATCTCCACCGTGTTCGGCTTGCCGTCCCGCAGGTAGGTGAGCTTCAGGGTCTCGCCCGGCTTGTGCGTCCAGATCTCGCTGATCAGCGTCGGGCCGCTGTCGATCGGCTTGCCGCCCAGCTCGGTGATCACGTCGCCCGGCTTGAGGCCCGCCTTGCCGGCCGGACCGCTCGGCTTGACCAGCTCCTCGGGGGTGCCGCCCGACTCCGAGATCTTGGCGCCCTCGGCCTTGGACTGGAGGTCGACGGAGACCTCGATCACCGGGTAGACCGGCTTGCCCGTCTTGATCAGCTGGTCGGCGACCGCCTTCGCCTGGTTGATCGGGATGGCGAAGCCGAGGCCGATCGAGCCGGCCTGGCCGCCGCCGAAGTTGCCGTTGCTCGCGGACTGGATCGCCGAGTTGATGCCGATCACGGCTCCCCGGCCGTCGAGCAGCGGACCGCCCGAGTTTCCGGGGTTGATCGACGCGTCGGTCTGCAGCGCGCTCATGTACGAGCTCTTGTTGCCCGTGCCGTCGCCGGAGGCCACCGGGCGGTGCTTGGCACTGACGATGCCGGTCGTGACGGTGTTCGACAGGCCGAAGGGGGCGCCGATCGCGATCGTCGGGTCGCCGACGGCCACCCGGTCGGAGTCGCCCAGCGCCAGCGGGGCCAGGCCGGACGGCGGGTTCTTCAGCTTGAGCACCGCCACGTCGTAGCCCTGGGCCCGGCCCACGACCTCGGCCTCGTACTTCTTGCCGTTGGAGAACGTCGCGGAGAGCTTGCCGCCGTCGGCGGCGGAGGCCACCACGTGGTTGTTGGTGAGGATGTGGCCCTGCTGGTCGTAGATGAAGCCGGTACCGGTACCGCCCTCGCCGTCGCCACCCAGCGCCTGGATGGTCACCACGCTGGGCAGCGCGTGCTCGGCGAGGCCCGCCACGGACCCCGGGTCGCGCTTGAGGTCCTTCGGGGTGGTCCCGGCCGAGACAGTGGTGGAGCCGGACGCGGTGTCCCCGCGCTCGGCCGCCCAGTAGCCGATGCCGCCGCCCACACCGCCGGCGAGCAGGGCCGCCACCAGCACGGCCGCGATCATGCCGCCGCGGCCCTTGGGCTTGGCCGGCGGCATGCCGTCGCCGACGGGCGGTGCGCCCCAGCCGCCGTGGCCGGTGCCGCCGGGCACGCCGTACGCCGGAACGGCCGGCGGGGGCGGCGGCCAGCCGCCCGCGGCGTGCCCCGCGGGGGCCGCGGCGGGACCGGGCTGACCGGGCTGACCGGGCTGACCGGGCTGAGCCTGTCCGGCCGTCGGCGGTACGGGCGCGCCGTACGTCGGGGGCAGCTGCTGGGTCGGGGCCTCGCCCGGGACGGGGGCACCCGGTGCGGGCGCGCCCGGAGCGGCCGGGGCGGCCTCCTGGGCGGGCGGGGCTGCGGGGGTCGCCGGGGCGGCCGCGTCCGGGGCGGGCGCGCCCTCGGCCGGGTTCGGCTCCGCCGCACGGGGCGCGTCGTCACTCGCGGGCACGGGAGCATCCACCGGCACGGGAGGTGCGGACGGGGCCGCGGGAGGTGTCGGGGCCGCGGTGCCCTCGTTCTCGGTGCTCACAGCGCTCTCTCTCCTCGTCGCACACGGCTTCGCTCATGTCGAGTGTCCACGGACATCGGTCCGACCGAACGTTCGACCACCCGTACAAGTTCCTGGGCAAAGCCTTTCCCATGGACTGTCAGAGCACTGTAAGCCGGACCTGTGCATCCCCGCCCGGCCCGGCACGCTGGCCCTTTCGGGTGGCACCATGACCCGGTGACCCACGCAACGCCGCGTCCCATCCAGGTCGTCGCCCACCGAGGTGCCTCGGAGGACGCCCCCGAGCACACCCTGGCCGCCTACCGGAAGGCGATCGAGGACGGTGCGGACGCGCTCGAATGCGACGTACGCCTGACCGCGGACGGCCATCTCGTGCTCGTTCACGACCGCCGGGTGAACAGGACCTCCAACGGACGCGGCGCCGTCTCCGCCCTGGAACTGGCCGATCTCGCGGCACTCGACTTCGGGTCCTGGAAGGGCCGCGAGGAGTCGCCCGACTGGAACACGGACCCCGAGCGCACCTCCGTGCTCACCCTGGAACGACTGCTGGAGCTGATCGCGGACGCCGGCCGCCCGGTGGAGCTCGCCGTCGAGACGAAACATCCGACCCGCTGGGCCGGACAGGTGGAGGAACGGCTGCTCTTCCTGCTCAAGCGGTTCGGACTGGACGCCCCGCCGGCCGGGGGCCCGCACCCCGTCCGGGTCATGAGCTTCTCCGCCCGGTCCCTGCACCGGGTGCGCGCGGCCGCGCCGACGGTGCCGACCGTCTACCTGATGCAGTTCATCTCCCCGCGGATGCGGGACGGGCGGCTGCCCGCCGGGGTGCGGATCGCCGGCCCCGGGATACGGATCGTCCGGAACCATCCCGGGTTCGTCAGGCGGCTCCAGGCCGCCGGACACGCGGTGCACGTATGGACGGTGAACGAGCCGGAAGACGTTCAGCTCTGCGCTGATCTGGGTGTGGAAGCG
Source organism: Streptomyces sp. NPDC089799 (assembly GCF_040684755.1). Classification (NCBI taxonomy): domain Bacteria; kingdom Bacillati; phylum Actinomycetota; class Actinomycetes; order Kitasatosporales; family Streptomycetaceae; genus Streptomyces; species Streptomyces sp. NPDC089799. Next base: position 167,625 of record NZ_JBFBGR010000007.1, on the reverse strand, counting down.
ATCATCACCAATCGGCCACGACAGGTCCTGTCCCAACTCGGACGCTGACGCGCTCTTTGTCCCACCCGTCACTCCCTCTCCCTCCGTTACAGGGAGTGCTCCGGCGCATCCGCTCCGTTTCGGTTGGTCATGAATGCGTCAGAGGGCGCCGGGCCGGCGGTTTCCGGTCCAGGCCATTGGGGCATCCAGACCATGGCGTGGGGCTAAGGAGGTTCCGGGGGTGGCGTTGGTGGTGGCACAGGAGGTGCCCACGTCGTCGTGCATGGCCGTACCCCATGGTCCTGCGGGCGTGGGCGAGGCGAGGCACCGGATGCGCGAGCAGTTGCGCATCAGCGGGGTGTCCGAATCGGTCGTGGACGACGCCGTGCTGATCCTTTCCGAGCTGCTCAGCAATGCCTGCCGGCACGGCAGGCCACTGGGCACCCGGGAGATCGGGGACGGAGACATACGCGCCGCGTGGCGCGTCGACGGAGCGGGGCGGCTGACGGTCGAGGTCACGGACGGGGGCGGTCCCACCCGCCCGGTTCCGGCCACGCCTTCGGTCACCGCGCGCGGCGGCCGGGGGCTGAACATCATCAGCGCCCTCGCCATGGACTGGGGTGTCCGCGACGGAGCCGCGGGCGAGGTCACCGTATGGGTGATCGTCGCCGCCGGGCCCCGTCACGACGATTTCGCTACGCGCGTTGCGCCGCCGGCGATCGACTTCACGGCACCCTTCGACGATCTGGACCTCGCCTGAGAACCGGTCAGGTGAGATCCGGTCAGGGCGCCATATCGGGCCTGCGGAGCGGCCGTTCCGGGAGTGCACGCCGACCGTGCTTCCGGCAGGGCCTCCGGTTCGGCGGTGCGGGCGGTTCGAGCGGCTAGGCTCGCGCCGTCACGTACCGCCGCACCCGGGAGACACCGACCATGGCCAAGAAGCGCCCCGCAGCGAAGACCGCTGCCACGTCGCAGCTCAAGGACGGGGAGATCCCCGTGGTGGGTGCCCGCGAGCCCTGCCCCTGCGGTTCCGGGCGCCGCTACAAGGCCTGCCACGGCCGGGCCGCCGCGCACTCCGGCACCGAGCTGGTGCAGCGCCCGTTCGCCGGACTGCCCGGCGAGTGCGACTGGGTGGCGCTGCGCGAGCTGGTACCCGCGGCCACGGTGCCGCTCACCCTCAAGGGCGGGCTGCCCGAGGGGGTCCCCTCGGTCACCCTGGCGACCGTACTGCCGATGGCCTGGCCGGCGCTGCGCCGGGAGGACGGCTCGGTCCTGCTCGGCCTGCAGAACGAGAGCTCCACCGGAGACCTCGCCCGCGACATGGCCGACACCCTGGAGCGCGCCCTGGCCACCGAGCCGGGCAACCCGGTCCCGGCCCGCAAGGTGCCCGCCGAGGGCCCGCGGCTCCAGGATCTGCTGGACCCCGACGGCGTTTTCGAGCCGGAAGTGCACACCGGGTTCGAATTCTGGATTCCGGATGCGGAGAGCGCCCAGAACGCCTCCCCGGAGGTGGCCGCCTCGCTGGAACGCGCCAACGCGGCCGCCATCCCGACGGTCAAGCTGACCGGCGTCGACGCGGCCTACTGGTGCGAGACCCCGGACAAGAACCACCTGCGCTGGGTCATGCCGCACCCGGAGGAGAAGCTGCTCGACGCGCTGGCCCGGCTGCACGCCGCCGGCGAGTCCTCGCTGGGCGAAGGCACCCGTCTGGTCGGCTCGTTCCGTGCGCACGGCCTGATGGTGCCGGTCTGGGACCTGCCCACCGGGGTCTCGGCCAAGGACGTCGAGAAGCCGGCGGCGGCGCTCGCCGAGCGGCTGGCGAAGGCCCTGGCCGACGACGCCCCGCTGACCGCGGAGGAGCGCCGGGCGCGCGGCGGTCTCACCAACCGTCAGGTCACGCTGAGTTGACGGACGACCACTCGCAGGACCGGTGACTGGGGTCACAACTCCCGCTAATCGTCTGCAAATCGGTGTCTGAATATCAGAGATCGAATTTGCGAACAGGCGATCTCTTGTTACCGTTCTTGTAGCCCGGTCGCTGGTGCATCCCCCGTCGCCAGCGACCGGGCCCTTGTTTTTCTTGCGGGTTTCAACTTTCTTCCGGTGCCGGGGAGTTGCTCCCGGAGCGCAGGAGCAGCTTCCCTTCATCATCCGGAACTGCAAATTCCGCCACCGCCGCGTACGCGTCGGGGAGCCCCGCCGACCGGTCACGCGGTGTTTCGCACAGGCCGGGCTCGTCCCCGGCCTCCACGCCGCAGTGGATCCGTACGGTCCGTCCGGCCGGTCCCATCAGCGTGAGGACGGCGTCCAGGGCACGGCCGCTGGTGTTGCGGTAGTAGCTGCGCGCCCAGGTGTTCCCCTCGGACGACAGGACGCAGGTCTGCGCCTCCAGCCCGTCGGGGGAGGTGAGTTCGGGACCGCAGCGGGAGACCATGGAGGGCTGGACGGCCTGCCCGGGGCGATCGACCGACGGAACGCCCGCCGCCGGAGACCCTGACCGGCCGGCCGCCCCGGACCCGGACGACGACCCCCACCCGGACCCCGCCGGAGAACCTGACGAGGACCCGGGCGGGGTCCCGGGCCGGGATCCGTCCCGGCCACCGGACGGATCCGGCCGCCCGGCGGTGCTCCCGGCCGTGTCGGCCCCGCCGGCCGCCGCGGACCCGGCCCGACCGCCCGCGGCACCTCCCGGATCTCCCGGGCCTCCCGGCCGACCCGTACCGGCGCTGCCCGTACCGCCGCCCGCACCCGTACGCTCGCCGCCGCCATCGGCCGTACGCCCACCCGGAGAACCCTCCGACCGGCCGGAATCGTCCGCCAGTCCGAAGGTGGTGAGCAGTCCGCCGCTCTTTCCGTCGCCCTGACCGCGGAAGTCCGGTCCCGCAATCGCGCCCGCGAGCGGCAGCGACAAGACGATCAGTACACCGGCACCGATTGCGATCAGGCGGAGATTCATTCGGCGAAGATAGCGGCGCGGGAAAGGGCTACGGAGATGCCCGCGCCCAATTCCCTTGGAAACTCACGCCGGTGGCACCCGTTCGAGGGATGCGGCTTCCACCAGCGCGTCCACGACCTGTGCCACGTCCGGCAGCCAGGGCCGCCCGCCTCCCGGCAGCGGCGCCCGCTCCCAGCGCACCCGCCCGCCGGCTCCCACCCCGGACGGCGGCAGCAGCAGATAGCCGCCCTCGCCGTGGAACCGCAGCGAGGAGGGCACCCGGTCCTGGGCGTAGAGCAGTTCGCCCAGCCGTTCCAGGGAGTAGGGCGCGACCAGCAGCGACCAGCGGGAGGGCGTCGCCACCACCGGGCCCGGCCGCAGCCGCAGCGCATCCAGCCGGGCCAGCGCCAGGGCACCCGCACCGGCGGGCAGGCTGACCGCGCAGGGCCCGCGTCCGCCGGTGGCCAGGACGACCGGCGCGCCCGGCCGGTTGGTCCACCACCAGCGCACCATGCGGGCGTCGGTGGTGGCGGCGAGCAGGCCGGGGTCGAAGGGGTGCGCCCCCGGTACCGAACAGTCCGGGTCGGGGCAGGCGCACCGCCGCTCGTCGGTGCCCGAGCGGCCCACACCGGGCAGCACCGGCCACTGCCAGTCGGTGGCGCAGCGCAGCGCCGCGTCGAGCGGGTCGGGGGATTCGCTCCCGTCGCCGCCGCGGGGGCGGGAGCCGGCACGGAAACGCACGGACTGCAAGGAACTGCGGAGCCGCTGGAGACGCCTTCCGAGGATCTCGCGCATGAGCGCTCGTTCCTTTCCGTTGAACGCCGAGGGCCACATCACACCATGCATGCGGTGTTTCACCACACGTACACGTTTCGCGTCACTGTCCGCTTGGAGCAAGTTCACACGGTTCGTGCAGTTTTCTTACGGGTCCATGAAACGTCCGGCGGGGGCGGAACGCACCCTCACCGGAGCGGGCCCGGCTCCCGGCCGACGCTCCCGCCGACTCGCCGCCAACCCGATCCGGCCACCACGGACTACGTACCCGGAGTCACTTCCACGCCCGTCCAGTCGACCTCAAAAAGGGCGCCGGTCCGGCCATTTCCGGCCAAGTTCAAGCCTTGGCCGGACGTCGAGTTGTCGCCCCACAGACACCAGGATTCCCAGCTTGACAATGCTGGACATCGATCCACCTGGGCGTGTAGATGTGGACCCATTGATGGCGGCGCAGATTGATCTGGGGGTTTGCAATGCCTTATGGCGAATCGCACCAGGTGGAAAGGCGGACGCCATGAGCGCCTCGCATCTGCCGAAAGTGGCCGGAATCGATCCGGCAGTTGCGGCCTCCCCTCACACTGCGGCCCCCGCGTCCGCCCGTACGGCCCCCACCGCGCCCCCGCGGCCCCCGGCGAGCTCGGTCATCCAGGACCGGCTGGCCGGCATGGTCTCCGACCTCACCACCCTCCACGAGCTCACCGAGCGCCTCGCGGGCACCGCCGGTCTCGACGACGCGCTCCGGGAACTCCTGCGCGCCGGAGCCTCGCTGGTCGGCGCCCGCCGCGGCCTGGTGGTCCTGGAACCCGCCGACGGACTGGGCCCGGTCCACACCATCGGCCTCGGCCTCGGCCACGCCGAGCTCGGGCACATCGAGACCGTGCCGCGCAGCGCCACCTCCTACGGCCGCATCCTCGACGGCCTCCCGGACGCCCGGGGCGGCTCCGAGGTGCTCCCCGAGCCCGACGGCGCACCCGGACCGGGATCCGGCGGCTACCCGGCCCCCGTCGATCCGCGCCACCGCGAGGTCGCCGCGCGCCTCGGCTACGCCGCCAGCTACGCGCTGCCGCTGGCGGCCGGGTCCACGGGCCGGCTGGGCGCGGCGGTCTGGCTCTACGACGAAGCGGCCGAGCCGGGCGACCGGCAGCGCGACCTGGTCGGCCTCTACGTCCGGCACGCCGCCGAGCACCTGGCCCGCGTACTGGAGGTCGAGCGGATCCGCACCCGTCTCGCCACCATCTCCGAGGAACTGCTGCCCAGCCGGCTGCCCCGGCTCCCCGGCGTACAGCTGGCCGCCCGGCACCGCACCGGCCCGGCCGGCGGCGGCGACTGGTACGACGCCCTGCCGCTGCCCGAGGGAGCCCTGGGCCTGGCCGTCGGCTCCGTCACCGGCTCCGGCCCGAGTGCCGTCGCCGCGATGGGCCGGCTCCGGGCGTCCCTGCGCGCGTACGCCGTGATGGAGGGCGAGGATCCGGTCGCCGTCCTGTCCGACCTGGAGCTGCTGCTCCGGCTCACCGAGCCGGCCCGCGCCGCGACGGCGCTGTTCGCGTACTGCGAGCCCGCCCGGCGGAAGATCGTCCTGGCCGGGGCCGGGCACGCCCCGCCGCTGCTGACCGGGGAGCGCCGCACCGAGTACGTGGAGACCTCGCTCTCCGCCCCGCTGGGGATGCTCGCCTGCTGGGAGGCGCCGAGCGTGGAGATCGAGCCCGCAGCCGGAGAAACGGTGCTTCTCTACACCGACGGGCTGCTCCGGCGGACCGGCGACCCGATGGACCGGGCCTACGCGCGGCTGCACGCGGCGGCCGCGAACGCGCCGAGGGCACTCCGCGAGGACCCGGACGCCCTCTGCGAGCACGTGCTGCGGACGGTGCTGCCGGAGGACGTCCCGGCCGCCGACGACGAGGACGTCGTCCTGCTGGCCGCACGCTTCGAGTGAGCCGGGCGGCGACCGGGGGGCCGGGTGACGGACCCATCGAGTGCCCGATTTGGTAGCGATTGACTGATTCATCACAGCCCGGTCGGCTGCTTGCCCCTCGCACATACGATGGAAGAGGTTCCTACCCGGTCCCTTCACGTAGCGGTCGTAGCTGAGGAGAAGACGTGGCTGACGAGCTCACCCCGGAGACCCCGGAAGAAGAGCAGCCCAAGAAGACGCACAAGCAGCGCAAGAACGGCCTCTACCCGGGCGTCAGCGACGAACTCGCGGCAAGCATGCGCTCCGGCTGGGCCGACACCGAGCTCCACGGCCTCGCCCCCATCGCGCAGGCCGGGCAGACCGCCGCCCGCCGCGCCGCGCTGTCCGCCCGCTTCCCCGGCGAGCGCCTGGTCATCCCGGCCGGCCGGCTGAAGACCCGGTCGAACGACACCGAGTACCCCTTCCGCGCCTCGACCGAGTACGCGTACCTCACCGGCGACCAGACCGAGAACGGTGTCCTGGTGCTGGAGCCCACCACCGGGGGCCACACCTCGACGGTCTACCTCCTGCCCCGCTCCGACCGCGAGAACGGCGAGTTCTGGCTGTCCGGCCAGGGCGAGCTGTGGGTCGGCCGCCGCCACTCGCTGGCCGAGGCCGAGCAGCTCCTCGGCATCCCGGCCAAGGACGTCCGCAAGCTCCCCGAGGAGCTCTCCGAGGCCACCGGCCCGGTCCGCAACGTCCGCGGCCACGACTCCGTCATCGAGACCGCCCTGACCGACAAGGTCACCAAGGAGCTCGACGACGAGCTGCGCGTCTACCTCTCCGAGGCACGCGCCGTGAAGGACGAGTTCGAGGTCGGCGAGCTGCAGAAGGCCGTGGACTCCACCGTCCGCGGCTTCGAGGACGTCGTGAAGGTGCTCGACAAGGCGCAGGCGACCTCGGAGCGCTACATCGAGGGCACCTTCTTCCTGCGCGCCCGCGTCGAGGGCAACGACGTCGGCTACGGCACCATCGCCGCCTCCGGCGAGCACGCCTGCACGCTGCACTGGGTCCGCAACGACGGCCCGGTCCGCTCCGGCGACCTGCTGCTGCTCGACGCCGGCGTGGAGACCCACACCCTCTACACCGCCGACGTGACCCGCACCCTGCCGGTCAACGGCCGGTTCACCGAGATCCAGCGCAAGATCTACGACGCGGTGTACGAGTCCCAGGAGGCGGGCATCGCGGCGGTCAGGCCCGGCGCCAAGTTCCGCGACTTCCACGACGCCTCGCAGCACGTCCTGGCCGAGAAGCTGGTCGAGTGGGGCCTGCTGGAGGGCCCGGTCGAGCGCGTCCTGGAGCTGGGCCTGCAGCGCCGCTGGACCCTCCACGGCACCGGCCACATGCTCGGCATGGACGTCCACGACTGCGCCGCCGCGCGCACCGAGGCGTACGTGGACGGCACGCTGGAGCCCGGGATGTGCCTCACGGTCGAGCCCGGCCTCTACTTCCAGGCCGACGACCTGACCGTGCCCGAGGAGTACCGGGGGATCGGCGTCCGGATCGAGGACGACATCCTCGTCACCGAGGACGGCAACCGGAACCTGTCGGCCGCGCTGCCGCGCCGGTCCGGCGAGGTCGAGTCCTGGATGGCCGGCCTGCAGGGCTGACCCGTCGGCGCCGTCGGGCGCCGGCCGGGGAACCGATGACCGCCGAGGGGCGGTGTCCGCACCGGGCACCGCCCCTCGGCGCGTCCCCGGTGCCAGCCCCGGCTCCGGCGTGCGTCCCCGGTGCCCGCCCCGGTCCGGCGTGCGCGTCCCCGTGCCCGGTCACGACAGGTGCAGCAGCGCTCCGTCGCGGAACTTCAGCATCTTGTCGAAGCTGACCACCGCGCCCCGGCCCGGCCGGTTCCGGAAGCGCACATGGTCGGCGAGCTCCTCGATCAGGCACAGGCCCCGCCCGCTCTCCCGGAACACCGCACCGGGCCAGGCCGGTCTGCGCGGCCCCACGGCATGCGGGGGGAAGCCCGGACCCGAGTCGGTCACCTCGATCCGGCACCGGTCACCGTCCAGATAGGCGGTGACCCGGTACGCGCCGCACTCCGCGGAGCGTCCGTCACCCCCGGTCCGGCCGCCGTGTTCCACCGCGTTCGCGCACGCCTCGCTCAGCGCCAGAGAGAGATCGAAGGAGATGTCCGGATCCACCCCCGCGGTCTCCATCGCCCCGAGCAGCAGCCGCCGTGCGAGCGGCACGCTCGCGGCCTCGCGCCTCAAGTGGAGAGACCACCAGATGCTCATACCCGTACCTATTGCCGCCACGGCCGCCCGGTAAGCCCCCGGCGTCCGGCAGAGCCCTCTTTCGGCCCAGACCCGAACGGCCCTCCAGATTCCTTCCAGACCTGCCATAGGGAACACCCGGAGCGCAGTGCAATGATGGCTCGGCCATGACTGCCCCTTCGACGGCACGCGCCGGAGCCTCGATCCGGCTCACCCGGGCCGCGGTGTTCACCGCGGTCTGCGTCGTGCTGTCCGCGTCCGGGCACGCCCTGGCCTCCTGCGCCACCATCCCCTGGTGGGCGATCGGCGCCGGATTCCTGCTGGTGTTCGCCCTCGCGGCGCCGCTCGCCGGACGCCGCCGCTCGCTGCCCGGCATCGCCGCCGCACTGGCCGGCGGACAGCTCGGGCTGCACGCCCTGTTCGGCCTCGGCCAGCACGACGCCGCGGCGGCCGTCTCGGCCGCCGGGACCGGTGCCGGGCCGATGGGGGCACCCTCCGACACCTCCCTGGCGGCTCTCGCCGCCAAGCTGGTGTGCGGCGGAAACTCCGTCCCGCTCCGGCCTGCCGAGGCCCGGCAGCTGCTCGAAGCGGCCGGAATCGACCCCGACGCCCAGGCCGCGCTCGCCGGGCAGACGGCGCACGCCGCACATGCCGCCCACGCCCATGCGGCACCGGCCGTGCACGCGGCGGCCGAACCGGCGACCGCCCTGTTCAGCCTGCCCATGCTGCTCGGCCACCTGCTGGCCGCGCTGGTGGCGGGCTGGCTGCTGGGGCGGGGCGACGCCGCGCTGTTCCGGCTGGTCGAGCTGTCCCGGCGGTCCGCCGAAGCCGGTCCGGTACGGGCGCTGCGCGCCGCGCTGGGCCTCGTACGGGCGCTCGGCGGCGGGCTCTGCGGCACGGACCCGGCGCCCCGGCGGACCCGGCGCGCGACCCCCGACCGGGTGCCGTGCCCGGGCCGGGAGGCACTCCAGCACACGGTGATCAGGCGCGGGCCGCCGGCGGCGTACGCCCTCGCTGCCTGACGCGGCACCCTCCTGGCCCCCACTCACCACCGAGCGCGGGGAAGCAGTGGCTGCCGCGTACTCCGCGCGCGCCCGCGCCCGGAGCCACCGTCACCACCGCATCCGTGGAGTCTCTGCCATGAACATCGCTCGCGCCTGCTCCCGCACCGCCTTCGCCGCCGCGCTCACCGCCGGCTCCTTCCTCGTCCTCTCCGGGACCGCCTTCGCGCACGTCGGCGTGCAGCCGGCCGGGGAGGCCGCCCAGGGCGGCTACGCCACCATCAACTTCAAGGTGCCGAACGAGCGCGACAACGCCTCGACCAACAAGCTGGAGGTCAGCTTCCCGGCCGACCACCCGCTGTCCTCCGCCATGCCGCAGGACGTCCCGGGCTGGACGGTGACCGTCGAGAAGGCCAAGCTCGACAAGCCGCTCACGGTGCACGGGAAGCAGATCACCGAGGCCGTCAGCAAGATCACCTGGTCCGGCGGCAAGATCGAGCCGGGCAAGTTCCAGCAGTTCCCGGTCTCCGTCGGCAAGCTCCCGGAGGACTCCGACACGCTCGTCTTCAAGGCCATCCAGACCTACGACAACAACGAGGTCGTGCGCTGGATCGAGGAGCCGAAGGAAGGCGCCGCGGAGCCGCAGAACCCGGCCCCGGTGCTCAAGCTGACCCCGGCCTCGGGAGACGGCCACGACGGTGGCGCCGCCAAGTCCGACGCGAAGTCCGGCGCCAAGTCCGGCGAGCAGGACGCGCACGACGAGGCCGCCCCGTCGGGCTCCGACACCACCGCGCGGGCCCTGGGCATCGCGGGCATCGTCGTCGGCCTGGGCGGGGTCGCGTTCGGCGTCGCCTCCCGGCGCCGCACCTCCTCCTGACCCCCGGTCCGTCCGGAATTCCGACATCCCCGATCAGAGGGACACCTCTTTCATGCGCACCACACGTGTGACGGCTGCCGCCCTGGCGGTGGCGGCCGCACTCACCCTGTCCGCCTGCGGTGACGGCGGATCGAAGGCATCGTCCGTCGCCGACGTCAACGCACCGGCCAAGACCAAGGCGGCCACGGTCCTCGACCGGCCCTTCCAGAAGCCGGACCTGGTCCTCACCGACACCACCGGCAAGCCCTGGAGCCTGCGCGAGCAGACCAAGGGCAAGCCGACGCTCATCTACTTCGGGTACACCAACTGCCCGGACGTCTGCCCGCTGACCATGAGCAACATCGCGGTCGCCAGGAAGGCCCTGCCCAAGGCCGACCAGGAGAACCTGCGGGTCGTCTTCGTCACCACCGACCCGGAGCGGGACACCCCCGAATCCCTCGGCACGTGGCTCAAGGCCCAGGACCCGTCCTTCGTCGGCCTCACCGGCGACTTCAAGACCATCCAGGCCGGCGCCTTCAAGCTGGGCATCGGCATCGACCCGGCGAAGAAGGAAGCCGACGGCAGCATCGTCTCCATGCACGGCGCACAGGTCATCGCCTTCTCCCCCAAGTCCGACGAGGGCTACGTCCTCTACGGGGAGAACGCGACCGTCGACGACTACACCAAGGACCTGCCGAAGATCATCAAGGGAGAGAACCCGTGAACGCCCGCACCACCCGCACCCTCGCCGCCGCCCTCTCCCTGACGGCCGCCCTCGCCATATCCGGCTGCTCCTCCGACTCGGGCTCGGACGGCGAGAAGTCCGGGAAGCCCGAGATGAAGGTCAGCGGCGCCTTCATGCCCGAACCCGTCAACGACCAGATGGCCGGCGGGTTCATGGTCATCGAGAACGCCTCCGGGACGGCGGACAAGCTCACCGGCGTCACCAGCCCGCTCTCCGGCGACGTCCAGGTCCACGAGACCAAGAACCAGAAGATGCAGCAGGTCCAGACGATGGACGTGCCCGCGAAGGGCGAGCTGAAGCTGGAACGCGGCGGGAACCACGTGATGTTCATGGGCCTGAAGAACAAGCCGAAGGTCGGCGACAAGGTCGCCGTCGAGCTCCGGTTCGAGAAGGCCGACCCGGTGAAGGTCGAACTCGAAGTGAAGGAACGGACGTACAACCCGCAGAACGACGCCTCCCACTGACGGACCCTAGGGACTGACACGCCATGACGGCCACCGCCCCCTCCCCGGCCCGCACGTACGCCCCGGCGCTCCTGCCGCGGCTGGTGCTGGTCCTCGCAGCCCTGCTGGCAGCGCTGTTCACCGCGGCCGCCCCGGCCACGGCACACGCCGCACTCACCGCGAGCGACCCCGGGGACGGGTCGGTGGTCGCCACGGCCCCGAACCAGGTTTCCCTCTCCTTCTCGGAGCAGGTCGCCATGGGCGACGACTCCATCCGCGTCATGGACCCCCAGGGCAGGCGCGTCGACACCGGTGAACTCCGCGACATGTGCAGCGGATCCGTCGTCCGGTACGGCATCGGCCTGCACAGCGGGCTCCCCAACGGCACCTACACCGTGGCCTGGCAGGCGGTCTCCGCCGACAGCCATCCGATCTCCGGCGCCTTCACCTTCTCCGTGGGCGCCCCGTCCGCGACCAACGTCACCCTGCCCACCCGGCAGGCGGGCGGCGGACCGGTCGGCACCGTCTACGACATCGCCCGGTACGTCGCCTACGCGGGCTTCACCGTGCTGGTGGGCTCCGCCGCCTTCATCCTGCTGTGCCGGCCGCGCGGGGCCGAGGAGCGGCCGCTGCAGAAGCTGGTCGTCCGCGGCTGGCTGGCCCTCACCGCGGCCACCCTCGCCCTGCTGGTGCTGCGCAACCCCTACACCGGCAGCGGGAAGTTCGCCGACGTCTTCGACCTCGCCGGACTCAAGGCCGTGCTGGACACGAAGACCGGCGCCTCCCTGGTCTCCCGGCTGCTCCTGCTGGGGGCGGCGGCCCTGTTCATCGCCGTGCTGTTCGGCAGCTACGCCCGCCGGCAGCGGGAGGAGCGCGCGGGTGAGGCGGCCGACCCGAAGGAGACCGGCGACCTGACCTTCGGGCTGGCCGCGGGCGGGACCGTCATCGCCGGCGGCATCGCCGCGACCTGGGCCCTGGCCGAACACGCCTCCACCGGCATCCAGCCGGGCATCGCCATGCCCGTGGACATCCTCCACCTGCTGGCCGTCGCCGTCTGGCTCGGCGGACTGACCGCCCTGCTGGTCAGCCTCCACACCGTGCCCGGCATCGAGCGCGCGGTGGTCCGGCGCTTCTCCCGGACCGCCTTCGTCAGCGTGCTCGTCCTCACCGCCACCGGGCTCTACCAGTCGTGGCGGCAGGTCGGCAGCTGGTCGGCGCTCACCGGTACCGAGTACGGGCGGATCCTGCTCGTCAAGATCGGCCTGGTCGTGGTGCTGACCGGGATCGCGTCCCTGTCCCGGAAGTGGACGGCCCGGCTCGCCGAGACCGGCGATGTGTCCCTGGGGGCAGGGGGAGAGACCGAGACTGCCGGTGTTTCACGTGAAACCGAGAAGGCGGGTGCTGTTTCACGTGAAACAGCACCCGCGGACCCGGCGCGCGCCGCCCAGCTCGCCCGGCAGCAGGCCGCCCGGGCCAAGGCCGACAAGCAGCGGCAGCGCGAAGCCGACCCCGAGCGGGCCGGGCTGCGCCGGTCCGTGCTCGCCGAGGCCGCAGTCGCCGTGGTGCTGCTCGCCGTCACCACCCTGCTCACCACCACCGAGCCCGGCCGCACGGCCGAGCAGGAGGCCGCCGGCCGCGGCGGCCCGGTGAGCACCGCCGTCCCGGACCGCCCGGTCAAGATCAGCCTGCCGTTCGACACGGGCGGCCCGAACGGCAAGGGCACCGCGCGCTTCGAGCTCGACCCGGGCCGGACCGGGGCCAACACCCTCCACCTCTGGGTCGACGGCGCCGACGGCCGGCCGCTGGACGTCCCCGAGGTCAAGGTGTCCTTCACCCTCCCGGCCAAGGACATCGGACCGCTGCCGGTCACCCCCGACCGCCTCGCCCCGGGACACTGGACCTCCCAGGGCCTCCAGCTCCCGCTCCCCGGCGAGTGGCGCATCGACGTGACCGTGCGCACCTCCGACATCGACCAGACGACCGTCCAGAAGAACGTCAAGATCGGCTGACCCGCGTGACCGAGAGCAACACCGACATCGAAATCTCCCGCAGGCGGCTGCTGGGCACCGTAGGCGCGGCCGGGGCCGCGGGCCTCGCCCTGGGCGGGACCGCCGGCGCCCTCGCCCACTCCGCGCTGGCCGACGGACCCGGCAGCGGCGGCGCGCCCGGCTCCCCCGGCACGCTGGCCTCGCTGGGCAGCGCCTCGGTCCCCTTCCACGGCGCCCGCCAGGCCGGCATCACCACCCCGATGCAGTCCAAGGGCCACCTCCTGGCCTTCGACCTGGCCCCCGGGGCGGGCCGCAAGGAGGCAGCCGCCCTGCTCCGCCGCTGGTCCGAGACCGCCCGCCAGCTGATGGCGGGCGAGCCCGCGCCGACCGGCGACACCGGTATCGCCCTGGACGCGGGGCCCTGCTCGCTGACCGTCACCTTCGGGTTCGGCCACTCCTTCTTCGACCGCACCGGACTCACGGACCGCAGGCCGGTCGCGCTGGACCCGCTGCCCGACTTCTCCGCGGACCGGCTCGACCCCCGCCGCGGCGGCGGCGACCTGTGGGTCCAGATCGGCGCGAACGACGGGCTCGTCGCCTTCCACGCGCTGCGTTCGCTGCAGAAGGACGCGGGCGATGCCGCCCGGGTCCGCTGGCAGATGAACGGCTTCAACCGGTCCCCCGGGGCCACCGGCAGCCCGATGACCGCCCGCAACCTGATGGGCCAGGTCGACGGCACCGGCAACCCGAAGCCGGCCGAGCCCGACTTCGACAAGCGGATCTTCGTGCCCGACGCCGGACCCGGCCCGGCCGGGCACGCCTGGATGGCCGGCGGCTCGTACGCCGTCGTACGCCGCATCCGGATGCTGCTCGACGAGTGGGAGAAGCGGCCCCTGGCAGAGCAGGAACTCGTCATCGGCCGCCGGAAGGCCGACGGCGCCCCGCTCACCGGCGGCAGCGAGACCACCGAGCCCGACCTGGACAAGAGGGGAACCGACGGGAAGCCCGTGATCCCGTCCAATGCGCACGCCCGGATCTCCGCTCCGGAACAGAACGGCGGGGCCGCGATGCTCCGTCGCCCGTTCTCGTACCACGACGGGATCGGCCCGGACGGCGCCCCGGACGCCGGTCTGCTCTTCATCTGCTGGCAGGCCGACCCGCTGCGGGGCTTCGTACCGGTGCAGCGCAAGCTCGACCGGGGCGACGCGCTGTCCGCGTTCCTGGTGCACGAGGCGAGCGGCCTGTACGCGGTGCCGGGCGGTCCGGGGCCCGGGGAGTACGTCGGACAGCGTCTGCTCGAAGGGTGAACGCCGCCCCGGCGGGCAGCCCCCCGGCATTAGGCTGATCGCATGTCGGCCACTCGATTCACCTATCTCGGACCCGAGGGCACCTTCACCGAAGCCGCCCTGCGCACCCTGCCGGAAGCCGCCACCCGGGAACTCGTGCCCATGGTGTCGGTTCCGGCCGCCCTGGACGCCGTACGGAACGGGGAGGCCGCGGCGGCGCTGGTACCGATCGAGAACTCGGTGGAGGGCGGGGTCACCGCGACCCTGGACGAGCTGGCCTCCGGCGAGCCGCTGATGATCTACCGCGAGGTGCTGCTGCCGATCGCATTCGCGCTGCTGGTGCGGCCCGGCACCAAGCTCTCGGACGTCAAGACGGTCACCGGGCACCCGGTGGCGCAGCCGCAGGTGCGGAACTGGCTGCGGGCCCACCTCCCGGATGCCGTGTGGGAGTCGGCCGCGTCCAACGCGGACGGCGCCCGGCTGGTGCAGGAGGGCCGGTACGACGCGGCCTTCGCGGGGGAGTTCGCCGCCGCCACCTACGGGCTGGAGGCGCTGGTCACCGAGATCCACGACGCGCAGAACGCCGAGACCCGCTTCGTGCTGGTCGGGCGGCCGGCCCGGCCGTCGGCCCCGACGGGCGCGGACAAGACCTCGGTGGTGCTGTGGATGCACGACGACCACCCGGGTGCGCTGCTGGAGCTCCTGCAGGAGTTCGCGGTCCGCGGGGTGAACCTGATGCTGATCCAGTCCAGGCCGACCGGCGAGGGCATCGGCAACTACTGCTTCGCGGTCGACGCGGAGGGGCACGTCTCCGACCGGCGGATGGGCGAGGCCCTGATGGGGCTCAAGCGGACCTGCCCGCAGATCCGCTTCCTGGGCTCCTACCCCCGGGCCGGCGTCGCGCAGAGTGACGTGGGTGAGGCCCGGCCGGGAACCGCCGATTCCGACTTCACCGCCGCCTCGGACTGGCTGACGCGCTGCCTCGACGGCCGTCCCTAGCCACCCGAGTTGTCCACCGGGTTGTCCACAGAGTTATCCACAGGCAGCTGGGGAGACCTGTGGACTAGTCGACACTTGAGGACGGCAAGGTCGACAAATCGGTCGGGGCGTCCAGGTTTCGCATGGGCGAGCGGAGGGTGAACGGCGTCACCGCCGTATCACGGATCAACTCTTTGGAGCGAGTCATTCCCACCCGAATGAGTGTGTGAGGGCGGTTTGAACCCCAAATCCCTTGCCGTCGGCCGCAGCCACCAAAGATCTCCATTCCTGTCCACAGACATGGCGCTCGGCCTGTGGACAAGATGTGGCTCTCCCTCATTCCTGTGGACAAGTCAGCTGCTCAGGCCGTCGACCCACCTCGGCGATGTGCCCCATTTCAGGGAATGGGCCCGCTTTTATTGACCTCTGCGGACTGCCCGGATCCAGCCACACGGCAACAGTTTTCCATTCTCCGCAATTAGGACATAGCGACACGCAGCGTGATATCGGTGTGATCCGAGGAAGCCCCGACCGGTAGCCTGGAGGGGTGATTGACCTTCGGCTGCTCCGTGAAGACCCTGACCGTGTCCGCGCCTCGCAGCGCGCCCGTGGAGAGGACGTCGGCCTCGTCGATTCCCTGCTCTCCGCCGACGAGCGCCGCCGGTCCGCGGGCGTGCGCTTCGACGAGCTGCGCAACGAGCAGAAGTCCCTGGGCAAGCTGATCCCCAAGGCCACTCCGGACGAGCGCGCCGAGCTGCTGAAGAAGGCCGAGCAGCTCAAGGCCGACGTGAAGGCCGCCGAGGCCGAGCAGAACGAGGCGGACGAGACCGCCCGCGCCCTGCTGCTGCAGCTCGGCAACATCGTCCACCCGGACGTGCCGGTCGGCGGCGAGGACGACTTCGCCGTCCTGGAGACCCACGGCACCGTCCGCGACTTCGCCGCCGAGGGCTTCGAGCCCAAGGACCACCTGGAGCTCGGCGAGGCCCTGGGCGCCATCGACGTCGAGCGCGGCGCCAAGGTCTCGGGCTCGCGCTTCTACTACCTCACCGGTGTGGGCGCCCTGCTGGAGCTGGCGCTGGTCAACGCGGCCATCGCACAGGCCACCGAGGCGGGCTTCACCCCGATGCTCACCCCGGCCCTGGTGCGCCCGCGCGCCATGGAGGGCACGGGCTTCCTCGGCCAGGCCGCGGAGAACGTGTACCACCTGGAGAAGGACGACTACTACCTGGTCGGCACCTCCGAGGTCCCGCTCGCCGCGTACCACATGGACGAGATCATCGAGGCCGACAAGCTGCCGCTGCGGTACGCCGGCTTCTCGCCGTGCTTCCGCCGCGAGGCCGGCACGTACGGCAAGGACACCCGCGGCATCTTCCGCGTCCACCAGTTCGACAAGGTCGAGATGTTCTCGTACGTCGCGCCGGAGGACGCCGAGGCCGAGCACCTGCGCCTGCTCGACTGGGAGAAGCAGTGGCTGAACTCCCTGGAGCTGCCGTTCCAGGTGATCGACGTCGCCACCGGTGACCTGGGCTCCTCCGCCTCCCGCAAGTTCGACTGCGAGGCGTGGATCCCCACCCAGGGCAAGTACCGCGAGCTGACCTCCGCCTCCAACTGCGACGGCTTCCAGGCCCGCCGCCTGTCCGTCCGGGTCCGCGACGGCAAGAAGATCCGGCCGCTGTCCACCCTGAACGGCACGCTGTGCGCCGTCCCGCGCACCATCGTGGCGATCCTGGAGAACCACCAGCAGGCCGACGGGTCCGTGCGGGTTCCCGCGGTGCTCCGTCCCTACCTGGGCGGCCGGGAACTGCTGGAGCCGATCACCAAGTGAGCTTCCCGTACCGCCTGATCGCGACGGACCTCGACGGCACGCTGCTGCGGGCCGACGAGTCGATCTCCGAGCGGACGCGCGAGGCGCTCGCCGCGGCCACCGCGGCGGGTGCCGCGCACATCGTGGTCACCGGTCGTGCCGTGCCCTGGACCCGTCACATCCTCGACGACCTCGGCTACCGGGGACTGGCGGTGTGCGGGCAGGGGGCGCAGGTCTACCACGCCGGTGAGCACCGGCTGCTCACCTCGCTGACGCTGGACCGGCAGCTCGCCGGGCTGGCGCTGGCCAAGATAGAGGCGGAGCTCGGTCCGGTGTTCCTGGCGGCGAGCCGGGACGGCCTCGACGGCGACGTGCTGGTCGGGCCGGGATACCGGGTGCAGGAGGGGCCGCTGCCCTACGTGTTCCTGGAGGACACGGCGGAGCTGTGGGCGGCGCCGCTCACCAAGCTCTACGTCCAGCACCCCGGACTGGACGACGACACCCTGGCCGAGAAGGCGAGGGAGGTCGTCGGGGCACTGGTCGACGTGGTCGTGGCCGGTCCGAACATAGTGGAGATCCTGCCGCTGGGACTGAGCAAGGCCACCGGGCTCTCGCTGGCGGCCCGCCGGCTGGGCGTGAAGAAGACCGAGACCATCGCCTTCGGGGACATGCCCAACGACATCCCCATGTTCGGCTGGGCCTCGCACGGTGTGGCCATGGCCAACGCCCACCGTGATCTGAAGGCCGTCGCCGACGAGGTGACGACCTCCAACGAGGAGGACGGCATCGCGGTGGTGCTGGAGCGCCTGCTGGGCGCCGCGTAAGGAGAACTCGGGGAAGGTCCGGGCCGGCCCGCGCCGCAAGGCGCGCTCGAAGTGGCTGACCCGGACCTTCTTTGTTGCTCCCCGCGAGATCCACTGTGCCCCTGCGGGTGCCCGCGTTCCAGCGAATTTCCGCGCCTCAGCCGTGGGCCCGGCGGCGCCGCCGGTAGGCGACGGTGAGGACGCCCAGCAGCGGGCCCCACAGCAGCAGGGGCGCGTAGGCCAGCGCGAACAGCCCACCGAAGAACCCGGTGGGCGCGTCCGGATTCGCGGCGTTGGTGTCGTTCCACACCCAGGCGCCCAGCAGCGTGATCCCGGTGACCGCGAGGGCGCCGAGCGCGGCAGGAACCAGCGCCACCACGGGAGGGATCCGGCGTCCGCCCAGGACGGGCAGCCATCGGGGCACCTGCTCGCCCCAGCGCTGGACCAGGCCGAGGGCGAGCAGGCCGGCGGCTTCCTGGAGGACGCAGACGAGGAGCAGTACCAGGGACGCCGGGCCCGGGTAGTGGGAGTGGTGCAGATCGCTGCCGGGGCCCCAGCCCATGGGGATGCCCAGCGCGATCAGCAACCGCCACACACAACTGGGCAGCACGGTCAGCGAAGTGAGCCGGGCGATCCGGTGGAGCCGGGCGGACACGCCCGGCACCAGGTCCGTGGCCCGCCCGGTGGTGGCGACGGGAGCGGTTGCGGTGGCAGTGGCGGCGGCGGCGGTCATCGGGCAAGTCCTCTTCATCGGGCACTGGTTGACGGCTTCCAGCCTCGTCCGGGCCCCGCGCGCGAACCATCCGCCGATGAGCGCGCCCGGGCCCGGGAAGATCTGCCGATCGGCAGATGGCCGGGCCCGGCCGCCGATCGTAGGGTCGGCCGGGTGATCTCGACTTCGCGCGCCGCGTGGGCGCTTTCGCTGGCCCTGGGGGCCGTCGCGCTGTCGGCCGCCTGCGCGCTCGGGGCGCCGCCCGCGTGGACCCTGCTGGGCGTGCTGGCGCTGCTCCCGCTCCAGGCGGTCACGGCCCGCCGGTCGCCACGGCCGTGGGCCGTGGCGGCCTGCATCCTGGGCGGTCTGGCGACGGCGTACTGGCCGGTGTCCCTGATGGACGACGCGGGGTGGACCGAGTCGGCCGGGGCCGCCCTGTTCTGGGCCCTGCCGGCGGCGGGTGCGGCCGGGGCGGGCGCGTACCTGCGGCGCCAGGAGGGGCGGGCCCGGCGGGCCGTACGGGAGGCCCGGCGCGAGCAGCAGCTCGAACTCGCCCGCGACCTCCACGACTTCGTCGCCCACGACGTGAGCGCGATCGTGGTCCAGGCACAGGCGGCACGGTTCGTGGCGGAGCGGGACCCGGCGCTGGCGCTGGCCACCCTGGAGCGGATCGAGGCGGCGGGGCTGAACGCCCTGGAGACGATGGACCGCACGGTGCACGCGCTGCGGGCGGCGGGCGGCGGCCCGACCGCGCCCGCCCCGGGGCTGGCCGAACTCCCCGCGCTGGTGGGGCGGTTCGAGGGCGGGACGCTGGAGGCGGATCCGGAGGCACTGGCCGGGCTGTCGCGGGAGGCCGACACCACCGCGTACCGGGTGGCGGTGGAGGCGCTGACCAACGTACGGCGGCACGCGCCCGGGGCTGCGGTGGTGACGGTCGGGCTGCGGCGGGACGGGGACGGAATCGAGCTGTCCGTGGCCAACTCCACGCCTCTCCGGGGAAGTCGGAGCCGGTGGGCGGGGCGCCGGGGCGGCGGGACCGGACTGGAGGGCCTCCGGGGGCGGGTGGAGGCGGCGCGGGGAACGCTGTCGGCGGGTCCGGTGGTGGACGGCGGGTGGCTGGTCCGGGCCGTTTTCCCGGCGGCGGGCGGACCCCAGGGGTGATCATGGCCGGGTGACGACGCGCATTCTGATAGCCGACGACCAGGCCGACATCCGCAGCGGTTTCCGGCTGATCCTCGATTCACAGCCGGACATGACGGTGGTGGGGGAGGCGGAGGACGGGGAGCGCGCGGTGGCGCTGGCCCGGGAGCTCCGGCCGGACGTGGTGCTGGCCGACATCCGGATGCCCGGGCTCGACGGGCTGGAGGTGACCCGGCTGCTGGCCCCGGACACCCGGGTGCTCGTGGTGACCACCTTCGACCACGACGAGTACGTGCACACGGCGCTGCGGAACGGGGCGTGCGGGTTCCTGCTGAAGCGGTCGGGGCCCGCCCTGCTGATCGAGGGCGTACGGGCCGCCGTGCAGGGGGACACGCTGATCAGCCCGCAGATCACGGTGCGGCTGCTGAGCTCGCTGACCGGGCGGCCCGGGGCCGGGGCGGCGCGGCCGGCCCCGGCCCACCCCCTGACCGAGCGCGAGCGGGAGATCGTACGGCTGGTGGCGCGCGGGCTGACGAACGCGGAGATCGGCGCGGAGCTGTTCATCAGCGCGGGCACGGCCAAGACGCACATCGCGAACGTGCAGGCGAAGCTGGGCGTCCGGAACCGGGTGGGGATCGCCTCATGGGCGTGGGAGCACGGGGTGGCGCGGGCGGAGGGGTGAAACAACGCGGTTGAGCACGCGGCTATGTTTCACGTGAAACGGGGTTGCGGGTGAGGGGCCAGGCAAGCAGGCCGACGGACAGGGCGATGGCGTGTCCCAGGTCGGTGAAGTTGGCGCCGGTGACCAGCGGGATGCCGAAGAAGGCCACGACACCGATCAGGTAGGGCCAACGCCAGGGGTGCGGGAGCCGGTAGGTGAGCACCCCGATGGACGCCGCGAGTCCGTAGCTGACGCCGATGTCGACCACATGGGCCATGCTGCGCGGGGCACGGTGGTGCGCGATGGCCGCCAGGACCAGCCGCTGGCTGATCAGAGTGGCGGTCACATGGGCGGTCGCGACGATCGCAAGCCAGCGGCCGGTCCCCAGCCAGCGCTCGACCGGCGCGTGGAAGAGCTCGAAGAGGACGGCGTACAGGGCGAGCGAGGCCGGGTCCTCGATCCAGAACGCACTGCCGATCAGCGCTCGGACGGGGTAGCGGACGAGTTGGTGGAGGTTGCTGCTGTTGCGGTGCAGCAGCACGTGGTCGATCCGGTCGGGGGCGATGACCACGACAAGGCTGGTGACGGCGATGACCAGCAGCCAGATGTGCGTACCGGGGGTGGAGCGGATCCAGGACCGGATCGGCCGGGAGGGCTCCGGCCCGGTGGGCGGCATCATGATCCGATCATGACGCGCGAAGCGGTGCCCCGCCGGGATTGTGGCCCGGGCGGGGCACCGCTTCGTTCTGCTTCGGGCCGGCGGAACCCGCCGGGGCCACTCCTCGCCGGGGCTACTCCTCGCCGGCGATCGTGAGCCGTCGCAGCTTCTGGCCGGCGTAGACCGTGGCGCCGACGGTGACGCCCGCGAGCAGGAGCGAGGCCGTGGGCAGGCCGACGGCCGAGTCCACGTAGCCCGGTCCGGCCACCTTCTCGGCCAGGGACAGCGCCCACTGCTGGACGCTGAGGGTCTTGGCGCCGTCGACCAGGCTGCCGAAGAGGGACTCCCAGATCAGGGCGTAGACCAGGCCGAAGACCACCGCGTGCCGGCTGATCGTGCCCAGCAGCAGGAACAGCGCGCTGTACGCGACGGAGGCGACGAGGGCGGCGACGGTGTAGGCCACGGCGATCTGCTGGCCGTTGCCGTTGAGGATGAAGCCGGCGATCAGGGTGGGGAGGGCCGAGAAGGCCATGGTCACGGCGATCGCGACGATCAGCTTGGTCATGATGATCGTCGGGCGCTTCACCGGCTTGGCGAGCAGGTAGACGATCGAGCCGTCGTCGATCTCGGGGCCGATGGCCCCGGTGCCCGCGATGACCCCGATCAGCGGGACCATCGTGGCCAGGGCGAACCCGCCGAGCAGGTCGGCGGCGACCTTGTCGTCCACGCCCGTGAGGGCGCGCACGGCGACCGAGATGAGGAGGAGCAGGGCCGGCAGCGCGAAGAGGATCAGCGCGCGGCGGCGGCCCAGGAGGGCCCGGTAGGTGAGCCGGGCGACGGTGGGGTTGTACATCGGTGCCAGCTCCTTCAGGCCGCTACGAGGTAGGAGAAGACCGACTCGAGGGACTCGTCGGACGGGGAGACCGTCAGCAGCCGGATGCCCTGTTCACGGGCGACCCTGGGCAGCAGTTCGGTGAACCGTCCGAAGTCGACCGCCTGGATGCGCAGGGCGCCCTCCTTGTGGTCGACCTCGATGCCGGCGGTGGACGGGTCGGCGATGAGGGCCGCGGCCAGCGCCCGGTCGTCGGAGGAGCGGATCAGGTAGCGGTGCGGGCGGTCGGTCATCAGCCGGCGGATCTTGCGGAAGTCTCCGGAAGCGGCGTGCCGGCCGGCGACGATCACCTCGATGTGGGAGGCGAGCTGCTCGACCTCCTCCAGGATGTGGGAGGAGAACAGCACGGTGCGGCCCTCGGCGCCCATCCGCCGCAGCAGGTCCATCAGCTGCATGCGCTGCCGCGGGTCCATGCCGTTGAACGGCTCGTCCAGCAGGAGCACGGACGGGTCGTGGACCAGGGCCGACGCCATCTTCACGCGCTGCCGCATGCCCTTGGAGTAGGTGGCGATCTTGCGGTCCTGGGCGTACTCCATCTCCACGGTGGCCAGGGCCCGCCGGGCGGCGGCGTCGTCGAGTCCGTGCAGCTCGGCGTTGGCTACGACGAACTCGCGGCCGGTGAGGAAGTCGTACATGGCCTCGCGCTCGGGCACGACGCCGATGTGCTCGTAGATGCGCTCGTTGCGCCAGATCGGGGTGCCGTCGAGGGTGACGGTGCCGGTCGAGGGGGCCAGGAAGCCGCCCATCATGTTGATGAGGGTGGACTTGCCGGCGCCGTTGGGGCCGAGGAGGCCGGTGACGCCGGGACCGATGCGCATGGTCACGTCGTTGACGGCTACGACGTTCCCGAACCAGCGGGAGGCGTGGTCGATGTCGATGGTTGTCACAGCCCGGCCTTCCGGTAGCGGGCCATCAGCGCGGCGTAGGAGCCGGCGATGAGGCCGAGGATCACCAGCAGGTAGACGACGCCCGTGCCGGCCGAGGGGCCTTCACCGCCGGGGAAGGCGGAGGTGGCGCCGAGGAAGGCGGTCTGGAAGCCGTCGATCAGGGTGATCGGGGAGAACAGGCCCATCCACTCGATGGCCCCGCTGTTGCTCGTTTCCATGGCCACTGCCTGGACGGTGGAGACCGCACCGTAGGGGATGAGCAGCAGCGCGATGACGGCGGCGACGCCGAAGCCCCGGCGCGGGGTGAGCGCGGCCATCACCAGGCCGAGGCCCGCGAACAGTACGGAGAGCACGAGTACCGACACCAGTCCCTGCCCGAATCCCTTGGTCTGGTCACCGAAGTCGAACTTGGCCAGCAGCGAGCCGATGTACATGATCAGCAGTGGCACGGCGGTGAGGACGAACAGGGCGCTGGCCATCGCGGCGTACTTGGCGAGGACGTAGTCAACGCGTTCGATGGGCCGCGAGAAGTACAGCGGCACGGTCTTGAAGCGCAGGTCCCGGGAGACCGACTGGGGTGCCTGGGAGGCCAGGTAGAGCCCGATGACGACCTGGGTGGTCAGCGCGTACGTCGTGTACTTGATCGGCAGGTCGGTCGAGCCCGGGACGGCGATGGCCACCGCGACGATGATCAGCGCGGGGACGCACATCACCGCGAAGAGCAGCATCGGCAGGACCTTGGACTTGGCCGAGCGGCCCAGTCCGTAGGCGCCGCGCAGGGACTGCGAGTACAGGGACGTGCGGGCGTATCCGCGGCCGAGGCGGGGGCCGTCGTAGGAGCGGTAGCCGATGTTGTGGATCTGGGTGGAGCTGTCAGCGGCCATCGGATCCGGCTCCCTTCTGTGTGTGCTGCCGGGGGTCGTACTGCGGGGCGGCGGGCTGCTGGGCGGCGGGTTCGCGGAAGACCTCCGCGATGTGGTGGCGGCGCTGCTCCATGCGGACCAGGCCCAGGCCCAGTGCGGCGACGGTGTCGCGCACGATGTCGTACGTCTGCTCGCCGGTGGCCTCGACCAGCAGGATGTGGCCGGCTCCGGGCAGGCCCTGCTCCTCGCCCGCGTGGGGCACGACGCCCGCCCGGGTCAGCGCCTCGCGCAGGGCGGCGGTGCCGTCCGGGTGGGTGTCGGAGTCGGTGACCTCGACCGCCAGGGTGGTGGTGATCTGTGTGAAGTCGCTGGTGGAGCTGGAGCGCAGCAGCCTGCCGCCGTCGACGACGACCACGTGGTCGCAGGTCCGCTCGAGTTCGCCCAGGAGGTGCGAGGTGACCAGGACGGAGATGCCGAAGTCGGTGTGGACGCGGCGGATCAGGCCGAGCATCTCGTCGCGGCCGACCGGGTCCAGTCCGTTGGTGGGCTCGTCGAGGAGCACCAGCTGGGGGTCGTGGACCAGGGCCTGGGCGAGTTTGACGCGCTGCTTCATGCCGGTGGAGTAGCCGCCGATGGGGCGGTACCGCTCCTCGTAGAGGCCGACGTGGCGCAGGGTGTCGGCGGTCCGCTCGCGGGCGGCGGTCGGCGGCAGCCCGGACATGCGTGCCATGTGCACGACGAACTCGGTGGCCGAGACGTCGGGCGGCAGGCAGTCGTGCTCGGGCATGTAGCCGACGCGTTCACGGATGGCGCTGCCGTGCGTGGCGACGTCCAGTCCGAGTACGGCGGCATGGCCCTCGGT
The DNA here is from genome assembly GCF_040684755.1 of Streptomyces sp. NPDC089799. Taxonomy (NCBI): domain Bacteria; kingdom Bacillati; phylum Actinomycetota; class Actinomycetes; order Kitasatosporales; family Streptomycetaceae; genus Streptomyces; species Streptomyces sp. NPDC089799. Next base: position 143,191 of record NZ_JBFBGR010000007.1, on the reverse strand, counting down.
GGCGGGGGAGAGTCCCAGCAGGATCTTGATCAGCGTGGACTTGCCGGCTCCGTTGGCGCCCACGAGTCCGGTTACTCCGGGCCCGATGTCCAGGGAGAGCCGGTCGAGGGCGGTCACTCGGGGGTACCGCTTGCTCAGGCTTTCGGTCGCGATGACAGTCACGGCTCCGACGGTAGTGGCGCGGCCGGTCCGGGGCGTCAGACCTGGAGCGGGACCGCGCATCCGCCTTCAGGACTACACGCCCTTACGGGAGTCTGATGCCGGGTGGCTCCGGAGAGCTGTCCTGCGGTCCGGAGCGGCACGGGTCCGTGCACACCCCTTGACGTGATCTCCAGGCATTGTCACATTCATCAGTGTCAACTTACGGGCGCGTACGGCTACGGGACGGACGGCGGTCATGGCAGGGGACGATCTTCGCGGGTTCAGGGAAGTGCAGCGGCTCGCCTACGCGTGCGCCGAGGCGGTCGCGGCACAGCTCAAGGCCGGGATCACCGAGCGGGAGGCCGCGCGGATGCAGCGCGACTGGCTGCGCGAGCGGGGGGTGCGGGACTGGTTCCACCTGCCGTTCGCCTGGTTCGGGGACCGCACGGCGTTCACGGGCTTCCGGATACCGCTCCAGTTCTTCCCGACCGGCCGGCGGCTGGAGCCGGGCATGGCGTTCGTCCTGGACGCGGCCCCGGTCCTGAACGGGTACGCGGCGGACATCGGCTATTCGGGCAGCCTGGGGCTCAATCCGGTCCAGGACCGGCTGATGGACGACCTCCGGGCGCACCGGGACCTGATCCTCGCCGAGGTCCGCGAGCGGCGTACGCTGCGTGAGATCTACGAGGACGTGGACCGGCTGATGGTCCGGCAGGGCTATGCGAACCGGCACCGCGCCTATCCGTTCGGGGTGATCGCGCACAAGGTCGGACGGGTCGGGGAGAGCCGCTGGTCGCCGACGGCGTTCGGCTTCGGCACCCAGTCGCTGAAGGGCCTGGCGGGCGACCTCCTGCACGGGCACCGCGAGGGCTGGTCCCCGCTGTGGAGCCCCCACAAGTGGTCCGACCATCCACCGCAGCCCGGCCTGTGGGCGGTGGAGCCCCATCTGGGGTTCCGGGGCACCGGGGCGAAGTTCGAGGAGCTCCTGGTCGTCACCGACTCCAGGGATCCCGAGGAGAGCGCGTTCTGGCTGGACGACGACCTGCCGCACGTGCGGCGCTGGGCCGAGACCGAGGAGAAGGTGGCATGAGCGGGACGGGGCGTACGGACGTGCGCGAGCGCCGGGTGAGCACGGGCGGGATCGAGCTGAGCGTCGTGGAGCTCGGTGACCCCGACCGGCCGTCCGTGGTGCTGGTGCACGGCTATCCGGACAGCAAGGAGGTCTGGTCGGAGGTCGCCGACCGGCTGGCGGACCACTTCCACGTGGTGCTCTACGACGTGCGGGGACACGGCGGGTCGACGGCCCCGCAGCCGCTGCGCGGCGGGTTCACCCTGGAGAAGCTGACCGACGACTTCCTGGCCGTCGCGGACGCCGTCAGCCCGGACCGGCCGGTGCACCTGGTGGGGCACGACTGGGGGTCCGTACAGGGCTGGGAGTTCGCCACGGTCCGGCGGACCGAGGGCCGGATCGCCTCGTTCACCTCAATCTCCGGTCCCTCGCTGGACCACTTCGGGCACTGGATCAAGAAGCGGATGGCCCGGCCCACCCCGCGCCGGGCGGCGCAGCTGCTCGGGCAGGGCGCCAAGTCCTGGTACGTGTACATGCTGCACACGCCGGTCCTGCCGGAGCTGGCCTGGCGGGGACCCCTGGGCAAGCGCTGGCCGAAGCTGCTGGAGCGGACCGAGGGGGTCCCGACCGGGAACTACCCGACGCCGTCGCTGCCCTCGGACGCGGCCCACGGCGCCTGGCTCTACCGGGACAACGTCCGGCCCCGGATGCGCCGGCCGCGCCCGGACGCGTACGCCCACGTGCCGGTCCAGCTGATCACCCCGACCGGGGACGCGTTCCTCTCCGAGCGGCTCTACGACGAGCTGGAGCTGTGGGCACCGGACCTGGTGCGCCGTACCCTGCCGGCCAAGCACTGGGTGCCGCGGAGCCGGCCCGACCAGCTGGCCGCCTGGATCACCGAGTTCGTCACCTCCCGGGAGGAGGCGCCCGGCCCGGCCCCGGAGCAGCGGGCCCCCGGCCGGTACGCCGACCGCTTCGGCGGGCAGCTGGTGCTGGTGACCGGCGCCGCCAGCGGGATCGGCCGGGCCACCGCCTTCGCGTTCGCCGAGGCCGGTGCCCGGGTGGTGGCCGTCGACCGGGACGGCGAAGGGGCCGTCCGGACGGCCGAGATGGCCCGGCTGATCGGGGCGCCCGCCGCCTGGGGCGAGTGCGTGGACGTCAGCGACGAGCAGGCCATGGAGAAGCTGGCGGAGAAGGTCGCCGCCGAGTACGGGATCGTGGACGTCCTGGTCAACAACGCCGGGATCGGCCTGTCCGGGAGCTTCCTGGAGACCAGCTCGGAGGACTGGAAGAAGGTCCTGGACGTCAATCTGTGGGGGGTCATCCACGGCTGCCGGATCTTCGGCCGCCAGATGGCCGACCGCGGTCAGGGCGGGCACATCGTCAACACCGCCTCGGCGGCCGCCTACCTGCCGTCCCGGACGCTGCCCGCCTATTCGACCTCCAAGGCCGCGGTGCTGATGCTGTCCGAGTGCCTGCGGGCGGAACTGGCCTCCCGGTCGATCGGGGTGTCGGCGATCTGCCCCGGCATCATCAACACCAACATCACCTCCACCGCCCGGTTCGCGGGGGTGGACGAGGCGGAGGAGAAGCGCCGGCAGCAGCGTTCGGCGCGGCTGTACGGGCTGCGGAACTTCCCGCCGGAGAAGGTGGCCGACGCGGTCCTGGACGCGGTGGTCCACAACCGGGCCGTGGTCCCGGTGACCCCCGAGTCCAAGGGCGCGCTGTTCATGTCGAGGTACACCCCGCGGCTGCTGCGCCGGCTGGCGAGGGTGGAACCGAAGCTGTGAGCGGGCACCCGGCCGGCGCGCGCCTTCCCGTTCCGGCGCGGAGTGGGACCGGCACGGCCGTATCCCGCTCCATCCGGCGGTCGTACCATCCCTCGCAGGCCATGTCGTAGGGAGCCGGGATTGTCCGAACAGGTGCCAGCCGAGTACCGCATCGAGGATCTGGCGCACCACAGCGGTGCGACGGTCCGCACCATCCGTGCGTACCAGGACCGCGGGCTGCTGCCGAAGCCGGAGCGGCGCGGCCGTTCCAACGTGTACCGGGACACGCATCTGGCGCGGCTGCGCCAGATCGCCGACCTCCTGGACCGCGGCTACACCCTGGCCTCCATCAAGGAGCTGCTGGAGGCCTGGGACGCGGGGCGCGGTCTGGGCGGGGTGCTGGGTCTGGTGGCCGAGGTGCACGGGCCGTGGACGGACGAGGAGGCGGCCCGGATCTCCCGGGACGAGCTGAACGAGCGGTTCGGCGGCACTCCGGACGACCGGGCGGTCGACGAGGCGTGCGAACTGGGCGTGCTGGAGCGGGTGCCGGGGTCCCCGGAGGAGTTCCTGGTGCCCTCACCGCAGGAGCTGGCGGTCGCCGCCGAGCTGTACGCGGCGGGGGTGCCGCTGCCCGCGATCACGGGTCATCTGCGGGAGCTGCGGGGGCAGGTGGAGCACATCGCCTCGCGGTTCCTGGAGTTCACCACGGAGCACGTGTTCGCCCGGTACCTGGACCGGCTCCCTCCGTCGGACGCGGATGCCGCGGAGGCGGCGACGCTGGTGCGCCGGCTGCGGCCACTGGCCCAGCAGACGGTCGACGCGGAGCTGGCGCGGGCGATGCGACTGTTCGCGACGCGCCATCTGCAGCGGCATCTGGGTGCGGCGGGGCCGCCGCACCCGGCCGGTCCGGCCCCGGTGGCGCTGCCCGCCGAGACGGTGCGGGCGGTCGCCGAGCTGGTCGGACCGGAGCATGTGGCGGCGTTCGTCCGGGCCGCCACGGAGCGGGAGCTCCAGGCCCGGACGATGAATGATCTGGCGCGGCGGGGAGGCGGCTGACGTCGCAGCCCTCGTCCACAGGGGGCTCACTTGTTTGGGTTCATTTCCTGCCGAATCGGCTGTGGACAAGTCGCCCGAGCTGTGGACGGCTCAACTAACGGTCTCGTAGACCTGGTTGAGCCGGGGCTTCTTGGTGCGGCCGGCGGTGCCGGGGCGGCGCCCGTAGAGCACGGCGGCGAGGACCAGGCCGAGGATCCCGCCGAGCAGCTGGGCGACCACGAATCCGGGCAGGGACTCGGGGGCGATGCCGGTGAACGAGTCGGTGAAGGCGCGGCCGACGGTGGCGGACGGGTTCGCGAAGGAGCCGGAGGAGGTGAACCAGATCGCGGACGCGATGTAGAGGGCGACCGCGGCGGGGATGAAGCGGGCGCGGCCGACGCGGTCCAGGCCCTGGATGAGGAGGATCAGGCCGGCGGTGGCGATGATCTCGCCGATCAGCAGGTGACCGCCGTCGCGGACCTGGGTGGCCAGGGCTCCGGGGGTGCGGCCGAACATGATCTCGGCGATCACGGCCCCGCCGATCGCGCCCGCGGTCTGCGCAGCGGTGTAGAGCAGTGCCTCGCGGCCGCTGAGGCCGCCCTGGTCCCCGGTGCGCCGGGCCCACCACGAGGTGAGGGTGACCACGGGGTTGAAGTGGGCTCCGGAGAGCGGGCCGATCAGCACGATGAGCAGGCCGAGACCGATCGCGGAGGCGGCGGAGTTGGCGACCAGGGCCACGGCTCTGTCGGCACTGAGCGATGCCGCCTGGATGCCGGACCCGATGATCACGATGAGCAGGGCTGCGGTGCCGATCAATTCGGCGGCCACTCGGCGCGCGAGTGAGGCGGGGGCAGAGGTCATGGAGTCTCCCTTGAGGCAGACGCGTGCAGACGGCGGTCAGGCACGGACCGACGTCGCAGGGCAGGGTTACGGAAAATATATTCCGTATCTTGGAATCGCGATAGAAGGCGTCCACATCTGCCCGAGGGGTGAAAATCCCTGCCCGAACCACCTCCGACCAGGCACTCTGTGGCCATGGACGAGAAACGCTCTGTGAAAGTATCCAAATACGTCTCGAAACATTTGCGGCATCAGCCGGAACGGATCGGACTGGTGCTCGATCCCCAGGGCTGGGTGGAAATCGATGATCTTCTCCGCGCCGCCGCCGACCACGGATTCCGGTTCACCCGCGTAGAACTCGATCACGTCGTCGCCTCCAACGACAAACAGCGCTTCGCGGTCGAGGGCACCCGCATCCGCGCGAGCCAGGGCCACACCGTGACCGGCGTGGACCTCGGCCTCCCGGAAGCCGAACCGCCCGCGTTCCTCTACCACGGCACCGTGCCCGCCGCCCTGGACGCCATCCGCGCCGAGGGGCTCCGCCCCATGCGCCGCCACCACGTCCACCTCTCCCCCGACCGGGAGACCGCCACCCGGGTGGGCGCCCGCCGCGGCCGACCCGTGGTCCTGGTCGTCGACGCCGCGGCCATGCACGCCGCCGGGCACGTCTTCCGGATCAGCGCCAACGGGGTGTGGCTGGTGGACGCGGTACCCCCAGAATTCCTCCGCCTCCCCGGACCGCGCCACTGAAATTCCCTCACCCCAGCGGCCGTTCGGCCCGGCCGGAACCCACCGGCACGACCGGAATTGCGGAAGAGATTGTCCGACCCTCCCCCTACGCTGATCACCACGATCTGTGAGGGGGGGTCCTCGCGGTCGCCCACCCACCGTGCGCACCACGAGGTGACAGCTCATGACGTCCGTGAACAACTTCCAGGTAGACCTGCGCGGTCTGGTCGACCTCCTCTCCCACCACCTCTACTCCAGTCCCCGGGTCTATGTGCGCGAGCTCCTGCAGAACGCCGTGGACGCCGTCACCGCACGCCGCATCCACGAACCGGACGCCGAGGCCCGCATCCGGCTGACCGCCTCCGGAGACCAGGTCTCCATCGAGGACAACGGCATCGGGCTGACCGCCGACGAGGCCCACTCCCTGCTCGCCACCATCGGCCGCAGCTCCAAGCGCGGCGGTACCGCCGAGGACATCAGCGGCCTGGAGACCACCCGGCAGGAATTCCTCGGCCAGTTCGGCATCGGTCTGCTGGCCTGCTTCGTCGTGGCCCGCCGCATCCGCGTCGTCACGCGCTCCGCCCGCGACCCGCAGGCCCCGCCCGTCGAATGGCTCGCCACCGACGACGGTTCGTACACCGTCCGCGAACTCCCCGACGAGGCACACCCCGAGCCCGGCACCACCGTCCACCTGCAGGCCCGCCCCGGCGCCACCGAGTGGACCGTGCCCGCCAAGGTCGAGCAGCTCGCCCGCGACTTCGGCGCACTGCTGCCCTACGAGATCACCTTCGAGGACGGCACCGGCGCCGCACCCCGCGTGATCACGGACCGTCCGGCGGTCTGGGACCGGGAGTTCCCCACCCCCACCGCCCGCCGCGTCGCCCTCGCCGGGCACTGCGCCGGACAGTTCGGCTTCACCCCGCTCGACACCATCGACCTCGACCTGCCCGTCGCCGGCGTGCGCGGAGTGGCGTACGTCCTGCCCGAGCCGACCAGCCCCGCGCACCGCGCCGGACACCGGGTCCACCTCAAGGGCATGCTCCTCACGGACCAGGCGGACAACCTCCTGCCGGACTGGGCCTTCTTCGTCCGCGCCGTGCTGGACACGGACACCCTCCGGCCCACGGCCTCCCGGGAGAACCTGTACGACGACGAGACCCTCGCCGCCGTACGGGAAGCCCTGGGCGCCCGCATCCGGAGCTGGCTCGCCGAACTCGCCGCGACCGAACCGGACCGGCTCGCCGCCTTCCTGAACGTGCACCACCTCGGCGTGAAGTCGCTGGCCCGGCACGACGCCGAACTGCTCGGCCTGATGCTGCCCTGGCTGCCCTTCGAGACCAGTGACGGCTCGATGAGCCTGGAGGAGTTCGCCGCCGCGCACAGCGACATCCACTTCACCCGCACCGTGGAGGAGTTCCGCCAGATCGCCCCGATCGCGGCCGCCCACGGCCTCGGCGTGATCAACGCGGGCTACACCTACGACGCCGACCTCCTCGCCCTGCTGCCCGCCGTACGGCCGGGCATCAAGGTCACCGAGCTGGACGCCGGAGCGGTCACGGACCGGCTCGACCAGGTGCCGACCTCCGCCGAGCTGGCCCTCGCCCCCTTCCTGGCCACCGCACGCACCCGGCTGGAGGCCCAGAGCTGCGACGTGGTGCTGCGCGCCTTCCAGCCGGTGTCCGTGCCGGCCCTCTACCTCGACGACCGCCAGGCCCGGCAGGAACGGGACCGCGCGACCGCCGAGGAGAACGCCGACTCGCTGTGGTCCGGCATCCTCGGCGCGCTCCGCGGATCGGGCCCGCGCGCCCGGCTGGTCCTCAACCACAACAACCCGATGGTCCGCCGGATCGCCCAGCTGCCCGACGAGGCCCTCACCGCCACCGCGGTGGAATCCCTCTACGGGCAGGCCCTCCTCATGTCCCAGCGGCCGCTGCGTCCGGCCGACTCCACCCTGCTCAACCGGGCCTTCCTCGGGCTCCTGGAATGGGCGACCCACAGCCACGGCTCCGCCGACCAGCAGGAGGACCAGCAGTGAGCGGCACCATGACCCCCGAAGAGGTCCGCCGGCAGCTGATCGAGAACCAGCGGGCCCCGCACGGCGCCGCGCGCAGCGCGCACGCCGAGGCGATCAGCGCCGCCGCCGAGGCCACGGGGGACAAGGCCCTGCTCCGCCGGGCCCTGGACAACCAGATCGAGGCGTACGAGTTCAGCGCCGAGGCACCCAAGATCCTGGTCCCCTTCGCCCGGCTGCTGCAGGAGTACGACCGGGACCCGTCCGCGTTCGGCCCGAACGAGACCCACTCGCTGTTCTGGCAGTTCAAATGGGTGGCCACCGCCCTCTCCTGTTCCCCCGAGATCTCCCTGGAGTCCGGGGCGGGCTGGCTGGCCGAGATGGAGCGCCGCTACCGGATCGCCGGATACGGCGACCGCCCGGTGCGGGAGGCCGAGCTGTTCCTCGCCGAGGCCATGGCCGACGACGCCCGCGCCGAGCGGGCCGCCGAGGCCTTCATGGCCGCCGAGCGCGACACCATGAGCGACTGCCACGCCTGCGAACTCAACACGCAGGGCTGGTTCTGGTCCCACCGGGGCGACGACGCCAAGGCCGTCGAGGTCTGGAAACCGGTCCTGGAGGGCGACCGCTCCTGCGCGGAGGAGCCGCACCGGACGCTGGCCCGCTCGCTGCTGCCCCTGGTCCGCCTGGGGCGGCTCGACGAGGCCCGCGCGCACCATCTGCGCGGCTACCGGATGGCCCGGGGCAACGAGAGCCTGCTCCGCGCCATCGGACAGCACATCGAGTTCTGCGCGCTCACCGGCAACGAGTCGCGCGGGCTGGAGATCCTCGCGGAGCACTCGGCACACCTGCGCCCGCTGGCCGACCTGGACGCACGGATGACCTTCTACGGCGGCGTGCTCGTGCTGCTGCGCCGGCTGACCGGACTCGGCTTCGGCGACAGCCCGGCCGTCCCGTTCGAGGGGGTCCCGCACACGGTCCGGGAGCTGTACGGGCTCCTGTACGCCGACGCGCTGGACATCGCGCACCGCTTCGACGCACGCAACGGCAACTCCCGCGCCTCGGAGCGCTTCGAGCAGCGGATCGCCCAGGGCCCGCTGCTGGAGGCGCTTCCGCTGGGCGTCCGCAGCGGCCCGCTGCCGGAGCCCGCCCCTGCCTCCACCTCCGCACCTGCACCCGCACCCACATACGCACCCGTGGTCCGCGGTGATGTTTCACGTGAAACGGCGGCCGGGGGAGCAGCCGGTGAGGGGCCCGCCGCGTTCACCGCGCTGGTGGCCGCTGCGCGGGAGGCCCGCGCCCAGGGCCACCCCTCCGCCGATCTGCGCTGGTCGGCGGTGCTCGCCCGGGCGGACGGGGAGTCCGTGGACCCGCTGCTGGCCGCCGATCTGCTGGAGTACCGAGGCGTGGTCGCGGCGCAGGCCGACGATCCGGCCGCCGCCGCGCTGATCGCCGAGGCCCGGGACGCGCACCGGTCCGCCGGCCAGGAGGACCGGGCGGTGCTCGCGGAACTCCGCATGGCCTCGACGGCCGTCCAGTCCGGCTCCGGAGCCGAGGAGATAGGGGAGCTGCTCGCGGCGGCCGCCGAGTCGGCCGGTGCGCTGAGCCCCGACGACCCGCTGCGGACCCGGCGGGTGGCCTCGGTCGAGCTGACCCGCATCCGGATCGAGGCATACCTGAGGGCCGAACACGGCGGCGCGGACGGGCCGGACGGCCGGCTGGTCGCTGACCTTGCCGCCTTCGTGTCCGCCGTGGACGGGAACTCCGCCGCACAGGTCGCGGACCTGCTCTCCGATGCCGAGGAGACCCTGGCCCGGCTGGCCCTGGCCGAGGGAGACGCCGAGCGGGCCGACGCGCTGCTGGCCTCGGCGGCGGAGCGGGGCCCCGGCTCGGGCCGGCCGTGGCTGGCGGTGGACCCCCTGGCCACTCGGGCCGGCGTACTGGTGTCGCTGGGCCGTCCGGAGGAAGCGGTGGTTGCGGCCCGGGCCGCCGTGGCACACGCAGCGGACCTTCCGGAGCCCGAGCGGCAGGGCGCCGTACGGCTGAACCTGGCCGACGTACTGCTGCGGACCGGGGACGCGGAGGAGGCGGCCCGGCACGCCCTGGACGGGGCCCACTGGTTCGACCGGGCGGGACCCTCCGGCACGCGCGGCGGCGGGGCGAAGGCCCGGCTGCTGCTGACCCACGCCTACGCACGGCAGGAGCGCACCGCGGAGGCCGCGGAGGTACTCCAGTCCGCACTGCCGGACCTGCTGGAGCACGGCGAGCGCGAGGCGGTGCACGCACGCCGGTTCCTCGGGGAACTGCTGGACGGACTGCACGATCCGCGGGCGGCCGCCGAGCAGTTCCTGCTCGCCGCCGAGACGGCGAAGGAGTGGGAGGACCCGCGCCCGCAGGCCGGGCTGGCCCACTCGGCGGCCGAATCCCTGGCCGCCGCCGGGCTGGTGACGGAGTCCGTCGCCGCCTACGAGCGGGCCCTGGAGCTGCACCGGGCGGCGGGGGACGCCCCCGTGGCGGTGGTCCGGATCCTTCGGTCGCTGGCCTGGCTGTACCTGCGTGAGGGCACGGTGAACGCAACGGTGGCCCGCGCCCGGGCCCGGATGGACGAGGCGGCCGCCCTGCTGGAGGGCGCCACCGAGCCACAGCTGCGCTACGAGACGGCGCAGACCTGGCAGCAGCTCGCGCAGATCCTCGACCAGCGGGTGGACGCGTTCGAGGACGCGTACGCCTACCCCTACGAGGACGAGGACGAGGATGCGGGAGAGGGCGAGGGAGCGGGCACGGGCGAGCCGCTGACCGAGGACGGGATCCGGGAGCTGCGGGACGAGGCCGTCCGGCTGTGGGACCGGGCCGGCGGGATCTACGCCGGGCTCGGCCCGGAGCACGTCCGGCAGCGCTACCAGTGCGCGCACGCGGCCGCGTGGACGGAGTCACAGCTCGGCCGCGCGCAGGAGGGAGCCGACCGCCTCCGCGCACTCGCCGCCGACCTGGGCACCCTGCCCGAGGACGCGGCGCCGGACTGGATGCTGCCCCAGCTGGAGGAGACGGCGAAGGCGCTGCTGGAGGACTGACCCCGGCAGGAACGGCGTTGCCCCCGCACCCCGGAACGGGTACGGGGGCAACGCCGTGCTGCGGCCGGTGTCAGCCCAGCTGTGCCACCGCTTCGGTCGCGATGCGCTCGAACACGGCCTCGTCCGCCGCGAACTGGGAGTCCTGGATCGGGGAGTGGATCACGATCTCGGTGAAGCCGAGCTCGCGGTGCCGGCCCGCGAAGTCCACGAAGGCGTCCACCGAGGCGAGCACCGAGTTCTGCTCCGGCGTGAACCCGGTCAGCAGGATCCTGTCCAGCTCCGCCACGTCCCGGCCGAGGTCGGCACACGCCTTGCCCAGCTTCTCCAGCTGGCCCCGGATCGCCGCCACCGACTGCTCCGGCGTGCCCTCCTCGTACAGCTTCGGGTCCCCGGTGGTGACCCACGCCTGGCCGTGCGCGGCGGCCAGCTTCAGCCCGCGCGGACCTGTGGCGGCCACCGCGAACGGCAGCCTGGGCCGCTGCACGCAGCCGGGGATGTTCCGGGCCTCCTCGGCCGCGTAGAAACGGCCCCGCTCGGTGACCGTGCCCTCCGTCAGCAGCCGGTCCAGCAGCGGCACGAACTCCGCGAAGTGGTCGGCCCGCTCACGCGGGGTCCACCCCTCCTGGCCGAGCGTCGTCGCGTCATAGCCGTTGCCGCCCGCTCCGATGCCCAGGGTGATCCGGCCGCCGGAGATGTCGTCCAGCGAGATCAGCTCCTTGGCCAGGGTGACCGGGTGCCGGAAGTTCGGCGAGGTGACCAGCGTGCCCAGGCGCAGCCGCTCGGTGGCGGTGGCCGCCGCGGTCAGGGTCGGCAGCGCGCCGAACCAGGGACCGTCGCGGAAACTGCGCCAGGCCAGGTGGTCGTAGGTGTAGGCGGTGTGGAAACCGAGCCGCTCGGCGCGCAGCCACTGGTCCCGCCCTCCCTCGTGCCACCGACGTACCGGGAGGATCACCGTGCTCAGACGCAGACTCATGTCATCGAGCGTACGGCGGCCCGCGCCCCTTCCCGGACGCACGGCATCGGCGAAGATGGTCGGGTGACCTCGGCTTCCCAGCGCCCGGACGGGCCCGCACGCACGTCCGCGCCCTCTCCCGTGACCCGGCTCATCGCCACTGACCTCGACGGAACGCTGCTGCGCGACGACAAGTCCGTATCGGAGCGGACCGTCGCGGCGCTCGCCGCGGCCGAGCAGGCCGGCATCGAAGTGTTCTTCGTCACCGGCCGCCCCGCCCGCTGGATGGACGTGGTCAGCGCACACGTCCACGGCCACGGCCTCGCCATCTGCGCGAACGGCGCCGCGGTCGTCGACCTGCACGACGACGGCCGGATCATCGAGGTCCGGCCACTGGCCCGGACGACCGCGCTCTCGGTGGTGCGCGCACTGCGGGAGGCCGCTCCCGGCACCTCCTTCGCGGTCGAGATGACCACCGGCATCCACTACGAACCGGACTACCCGCCGTTCTTCCAGGACCCGGGCGCCACCGTGGCCACCGCCGAGAAGCTGCTGCGCGAGGAGCCCGGCACCGCCGCCGCCCCCGTCATCAAGCTGCTCGCCCACCACGCGGAACTGTCGCCCGACGCGTTCCTGGAGCTCGCCCGGTCCGTGGCCGGCGGGTACGCCTCGATCACCCGCTCCAGCCCCACCGCACTGCTGGAGATCAGCGGGCCGGGCGTGTCCAAGGCCAGCACCCTCGCGATGTGCTGCGCGGAGCGCGGGATCTCCCCCGAGGAGGTGGTGGCGTTCGGCGACATGCCCAACGACGTGGAGATGCTGACCTGGGCGGGCACCTCGTACGCCATGGGCAACGCCCACCCCGACGTACTCGCGGCGGCCTCCGGCCGGACCGTGGCGAACAACGAGGACGGCGTCGCGGTGGTCATCGAGCGCATCCTCGACGAGCGCGCACGGCAGCAGGACACGCAGCAGCAGGACGACCGGGCGCAGCAGTAGGCCCGGCCCGATCCGACGGACACGGCCGGATCCGAAGGACTCGGCCCGATCCGAAGGACACGGCCTGATCCGAAGGTCGGCCTAGAGCGGCGCCTCCCACACCAGGGTGGTGCCGCCGCCGTCCTCCCCGATCCCCGGCCCGTACCAGCTGGAGCCGCCCAGCGACTCGGCGCGCCGCCGCAGGTTGCGCAACCCGCTGCGGCGGCCGCCCTCCTGGATGCCCACCCCGTCGTCGGCGACCTCCAGCCGTACGGCGGGCCGCCCGTCGGGCAGCGTGCCGGTGGAGTCCAGCACCACCTCGATGCGGGAGGCTTCCGCGTGCCGGAAGGCGTTGGACAGGGCTTCGCGCAACGCCGCGATCAGGTTCTTGCCGACGAGTTCCCCGACCACCGCGTCCACCGGGCCCAGAAACCGGTGCGCGGGCTTGAACCCCAGCGGTACGGCCGCCATGTTGATCTCGCGCAGTACCCGGGTGCGGAACCCGGACGGCGCCTCGGCCGGTCCCTGCTGCAGCGCGAAGATCGCCGTACGGATCTCCTGGATGGTGACGTCCAGCTCGTCCACGGCCTTGCCGACACCGTCCACCACCTCGGGCACCACCGACCGGCGCTGCGCGCCCTCCAGCATCATCCCGGTGGCGAAGAGCCGCTGGATCACCAGGTCGTGCAGGTCGCGGGCGATCCGGTCGCGGTCCTCGAAGACCGCCAGCCGCTCCCGGTCGCGCTGTGCCTCCGCCATCATCAGGGCGAGCGCCGCCTGCGCCGCGAACTGGGTGGCCAGGGTCCGCTCGGCCTCCGTGAACGGCCGCTGTCCGCGGGCCCTGGGGGTCACCAGCGCGCCCAGCACCCGGCCGCCGCTGTGCAGCGGAAGCAGCATGCACGGCCCGAACTCGACGGCCAGCCGGGTGATCAGGCGCGGGTCCGTGGCCGCGTCGTCCGCGAACACCGGCTCGCCCGCGAGGAGTTTCCGCACCACCGGGCTCTCGGCCGGGACCAGCACCCCCAGCGAGGACGAGGGGTCGTCGGCGGACACCGCGACGATCTCCATGCCGCCCTCTCCGGCCGGCAGCATCACGATGCCGGCGGCCGAGTCGGCCAGGTGGCGGGCCTGCTCCGCCACCACCGCCAGTGCGTCGTCGGCGTCGCCGCCCGAGAGCAGCGCGGTGGTGACGGCGACCGAGCCGTCGATCCAGCGCTCCCGCTGGGTGGCTGCCTCGTAGAGCCGGGCGTTGCCGATGGCGATGCCGGCCTCGGTGGCCAGCACCCGGACCATGTGCAGGTCGTAGTCGTTGAACGCGGCGCCGCCGCGCTTCTCGGCCAGGTAGAGGTTGCCGAAGTTCTCCCCCTGCACCCGGATGGGCACGCCCAGGAAGGTCTTCATCGGCGGGTGGTGGGCGGGGAAGCCGGCCGAGCGCGGGTCCTTGGTGAGGTCGGCGAGGACCACCGGGTCGGGATGTCTGATCAGCGCCCCCAGCAGACCGCGTTTGCCGTCCGGGCGGTGCCCGATCGCGCGCGCCTGCTCGGCGCTGATGCCGTGGGTGACGAAGTCGGAGAGCCCGCGGCCCTCGGTGTCGACCACCCCGATCGCCGCGTAGCGGGCGTCCGCGAGCTCGGCCGCGGTCTCGCAGATGCGGTCCAGGGTGGAGTGCAGTTCCAGACCGGTGCCGACCGAGCGCATCGCCTCCAGCAGCTGCGGCACCCGGGCGGTGAGCTCGGTGGACAGCCCCTGCAGACTCCGGGTCGCCCGGGTGGCGGCCTCCAGCGGGTCGGCGGCTGACTCGTCCGGGGCGGCTGACTCGTCCGGGGCGCCCGACTCCTCCGGGCCGGCTGACTCCTGCGGGTCGGCGGGCTCCCGCGGCTCCTGCACTGACATGACCTTGAGCCTAATTAGTCCCTTTTACCGAGGAAAGTCGGCCCTCCCCATCGCCACCCGCATCGCCCGCATCGCCCGCATCGCCCGCACCGGAACGCCCCGCGTCGCTCCGGAGCGGCCGGCGCCCCCACCGCAGGGCCGGACAGGCCCTACGCCTGCACCGCCGCCCGGTCCGTCTCCCGTTCCCGTTCCAGCAGCCCGCGCAGCGGCCCGTCGGCCGCGGCGAGTTCCCCGTACGTCCCCCGCTGCACGACCCGCCCGGCCTCCAGCACCAGCACCTCGTCGACCTGGTCCAGCCCGGCCAGCCGATGGGTGATCAGCACCGTGGTGCGGCCCGTCGTGGCGGCCAGCAGATCGGCCGTCAGGGCGTCCGCGGTCCGGGTGTCCAGGTGCTCGGCCGGCTCGTCCAGGACCAGCACCGGGAAGTCCGCCAGCAGGGCCCTGGCCAGCGCCAGGCGCTGCCGCTGCCCGCCGGAGATCCGCTCCCCGTGTTCCCCGACCAGCGTGTCCAGGCCGTCCGGCAGCGCATCCGCCCAGTCCAGCAGCCGGGCCCCGGCCAGCGCCGCGCGCAGCTCCGGCTCGGTCGCCCCGGGCCGGGCCAGCCTCAGGTTCTCCCGGACCGAGCTGTCGAAGATGTGCGCGTCCTGGGCGCACAGCCCGACGAACCGGCGCACCTCGTCGCTCTCCAGGGACCGGGCGTCGGTCCCGCCGAGGGTGTACGAGCCCCCGCCCGGCTCCAGGAAGCGCAGCAGCACCTGGGCCAGGGTGGTCTTGCCGGAGCCCGAGGGTCCGACGACCGCGATCCGCCGGCCCGCCTCCAGGGTCAGGTCGACGGCGGCCAGCGCGTCCCGCTCCCGGCCGGGGTACCGGGCGGTGATCCCGGCCAGCCGCAGCGGGAACGGCGACGCCGGGACCGGGCCGGGCCGCTCCGGCTCGGCGACCGGGACCGGCGCGTCCAGCACCTCGTGGACCCGCTCGGCGCTGCGCCGGACGCGCTGCCGGTACTGCACCGCCAGCGGCAGACCGCTGACCGCCTCGAAGGCGGCGAGCGGGGTGAGCACGACCACGGCCATGGCCACGCCGGACAGCCGTCCGCCGGTCACGGCCGAGGCGCCCACCGCGGCTGCGCCCACCACGGTCAGCCCGCAGAGCAGGGCGGACAGACCGCTGCCGAGCCCGGCGGCGGCCGCGCCCCGGGCGGCAATGGCGGTGAGCGTACGGTCGCGGTCCGCGGCGGCGGCCCTGCGCCCGGCGAGCGCTCCGGCGACCGTCAGCTCGGCGGTGCCGGACAGCAGTTCGGCCACCTCGGTGGCGAGTTCGCCGCGGGCCGGGGCGAGCTGCCGCTCGGCGCGGCGCGCCACGGCGGCGCTGACCAGCGGTACGCCGACCCCGGCCAGCAGCAGTCCGGCGGCGAGCACCGCACCGGCCCCGGGCAGCAGCCAGGCGGTGAACGCCACCGAGCCGGTGCCGACGAGGAGGGCGGTGCCGGCCGGGAGCAGCCAGCGGAGCCAGTAGTCCTGGAGCGCGTCGGCGTCGGCCACCAGCCGGGTCAGCAGATCACCGCGGCGCTGTTCACGCAGCCCTGCGGGGGCGATGCGCTCCAGCCGTCGGTACACCGAGACGCGGAGCTCGGCGAGCATGCGGAGCACGGCATCGTGCGAGACGAGCCGCTCGGCGTACCGGAACACGGCACGGCCGATGCCGAAGGCGCGGGTCGCGGTGACGGCCATCATCAGGTAGAGCACCGGGGGCTGTTCGGAGGCCCGCGAGATCAGCCATCCGGACACCGCCATCAGGCCGACGCTGCTGCCGACGGCGAGCGCTCCGAGCAGCAGCCCGAGGCCGAAGCGGCCGCGCGAGGCCCGCGCGGCCCGCCGGACCCGCCCCAGCGGGTCCCCGGCCCGCCGGCCCGAGCCGGCCCAGGAGTCCACCTCCGGCGGCAGCCCGCCCGCTTCCGGGGCGTCCGCCCCGGCGGGGGTCCCGGCAGGGGTCCCGGCCTTCGCCCCGTCCGCGGCGGAGCCGTCCTCCGCACCTGCGGGAAAGAGCGGTGCGGGGGAGAGGCCCGCCGGGGCGGGCTCCCCGCCACCGGCCCCCGCCCCGCCGGACTCCGGCAGTACGCCGACCACCCGGTCCGCCACCGCGAGCAGCGCCGGCCGGTGCACCACCAGCAGGACCGTGCGGCCCGCCGCCAGCCGCCGGACCGCGTCCACCACGGCCGCCTCGGTCTCCCCGTCCAGCGCGGCCGTCGGCTCGTCCAGGAGGAGCACCGGCCGGTCCGCCAGGAACGCCCGGGCCAGGGCGAGGCGCTGCCGCTGCCCCGCGGAGAGGCCCACGCCGCCCTCGCCGAGCGCCGTCTCCGCACCCCGCGGCAGCGAGGCCACGAACTCCCAGGCGCCCGCGTCCCGCAGGGCGGCCTCGACCTCCGCGGCGGAAGCCTCCGGCCGGGCGAGCCGGACGTTCTCCGCGACCGTCCCCGCGAACAGGTGCGGCCGCTGCGGCACCCATGCGATCCGTGACCGCCACTCCTCCAGTCCCTGCGCCGACAGCTCGGCCAGGTCGGCACCGCCGGCCCGCACCCGTCCCCCGGTCGGGGCGGTGAATCCCAGCAGCACCGACAGCAGCGTGGACTTCCCCGCCCCGCTGGGCCCGGTGAGGGCCACGCACTCGCCCGGCGCCACCTGCAGCGAGACCGGTCCGGGCGAGGCGTCGGCCCGCCCCTCGTACCGGACCTCGACCTCATCGAAGTCCAGTGCCACCGGCCCGGCGGGGACCGCTGCCCGCCCGTCCCGGGCCGGCAGCGGGGTCTGGAGCACCTCGAAGATCTCCTCCGCCGCCGCCAGTCCTTCGGCGGCCGCGTGGTACTGCGCCCCCACCTGCCGCAGCGGCAGGTACGCCTCCGGCGCCAGCACCAGGATCACCAGGCCGGTGTAGAGGTCGAGGTCGCCGTGGACCAGCCGCATGCCGATGGTGACGGCCACCAGCGCCACCGACAGGGTGGCCAGCAGCTCCAGCGCGAAGGAGGAGAGGAAGGCGATCCGCAGGGTCCGCAGGGTGGCCCGGCGGTAGTCGGAGGTGATCGCCCGGATCGACTCCGCCTGCGCCTTGGCCCGGCCGAACACCTTCAGCGTCGGCAGCCCGGCGACCACGTCGAGGAAGTGCCCCGACAACCGGGACAGCAGCCGCCACTGCCGGTCCATCCGGGCCTGCGTGGCCCAGCCGATCAGGACCATGAACAGCGGGATCAGCGGCAGGGTGCCCACGATGATCGCCGCGGACACCCAGTCCTCGGTGACGACCCTGGCCAGCACCGCCGCCGGGACCACCACGGCCAGACCCAACTGGGGCAGGTAGCGGGAGAAATAGTCGTCGAGGGCGTCCACGCCCCGGGTGGCCACCGCCACCAGGGAGCCCGTCCGCTGGCCGCTCAGCCATCCCGGCCCCAGGCCGGAAGCGTGCGCCAGCAGCCGCCCGCGCAGCTCCGACTTGACCGCCGCACTGGCCCGGTGCGCCGCCAGCTCGGTCAGCCAGGACACCAGGGCGCGCCCCAGCGCCACCGCCGCGAGCAGCAGCAGTGGCGTCCGGAGCGCGTCGGCGTCGAGTCCCTTCTCGAAGGCCCCGACCACGATCTCGGCGATGAGCATCGCCTGGCCGACGACCAGCCCCGCCCCGGCCAGGCCGAGGGCCACCACCGCGCCGAGGAACAGGCGGGTGGAGCGGGCGTACCGGAGCAGACGCGGGTCGATCGGTTTCACGTGAAACATTGCCTCCCTGTGAGGAGCCGGGGGCTCGGCGGCCGACGGGCCCGGCGGTCATCGGCCCCGCCCGTCGGCCTCTGCGGTCAGTGGGCTTCGGCGGTCAGTGGGCCTCGGCGATGTGCTGGGTGCCGATCCGCTTGCGGAACACCCAGTACGTCCACCCCTGGTAGAGCAGGACCAGCGGGGTCGCGATCGCGGCGCACCAGGTCATGATCTTCAGCGTGTAGGGGCTGGACGCCGAGTTGGTGACCGTCAGGTTCCACGCCTCGTCCAGCGAGGAGGGCATGACGTTCGGGAACAGCGTCAGGAACAGCATGGCCACGGCCGCGGCGATGGTGACCCCGGACAGGGCGAACGACCAGCCCTCCCGCCCGGCGAGGTTCGCACCCAGGGCACCGGCCAGCGCCAGCACGGCGACGACCAGGGCGACCAGGCTGCCCGTGTCCCCCTTGGACACCTGGGTCCAGCCCAGGAAGGCCACGGCCAGCACGGCGGTGACCGCACCCAGCCGGGTGGCCAGCGCCCGCGCGCGGTCGCGGATGTCACCGACGGTCTTCAGCGAGGCGAACACCGCGCCGTGGAAGGTGAACAGGCCGAGGGTGACCAGGCCGCCCAGGACCGAGTAGACGTTCAGCAGGTCCAGGAGGGTGCCGACGTACTCCTTCTGCGCGTCGATCTTCAGGCCCCGCACCATGTTGGCGAAGGCCACGCCCCACAGGAAGGCCGGGATCAGCGAGGTCCAGAAGATCACGTGCTCCCAGTTGGTCTGCCACCGGTCCTCGGGCCGCTTGACCCGGTACTCGAAGGCCACGCCCCGGAGGATCAGGCAGACCAGGACCAGCAGCAGCGGCAGGTAGAAGCCGGAGAAGAGGGTGGCGTACCAGTCGGGGAAGGCCGCGAAGGTGGCACCGGCGGCGGTGAGCAGCCAGACCTCGTTGCCGTCCCAGACCGGACCGATGGTGTTGATGAGCACGCGCTTCTCGGCGCGGTCCCGGGCCAGCAGCTTGGTCAGGACTCCGATCCCGAAGTCGAACCCTTCCAGGAAGAAGTAGCCGGTCCACAGGACCGCGATGAGTACGAACCAGACGTCGTGGAGTTGCATGGTGTGGTCTCCCCAGCCTCAGTACGAGAAGGCCATCGGCCGGTCGGCGTTCTTGGGGTCGCCGCCGATCCGGGTCGGCGGGTTGAGGTCGGACTCGGTGAGCTCGGGCGGCCCGGCCTTGACGTACTTGGCCAGCAGCCGGACCTCGATCACGGCCAGCACGGCGTAGAGGGCGGTGAAGACGATCATCGAGGTGAGCACCTCGGCCGTGGAGACCCCGGGGGAGACCGCGTCCCTGGTGCGCAGGACCCCGTAGACCACCCAGGGCTGGCGGCCCATCTCGGTGAAGATCCAGCCCCAGGAGCTGGCGATCAGCGGGAAGCCCATGGTCCAGAGCGCGAGGGTCCAGTACCACCGGGTGAGCTTGGGGCTGAGCGTCTTGGTGCGGAAGGGGACCAGGTTCGGGACCTCGTCCTCACCGGTGCGCAGGGCTTCCGGGAGCAGGAACTTCCTGCGGGTCAGCCAGAGACCGAGCGTGCCGATGCCGAGCGAGGCCATGCCGAAGCCGACCATCCAGCGGAAGCCCCAGTAGGCGACCGGGATGTTGGGCCGGTAGTCGCCGGGGCCGAACTTCTCCTGCTCGGCCTTGTTGACGTCGTTGATGCCGGGCACGAACGAGCTGAAGTCGTCCTTGGCCAGGAAGGACAGCAGGCCGGGGATCTCGACGGCCACCTTGTTGTGGCCCTCGTCGACGTCTCCGTACGCGAAGACGGAGAAGGGGGCGGGCGCCTCGCCGTCCCAGAGGGCCTCGGCGGCGGCCATCTTCATCGGCTGCTGCTCGTACATCACCTTGCCGAGCAGGTCACCGCTGATGGCGGTGCCGGCGCCGGCGATGACCAGGGTGACCAGGCCGACCCGCAGGGAGGTCCGCATCACCCGGACGTGCTTCTTGCGGAGCAGGTGAAAGGCTGAGATGCCGACCATGAACGCGCCACCGACCAGGAACGCGGCCGTGATGGTGTGGAAGAACTGGGTGAGGGCGGTGTTCTGGGTGAGGACGGCCCAGAAGTCCGTCAGCTCGGCGCGGCCGGTGGCCTCGTTGATGCGGTAGCCGACCGGGTGCTGCATCCAGGAGTTCGCCGCCAGGATGAAGTAGGCGGACAGGACGGTTCCGATCGAGACCATCCAGATGCAGCCGAGGTGGATCTTCTTGGGGAGCTTGTCCCAGCCGAAGATCCACAGACCTATGAAGGTCGATTCGAAGAAGAAGGCGATCAGGGCTTCGAAGGCCAGCGGGGCCCCGAAGACATCACCCACGAAGCGCGAGTAGTCGGACCAGTTCATGCCGAACTGGAACTCCTGGACGATGCCGGTGACGACACCCATCGCGATGTTGATCAGAAAGAGCTTGCCCCAGAACTTGGTGGCCCTGAGGTACTTCTCGTTCTCGGTCCGCACCCACGCGGTCTGCAGGCCGGCGGTCAGCGCGGCGAGCGAGATCGTGAGGGGGACGAAGAGGAAGTGGTAGACGGTGGTGATGCCGAACTGCCAGCGCGCCAGTGTCTCCGGCGCCAAAGCCAGGTCCACGTCGTCTTCTCCTTACGTCGCCGTGGTCAAGCGGGCAGTCTGCCTGGCGGGTTCCACCCCAAAAGGGGAGGAAGCAGGACACGCTTGTGAACGCGTTCACATTCACAAGCAATTATGACGCATGCGTCCTTCGATCATTCATCCGGGGGGTACACCCCTAGCCAAGGAATTCAACATATTGTTGAATTCGGCTCATGCAGATCCGAATCTCCTGGCCCGCCGGCCACACGACCGCCACCCTCGACGACACCCCGACCGCCAAGGCCCTGGCCGCGGCGCTCCCGATCTCCGCGACCGCGAACACCTGGGGCGAGGAGGTCTACTTCGACACCGGCGTCTCGGCCGCCCTGGAGCACGACGCCCGGCAGGTCGTCGAACCGGGCACCGTCGCCTTCTGGACCGAGGGGGACGCGCTCGCCCTCCCCTACGGCCCCACTCCCATCTCCCGCGGGGGCGAGAGCCGCCTGGCGAGCCCGTGCAACGTGCTCGGCTCGCTCGACGACCCCGACCCCCGCGTGCTGGCCACCGTCCGCGACGGCGACCCCATCCGCGTGGAACTGGCCTGACGGCCCGGAGCCCCACAGGCCCTGAGCCGCACGGGCCCTGAGCCGCACGGGCCCGGAGCCCGACGGGCCCCGAGCCCCACAGCACCGGAGCCCTACAGCTCCTTGAAGAACGCCCCTGCCGTGTGCAGGAAGAGGTCGTTCGCCTCGGTCTCACCGATCGTGACCCGCAGGCCCTCGCCCGCGAAGGGCCGGACCACCACACCGGCCTTCTCGCAGGCCGCCGCGAACTCGGCCGTCCGCTCCCCCAGCCGCATCCAGACGAAGTTCGCCTGCGTCTCGGGAACCACCGTCCACCCCTGCGCGAGCAGGCCCTCGTACACCCGGTTGCGCTCGCACACCAGGGAGCCGACCCGGCCCAGCAGCTCGTCCTCGGCCCGCAGCGAGGCCACCGCCGCGTCCTGCGCCAGCTGGCTCACGCCGAAGGGCACCGCCGTCTTGCGCAGCGCCGCGGCCACCGGCTCGTGCGCCACCGCGAAGCCGACCCGCAGGCCGGCAAGGCCGTACGCCTTGGAGAACGTCCGCAGCACGGCGACGTTCGGGCGCTCCCGGTACAGCTCGATGCCGTCCGGCACCTCCGCGTCCCGGATGAACTCCTTGTACGCCTCGTCCAGCACCACCAGCACGTCGGAGGGCACCCGGTCCAGGAAGCGCTCCAGCTCCGCCCGCCGCACCACGGTGCCGGTGGGGTTGTTGGGGTTGCAGACGAAGATCAGCCGGGTTCGGTCGGTGATCGCGTCCGCCATCGCGTCCAGGTCGTGCACGTCGCCCGGGGTCAGCGGGACCTGCACCGACTTCGCCCCGGCGATCTGGGTGATGATCGGGTACGCCTCGAAGGACCGCCAGGCGTAGATCACCTCGTCACCCGGGCCGGCCGTCGACTGGATCAGCGACTGGGCCACGCCCACCGAGCCGGTGCCGGTGGCGATGTGCTCCACCGGGACGCCGAACCGGTCGGCGAGCTCCGTGACCAGCCCGGTGCAGGCCATGTCCGGATAGCGGTTGAAGTTCCCGGCCGCCGCCACGGCGCTCTCCAGCACCCCCGGCAGCGGCGGATAGGGGTTCTCGTTGGAGGACAGCTTGTAGGCGACCGGACCGCCGGCAGCCGCGGGCCTGCCCGGCTTGTAGGTGGGGATCCCGTCCAGCTCGGCGCGCAGCTTCGGGCTCTTCTCGCTCACCGCAGGTCCTCCTCGACCTTCCCGTACAACTCAATACTGCTCACCTTATGAGGATTCCGCCCTGGCGAGAACGGCGGGCGCCGGGAAAGAGGGGGAGCGCGCACATATATGCACGCGCCGGTGGCCTGCGCCGTGGCGCGCGTCCCTCGTCAGAGTGAGTTGAGACCGGTCCGAGATCAATCCGATTTGGCATGCTCGTACCCATCGACAGGCAACCCCTCCCTCCATCCCCCCTAAGTGCCTTCATTTCCAAGGTCATTGGTGGTGGCGAACCGTGCAGAAACGTGCCTGTCAACGCGTGCATATGCATACGGACCAAGCACCCCGCCGAGCCCTACTATCGGCTCGCCATGACAGCACCAGGGAAGCATCAGGTGAGCCGGACCGAGACCACCCGGCGGGCCGCCGGCCGGCAGGGCCGGGCCGGCATCAGGGACGTGGCCGCCGCGGCGGGCGTCTCGATCACGACCGTCTCCGACGCGCTCAATGGCAAGGGCCGGCTCCCGGACGCCACCCGCCGCCACGTCCGCGAGGTCGCCGACCGGCTGGGCTACCGCCCCTCCGCCGCCGCCCGCACCCTCCGTACCGGAAAGTCCGGCCTGATCGGCCTGACCGTGACGACGTACGGGGATGAACCTTTCACCTTCACCGAATTCGCCTACTTCGCCGAGATGGCCAGGGCAGCCACCTCCGCCGCGCTCGCCCGCGGATACGCCCTGGTGATCCTCCCGGCCACCTCGCGCCACGACGTCTGGTCCAACGTGGCCCTGGACGGCACCGTGGTCATCGACCCCTCCGACCACGATCCGGTCGTCACCGAACTGGTCCGGCAGGGCCTGCCGGTGGTCTCCGACGGCCGCCCGGCCGGCTCGCTCCCGGTCACCGCCTGGGTCGACAACGACCACGAGGCCGCCGTCCTCAACCTGCTCGACCACCTCGCCGCCGCCGGCGCCCGCCGCATCGGGCTGCTCACCGGCACCACCACCGACACCTACACCCGGCTCTCCACCACCGCCTACCTCAACTGGTGCGACCGGGTGGGCCAGGATCCCGTCTACGAGTCCTACCCGGCCCACGACCCGTGCGCCGGAGCCGTGGCGGCCGACCGGCTGCTCGCCCGACCCGACCGCCCGGACGCCGTCTACGGACTCTTCGACCCCAACGGCACGGACCTGCTCGCCGCCGCCCGCCGCTACGGCCTGCGGGTTCCGGACGACCTGCTGCTCGTGTGCTGCAGCGAGTCCACCGTCTACGCCAACACCGAGCCGCCGATCACCACCCTCTCCCTCAAACCGCGCCGGATCGGGACGGCGGTGGTCCAGCTGCTCATCGACGCCATCGAGGGGGTGGACGCCGGCCGGCCGGTGGAACAGGTCGTCCCGACCGAACTGATCGTCAGGACCTCCTCGCAGCGCAGGAAGCCCCGCACCACGGTCAGTCCGCCCCGCTCTCCGGCTCGGGACTGACATACCGGGACTGCGTCAATTCGGGACAGATCGGGAGATAGGCAGCCGGAAGGTCCGGTTCCGCCCAGGATTCACCACCCCTGGTGCGTCACAGAGCGCGATCCGCATTCCTATGATGGGCGCACGACATCACGGACCCTCCGCCCACAGGGCAAAGAGGGTCCGCAGGTGTACGGCAGCGCGACGGTGGTGGAGGGGTCGATGACTCAGGGGGCCGGTCAGGGACCCGCGATGCGTACGGACACGCTGCGGGACTTCCGGGTGCCAGCCCTCAATACCCCCGGCGAGGCTCCTGTCTACGGCGAGTACCCGGCGTACTACGACGAGAGCGCGCCCGTGCCCCCGCCGCCGGCCGCCCCGCCCGCGCCCGCCGTACCGCCGCAGCCGGTCCCGCAGCAGCCCGCGTACCCGCCGCCGTACGAGCCGGGGTACGACGGCCCCTACGGCGACTCCGACGACGGCTACACGCCCACCCGCCGCGACCTCCCGGTGATCGGCCGCGGAGCCACCGGCGGTCCGGGCGACACCGTCCAGGTCACGTACGTCCCGCAGGAGCAGGACCAGGGCGGCCCCGGCTCCGGGCCCGGCCCGCTCTACGTGGTCGGCGACGTCCACGGCTACCTCGACGAGCTGGTCACCGAACTGCGCGCCCAGGGCCTGATCGACGCCGAGGGCCACTGGTCCGCCGGCACCGCCCGGCTCTGGTTCCTCGGCGACTTCACCGACCGCGGCCCCGACGGCATCGGCGTGATCGACCTGGTCATGCGGCTGTCCGCCGAGGCGGCCGCGTCCGGCGGCTACTGCAAGGCCCTGATGGGCAATCACGAACTCCTGCTGATCGGCGCCAAGCGCTTCGGCGACACCCCGGTGTCCTCCGGCGCCGGCACCGCCACCTTCCAGGCCGCCTGGCTGCTCAACGGCGGCCAGCGCACCGACATGGAGCGCCTGGAGGACGTCCACCTGCAGTGGATGTCCCGGCTGGACGCGGCGGCCCTGGTGGATGGGCACCTGCTGCTCCACTCCGACACCACCGCCTACCTCGACTACGGCGACTCCATCGAGGACGTCAACGACAAGCTCCACGAGCTGCTCAACCTGCACGACGCCGACGAGACCTGGGACCTGTTCCGCAAGTTCACCAAGCGGTTCGCCTTCCGCGACCAGGAAACCGGCCCGGACGCCGTGCGCGAGCTGCTCGGCACCTACGGCGGCGGACGCGTGGTGCACGGCCACAGCCCCATCCCGTACCTGCTCGGCGAGGTCGGCACCGAGGACGGCGACGAGGGCCGCGGCCCGGAGGTGGACGGCCCGCACGTGTATGCGGACGGACTGGCCATCGCGATGGACGGCGGCGTCACCATGGCCGGGAAACTGCTGGTCGTGCAACTGCCCCTGAACGACTGACGCGCGGCCGGCCGGACCGGCCGGCCGCCGGTTTTTCCTGCGTTCCCCTGTCAGCGGGCGGTGCGGGCCCTCTACCATCGCTCCTGTCCGTAGCAGGCTCTCCTCCGTTTGTGCCGGCCGCCCGGTGTCCACGCCGGTGTCCACGCGGGTGACCGGTCCGTGCGGAGCATCGGGGGATGCACATGACCAACGCTGGGCACCTGCTGACCGAAGACCGCCCGGAGTTCGACCGTCTGCTCGACGAGGCGCTGCGCACCGCGCGGGACCGGCCGGAGCTCTCCACCCTCGGCGAACGGCTCAACGCCGAACAGCTGCGCACCATGGCGCTCAACGCGAGCGTGCTGCTGACGACCGCGGCCTCGGCGGAGTACGACCACTACGTGAAGATGCGCGGCGAGCTGCGGGAGGCCGTCGCGGCCGCGACCGCCGCCGCGACGGCGGCACCGGCGGAACCGGACGGGGAGGACGACTCCGGGGAGGCCCGTACCGGGGCCGGGATCAGCGCCGTCGTCGCGGTGCTCGCCCCCGTGCTGGCGCTCACCGCCATGGTGATCTTCCTGCTGGTGGGCTGGATACTGAAGCTGATCGAGCCCGAGCCGGCCTTCGCCGACACCATCCTGACCACCGGCTGGCTGTTCGGCGCGCTGACCGCGGCGGCGCTCCTGTACGCGGCGATCGCGCTGCTGGTGACGGCCGTCCGCAACCGGGCCACCGAGGTCGGCGCGGACGTGGCGGAGGCGGTGCCGGACGAGGTGCAGCGGGCCCGCGAGGCCTGGCTGCACGCGCTGCTGGAACGGGGCATCGTGCCGTTCCTGCGGGACGCGCTGGCGGATCCGGCCGGGGCGCCGGGCTATCCCGTGCCCCCCACGCCGGCGGCCGGGCGCATCCCCGATCTGGGATACACCCGGCCCGGGTTCACCAGTCCGGGACCTCCGTCGCAGGGGTCCCGGCCCGGCTATACGCGTCCGGACTTCACGAGTCCGGATTTCGGCGGCCCGGAACCCGAGCCGGAGTAGCGGCGACCCGGATCGGATCCGGATCGGCCTTGGTGGAGACGCGGACCGGTCAGTGCGTGTTCACCGGCGCGGAGAGGGCGAGGTCACCCTTCCACTGGACGGCCCCGAAGGGGTCGTGGCGGGCGACGCCCTTGGCCCGCAGGCCGATGTTCGGATTCGGAGGCGGCAGCAGCTCGAACCACTGCTCGTTCCAGACGAAGGTCTCTCCCTCGACGTCGCCGTGGGTCTGGAACACCCGTCCGTCGGTGGTCAGGACCTTGATGTACGCGTCGTTGCCCTGCGCGTCGATGGAGATGGCGCAGGCGTTGGGCGGGAAGCCCGGGTTGTCGTCGGCGTCGCTGATGTTCTGCCAGACGGGGGAACCACCGGGCGGGGCCGCCCGGCCGGCGTAGGCGACACCGCCGACGAGCGCCGCGTGGAAGTCCTCGCTGTTCGAGGGCGCGTAGCTGTCGATGTCGACGCACTCACTGGCGCCCGTGGCACCGGTCGCACCCGTGGCACCGGTGGGACCCGTGGGGCCGGTGGGACCCGTAGGACCGGTGGAGCCCTCACCGCCGGGGCCCGTGGGGCCGGTGGGACCGGTGGGACCCGTCGGGCCGGTGTCGCCCGTGGCACCCGTGTCGCCGGTCGGACCCTGCGGCCCGGTGGGGCCCGTCGGACCGGTCGGGCCGACGATGCACTTGACCTTCTCCCCGCCGCCCCCCTTCACGGTGCGGCCGTCGTTGGGCTTCTCTCCCGGGCGGTGCTTCCGCGGCTCGCACTCGTCGTCGTGGCCGTCGGCCGCGACCGCTTCCACCGAGGGGTAGGCGGCCGGTGCACCGTTCGCGTAGGCCACGGCGGGGGAGACGACCCCGGACAGCACCAGGGCCAGCGAGGCGATGGTTCCGCCGGTCCGCAGGCGGGCCCTCGCGGGCAGCGGACCGAGGGACGTTCTGGTCGTCTTCGCCTCGGAAACCTCAGGACTCATACAGCGCTCCTTGCAGCGGTTCGGAGGCCCGGCCGCATACGGATCAGCACGCGGATCAGCACACGGATCCCATGCGGATCAGCACACGAATCGACCGGGACCGAATCAGGGTGATTGTCGGAAAGTGCGCTTTTCACTTCCGCGGTCATCCTGAGGACGCGGGAGCCCCCCGCCGGGCCGCCGCGCCCGACAGGTCATCGGATCGGAGCAGTGCACGGGCCTCCATCCGGGTGCCAACCCGGTGACCGGCACCGCCCCGCCCCGGCGAGCCGTGCGCAACGCCGCACGGCGGTCACTAGGGTCACGGAGCACTGATCCGACGCCGGCCTGGTCGCCCGCCGGACGGGCGGCCCACTACAGCGGATGGGACCCGTGACCCACGTGAAGCGCGTGAAATCCGTCAAACCGACCAAACCGACAGTCTGCCTGAACATGATCGTCAAGAACGAGGCGCCGACCATCAGGGAGTGCCTCGAAACGGTCCGTCCGCTGATCGACACCTGGGTGATCGTGGACACGGGTTCGACGGACGGCACCCAGGACGTCATCCGCGAGACCTTCGAGGACCTCGGCATCCCCGGCACCCTGTACGAGCGGGAGTGGAAGGGCTTCGACGGCAGCCGCACCGAGGCGATCGAACTCGCCCGCGACAGTGCCGACTACCTCTTCTTCATCGACGGCGACGACATCGTGGAGACCGAGCCCGGCTTCACCATGCCGCACCTCACGGAGGACGCGTACCGGGTCGCCCTGAAGCACGGCCCGATGGTCCACTGGCGTCCGGCCCTGGTCTCCACCAAGCTGCCCTGGCGGTACGTCGGCGTGCTCCACGAGTACATCGACTGCGGCCGGCGGTACGACGCCGGCGTACTCGAAGGCGCCAACATCCGCACCATCGGCAACGGGGCCCGCATGCGGGAGGGCCAGCGCACCAAGTACCTGCGTGACGCGGAGGTGCTCACCGAGGGGCTCCGCAAGGAACCCGACAACGCCCGCTACGCCTTCTACCTGGCCCAGAGCTGGCGCGACGCGAGCGAGCCGGAGAAGTCCCTCGCCGCCTACGACCACCGGGCGGCCATGCCCGGCTGGATCGAGGAGACGTACTGCGCCCGGCTCTACGCCGCCCGGCTCGCGGTGGACCTCGACCGGCCCTGGCCCGAGGTGCTGGACCGCTACCTGCGCGCGCACGAGACCCGGCCCACCCGCGCCGAGGCGCTCGGCGACCTCGCCCGCATCTGCCGCCTGGAGAAGCGCTGGCCGCTGGCGTACCTGTTCGCCAAGCAGGCCGCCGCCCTCCCCCGCCCCGAGGACATCCTGTTCGTCGAGTTCTCCTGGCACGAGTGGCGCGCGCTCGACGAACTCGCCGTGGCCGCCTACTGGACCGGCGCGTACCAGGAGTCGCTGGAGTGCTGTGAGCGGCTGCTGAACGGGGACGCGCTCCCGAAGGAGCAGCGCGAGCGGATCGAGGCGAACCGCGACTACGCCCGGCAGAAGCTGGGCGCGGACTACCAGGTCGTCGCCTAGCCGGTCCCGCCACCGGCGCGCCCCGGCACCCGGAGGGGACTCCGGGTGCCGGGCACCGGGTACCGAGGGCCGTGCGCCGAGGGCCGTGCGCCGAGGGCCGTGCGCCGAGGGCCGTGCGCCGAGGGCCGGCCCGGCCGGACGCCCCACCGGACGCCCCCGCCTACCGCTCCCCGACGGGGCGCCGCCGCTGCGCGAGTTCGGTCAGGGCGGTGGGCCGCCACACGCCGTCCGCCCGGTAGAGGTCGGTGCCCGGCGGCACGATCCCGTCGATGCGGTCCAGGGTCTCGTCGTCGAGCTGCAGGGACGCGCCCTTCAGCAGGTCCTCCAGCTGCTCCATGGTCCGCGGGCCGATGATCACCGAGGTGACGGCGGGGTGCGCGAGGGGGAAGGCCACCGCGAGCTCCGGGAGCGTACGCCCGATGCCGTCCGCCACCTCCTTGAGCCGCCCGGCGGCCTCCAGCTTGGCCCCGTTGCCCGGGACCGCCGGGTCGAACCGGGCCGGGGTCAGGGCCGCCCGCCCGCTGCTCAGGTCGAGGTCCCGGCCCGGCAGGTACTTCCCGCTGAGGAAGCCGGAAGCCAGCGGGCTCCAGGTCAGCACCCCCATCCCGTACCGCCGGCAGACCGGCAGCACGTTCGCCTCGATGCCGCGGGCGAGGATCGAGTACGGCGGCTGCTCGGTCCGGAAGCGCTGCAGCGCCCGCCGCTCGGCGACGTGGTGGGACTCCGCGATCTCCTCGGCGGGGAAGGTGGAGCAGCCGAAGGAGCGGATCTTCCCTTCCCGCACCAGGTCCCCGAGCACTCCGAGGGTCTCCTCGACATCGGTCCGGGGATCGGGCCGGTGGATCTGGTAGAGGTCGATCCGGTCCGTCCCCAGCCGGGTCAGGCTGTCCTCGACGGCCCGTACGATCCACCGCCGCGAGTTCCCGCTCCGGTTGCGGCCCTCCCCCATCGGGAAGTGCCCCTTGGTGGCCAGCACCACATCGTCGCGGCGGCTCCCCTTGAGCGCCTTCCCCACGATCGTCTCGGACTCGCCCGCCGAGTACATGTCCGCGGTGTCCACGAAGTTGATGCCGGCGTCGAGCGCCGCGTGGATGATCCGTACGCACTCGTCGTGGTCGGGGTTGCCGACCGCCCCGAACATCATCGTGCCCAGGCAGTACGCGCTGACTTCCATCCCGGTCCGCCCGAGATCCCTGTATCGCATCGTCATAGCGCCGGACCCTAAGAGCTGGAGCGCACTCCAGCACAAGCCCTTTTTCCCGCCCGGCTCCGGGCACCGGACCGGACGACGTGGACGGGCAAAGGAGGCGGGCAAAGGGGACGGGCTCGGGAGGCAGGCGAGGGAGACGGACGAGGGAGACGGGCACGGCAAACGGGCCCGCGACTCCCCCCATGAGGTCGCGGGCCCGTCCGGCGCGGCGGGTGGTTACTCCGCCATCGGGAGGTAGACCCGGTTCCCCGCGGCGGCGAACTCGGCCGACTTCTCGGCCATGCCCGCCTGGATCTCCTCGGCCTTCAGGTCGCCGCCGTGCTCGCGGCGGATGTCCTGGGAGATCTTCATGGAGCAGAACTTCGGGCCGCACATGGAGCAGAAGTGCGCCGTCTTGGCCGGCTCCGCCGGGAGGGTCTCGTCGTGGAACTCACGGGCCGTGTCCGGGTCGAGGGCCAGGTTGAACTGGTCCTCCCAGCGGAACTCGAAGCGCGCGTCGGAGAGGGCGTCGTCCCACTCCTGCGCGCCCGGGTGGCCCTTCGCCAGGTCCGCCGCGTGGGCCGCGATCTTGTACGTGATGACACCGGTCTTCACGTCGTCGCGGTTCGGCAGGCCCAGGTGCTCCTTCGGCGTGACGTAGCAGAGCATCGCGGTGCCCCACCAGGCGATCATCGCGGCACCGATGCCCGAGGTGATGTGGTCGTACGCCGGGGCGACGTCCGTGGTCAGCGGGCCGAGCGTGTAGAACGGCGCCTCCTCGCAGATCTCCTGCTGGAGGTCGATGTTCTCCTTGATCTTGTGCATCGGGACGTGGCCCGGGCCCTCGATCATGGTCTGCACGTTGTGGCGCTTGGCGATGGTGTTCAGCTCGCCCAGCGTCTTCAGCTCGGCGAACTGCGCCGCGTCGTTGGCGTCCGCGATGGAGCCGGGGCGCAGGCCGTCACCGAGCGAGTAGGTGACGTCGTACGTCGCGAGGATCTCGCAGAGCTCCTCGAAGTTGGTGTAGAGGAAGTTCTCCTTGTGGTGCGCCAGGCACCAGGCGGCCATGATCGAGCCGCCGCGGGAGACGATGCCGGTCTTGCGGCGGGCGGTCAGCGGCACGTACGGCAGCAGCACGCCGGCGTGGACGGTCATGTAGTCCACGCCCTGCTCGGCCTGCTCGATGACCGTGTCCTTGTAGATCTCCCAGGTCAGCTCCTCGGCCTTGCCGTCGACCTTCTCCAGGGCCTGGTAGAGGGGGACGGTGCCGATCGGGACGGGGGAGTTGCGGAGCACCCACTCGCGGGTGGTGTGGATGTTCCGGCCGGTGGAGAGGTCCATGACCGTGTCGGCGCCCCAGCGGGTGGCCCAGGTCATCTTCTCCACCTCCTCCTCGATGGAGGAGGTGACGGCGGAGTTGCCGATGTTGGCGTTGACCTTCACCAGGAACTTCTTGCCGATGATCATCGGCTCGATCTCCGGGTGGTTCACGTTCGCCGGCAGCACCGCGCGGCCGGCCGCGATCTCCTCGCGGACGACCTCGGCGGAGACGTTCTCGCGGATCGCGACGAACTCCATCTCCGGGGTGATCTCGCCGCGGCGGGCGTACGCGAGCTGCGTGACGGCGGCACCGTCACGGCCGCGCCGGGGCAGCCGCGGGCGGCCGGGGAAGACCGCGTCGAGGTTCTTGAGGCCACCGCGCGGCGAGGTGTGCTTGATGCCGTCGTCCTCGGGCCGGACCGGGCGGCCGGCGTACTCCTCGGTGTCTCCGCGGCTGATGATCCAGTTCTCGCGCAGCGGGGCGAGACCGCGACGGACGTCGGTGTCGATCTGCGGGTCGGTGTACGGACCGGAGGTGTCGTACAGCGTGACGTCCCGGCCCGTGGTGAGGTGGACCTGGCGGACCGGCACCCGGAGGTCGGGGCGGGAGCCCTCGACGTAGCCCTTGTGCCAGCCGGGCGTACGCCCGTTCTGGTCGGCGGCAGGCGTGCGTGCGTCGTCCTGAATGGTCATGAGACCTATCTCCCTACGCCGGCATTACCCGGTAACAGGTTCGGCGGTCGACGCAGCCTCTTCCCGTACGCCCCGTTCGGTGCGCGTACGGTGATCAGCGTCCTCTCAGCCCGGTGCTCCGAGCTCCCGCGTTGTGCAAAGGTCCCCCCACGCTAGCGTCACCTGTGGCGTGCTGAACAGTGGGCCCCCGTATCTCTTGCGATGATCGGCCCGTGACGACATCGGTTCAGCCCCCGAACGAGTCCGGCCGGTCCATGGACGGCCATGGCCGCGGCCCAGGTCACGAGCATGATCACGGGAACGGTCACGATCCCGATCACGAGCGCGACCGTGCTCGGGCAAGCGGGCACGGCCATGGGCACGGGCACGGGCACGGCCACAGTCACGGCCACGGGCCGGCCGCCCCGGTCTCACGGCACCTGCGCAGGGTCATCTCCGCCATCCTGATCCCGTTCGCCACCGCCGTGCTCGTCGGCCTGGTGGCGCTGTGGCCGGGCGGCGCCCCCGATCACGAGCGCACCGGGGTCGGCTTCGACCGCCAGACCCAACAGGCCAAGGTCACCGATTTGCAAATCGTGGACTGCAAATCGGTGAATGTCGCGACGCAGGCGCCGCCCACCGGCGACGCCTCGGCCCCCGGAGGGGCCAAGGCCCGGGCCGGGCGGAACCCCACCTGCAAGAAGGCCACCGTCGAGGTCGGCAGCGGCCCCGACAAGGGCCGCACCTTCGTGGAGATCGTCCAGCCCGGCGCCCCGCGGCAGCTGGAGGACGGGCAGGAGGTCGTGGTCGCCTACGCCCCGGACGCCCCGCGCGACCTGCAGTACTCGGTCATCGACGTGAACCGGAAGTTCCCGATGCTGATGCTGGCCGCGGTCTTCGCGATCGCGGTGGTCGTCGTCGGGCGGATGCGCGGACTGCTCGCCCTGGTCGCCCTGGTGGTCAGCTTCGGCGTGCTCACCCTGTTCATCCTGCCGGCCATTCTCCAGGGGTCGAACCCGCTGCTCGTGGCGGTCATCGGAGCCAGCGCGATCATGCTGATCGCGCTGTACATGTGCCACGGGGTCACCGCCCGCACCTCGGTCGCGGTGCTCGGCACGCTGGTCTCACTGCTGCTGATCGGGCTGCTCGGCTCGGTGCTCATCGACTGGGCGTTCCTGAGCGGCAACACCGACGACAACACCGGGCTGATCCACGGCCTGTACCCGGACATCGACATGAGCGGCCTGCTGCTCGCCGGCGTGATCATCGGATCGCTGGGCGTCCTCGACGACGTGACGGTCACCCAGACCTCGGCGGTCTGGGAACTGCACCAGGCGGACCCGGACATGGGGCCGCGCGCCCTCTACCGGGCGGCCATCCGGATCGGCCGGGACCACATCGCGTCCGTGGTCAACACCCTGGTCCTGGCCTACGCGGGTGCCGCACTGCCCCTGATGCTGCTGTTCTCGATCGCGAACAGCAGCATGGGGTCGGTGGCCAACAGCGAACTGGTGGCGGAGGAGATCGTACGGACCCTGGTGGGGTCGATCGGGCTGGTGGCCTCGGTTCCGGTGACCACGGTGCTGGCGGCCCTGGTGGTCTCCGCCGACCGCCCGGGACCGCGGGCGCCCGCCGGGGCGGGCCCTTCCGGGCGGGCCCGCGGCGGGCGCGGCCGCCGTCGCAAGCGCTGAGGCGGGCAGGCGCGGGCGAGGCGGATGAAGAGGAAGGAACGGTACGCCGGTCCGCAGTGCGTCAACCCGCAGTGCGTCTCGGAGCGGTGCGTCTTCGAGCGGTGCGTCAGCCCGCGTTCCGCTGGTTCTGCTGCGCTTCGGCGAGGATCTTGCCCAGCGCCTCGTCCAGGTGCCCCTCGAAGTCACCGAGAGTGCGCTCCTGACCGAGCGGCACCAGACGGTCCGTCCGGTCGAGGAAGGCCACCAGGGGTGCCGCGCCGGCCCGGAACAGGGCCCGGTCACCGCCGACCTGGAGCCGGATGTGGACGTCGGACAGCTCGTCCGGGTCGGTGGGGGCGATGTGCACATCGCCGTCACCGGACGGCTTGTTGATGCCGTCGAGGAGCAGCTCCCGGCCGAACGCCCAGGTCACGGGCGCATCTCCGGGAAGGTGGAAGGTCAGGCGCACCGCAAAGGGATCGCGTGACTCGTACCGGAGTTCCACCGGAATCCGGAAGGAGAGCTCCTCGGAAACGAGGAAGC
The DNA here is from genome assembly GCF_040684755.1 of Streptomyces sp. NPDC089799. Classification (NCBI taxonomy): domain Bacteria; kingdom Bacillati; phylum Actinomycetota; class Actinomycetes; order Kitasatosporales; family Streptomycetaceae; genus Streptomyces; species Streptomyces sp. NPDC089799. Next base: position 108,807 of record NZ_JBFBGR010000007.1, on the reverse strand, counting down.
TCATCATGACCTCTGCCTGTACCGACTCGCGCATTTCCATACCCCGCAGTGATTGGAAGTGGCCAGGAATGGCCCCCCAGGGCCTCTTGACAAGGGTGGTGGAAGCACTGGCAGATCACAAGGAGTGAGTTTTCAGATACTGATAGAGAAGGAGAGCGTGCTCAACAGCGCGCCTACTTCACTCCGTAGTCGATCCACTACACAGGGCAATCTCTGCTCTTGATGGGCAGGGAGAGAAATGGCCATGGTCGCGGCAGCGTCACCGGCAGTGATCGGAATAGCCGCGCATACCGTGCCGAGGGCATATTCCTGCCGTTCGATCACTGGCTGCATCCGCTCCATGCCGGCGATTCGCTGTTCCAGCGCCCACATGTCCCGGACCGTATAAGGGGTGATCGCCTCGACGGGGTGCCGGTCGTAGTGGTCCCGGCGGCTCTTCTCGTCGAGCTGGGCGAGCAGGCACTGCCCGATGGCGTGCGCGTGACCGGTCGCCCGGAAGTCCGCCCACTCCTCGCAGGCGGGATGACCCGGGGTGTCCGAGACTCCGACGACCTCGATCTCGCCCTCGCGGTAGACCGCGAAGTAGACGGGTGCGCCGACCACCTCGCGGAAGTGCGCGAGGGAGTCGAGGATCATGCTGCGACGTTTCTGCTGCATTCCGCCGCCCGCCAGCCTGCCGGCCGCGTCGCCGAGGACGAAGACCCCGCTCTCCCGCCGCAGATAGCCCTCGTGGGTGAGCGTACGCAGCAGGTGGTACGCCGTGGGGAGCGGGAGCCCGGCCTCGCGCGCCAGCTGTTTCGCCGGGGCTCCCCCGCTATGGGAACCGGCGGCTTCGAGCAGTCTCAGCGCCCGCTGCACCGACCCGATGAGCGTCGGCACCGCAGCGTTGTCGACCGAAGACAAGGCTCACCCCCAGGCGTGGCGGCGGGCGTCCGGACGGCCCGCCCTGCGGGGGTCGCCCCGCGTGTGCCACGTCTCCTGGGGGTCGCACTCAGCTTCTGCTTGAAATGACCACAGGTGAGAACGGGTTTACCGGGCTCGGCCAGGTGACGGCACGGATTGCCACTGTATCGGCCGATAGCTCGCCGATGAGGGGTTCCTGGCTTTCTGTCCCCCGGGTGGGTTAATCACCACTCCGAGGACTTCGCCGTCCCGCCGCCGAAGCGCTTGACCACGAACACCAGACCACCGACCAGGGCGACGAACAGCAGCACCTTGAACACGAACCCGATCAGCGTGGCCAGGATGCTGGTGATCACACCGCCGAAGACGAACAGGGCCAGCAGCGGAACGGCGACCCACTTCACCCACCAGGGCATGCCTGCGAATATCTGCCGGATGCCGTCCATGACCTCGACCTCTTCCTGTTCTCCCGGTTGACTTCCTGTCATCGATGCTAGGAGGAAGGGCCGCGGAAAAGGGGCCCGCGAGCCCCACCCGTCCCCTGATCCGCCCCCTAGGGGCCCGGGCCCCGCCCGCCGTGCGTTCCTGCGGGTCAGGCCTCCGGCGGGGAGAACACCACCAGCACCTTCAGGTCCTCGCTGATGTGGTGGAAGCGGTGCGGCACCCCGGCGGGCACGTAGACCACGCTGCCCCGGGCCACCGACTCCGTCTCCTCCCCGACGGTGATCGCGGCCCGGCCGCTGACCACGAAGTACACCTCGTCCTGTCCGTGCGGCTGCTGGGGATCGGTCTGCCCGGCGTCCAGCGCGTACAGGCCGACCGACATGTTCCGCTCGCGCAGGAACTGCAGGTATGCGCCCTGGTTCTCGGCCCGCTCGGCCTCCAGTTCGTCCAGCCGGAACGCCTTCATGCTGCTCGTGCCTCTTTCTTCCTGGTGGTTGTCTGCAACGATCGGAAGCATGACGAACTTCCTGGTAAAGACGCTCGCCAACGCCGCGGCCCTGGCCGTGGCCATCTGGCTGGTCGCCGGAATCACCCTGACCGGTGACAGCACCGGCGACAAGGCCCTGGCCCTGATCCTGGTCGCCCTGGTCTTCGGACTGGTGAACCTGATCGTGAAGCCGGTGGTGAGGCTGCTGTCGCTGCCGCTGTTCGTCCTCACCCTCGGCCTGTTCACCCTGGTGGTGAACGCCCTGATGCTGCTGCTGACCTCCTGGCTCGCCGACAAGCTGGACATCGCCTTCCACGTCGACGGCTTCTGGACCGCCCTGGTCGGCGGTCTGATCATCTCCATCGTCTCCTGGGCCGTGAACCTGGCCCTGCCCGACCGGAGCTGACGGCCCGTGTACCGCATCTGTTTCGTCTGCACCGGCAACATCTGCCGCTCGCCCATGGCGGAGGCCGTCTTCCGCGCCCGGGTCGCCGACGCCGGCCTGGACGGCCTGGTCCACGTCGACAGCGCCGGGACCGGCGGCTGGCACGAGGGCGACGGCGCCGACCCGCGCACCCTGGCCGTCCTCGAAGCGGCCGGCTACCCCCACGACCACACGGCCCGGCAGTTCCGCGCCTCCTGGTTCGCCGGCCTGGACCTCGTCATCGCCCTCGACGCCGGCCACCTGCGCGACCTGCGCCGGCTCGCCCCCACCCCGCAGGACGCGGCCAAGGTGCGGCTGCTGCGCTCCTACGACCCCGGCGCCGCCGGCGACACCGATGTGCCCGACCCCTACTACGGCGGGCTCGACGGCTTCGAGGAGTGCCTGGAGCTGGTCGAGGCCGCGAGCCCTGGCCTGCTGGACGCCGTACGAACGGCCGTGGCCGCGTCACGCCCGCCGGTACCTGCGCGTCCGCCGGCTCCCCCGGCCCCGCCCGAGCCCGCTGCCCCGCCCGTGCCCGCTGCCCCGCCCGTGCCCGCGCAACCGCCCCTGAAGGAGCTCCGTTCGTGACCACCGCCCCCATCGGTGACGGCACCCGCGCCGTCCGCGCCGGACTCCCCGAGCCGGTCAAGAACCAGCCGACCCTCCCGGGCCCGGTGTTCGCCTCGCACTTCCACCTGCCCGGCGAGGTCGAGGGCCCGTACACCTACGCCCGCGACACCAACCCCACCTGGACCCTGCTGGAACGGGCCGTCGGGGAACTGGAGGCCCCCGGGGCGGACGGGGTGGAGACCGTGGTCTTCGCCTCCGGCATGGCCGCCGTCTCCGCCGTCCTGCTCTCCCAGGTCCGGGCCGGCGACACCGTCGTCCTGCCCGACGACGGCTACCAGGCCCTGCCCCTCGTCGCGGCGCAGCTGGAGGCCTACGGCGTCCACGTCCGCACCGCGCCCACCGCCGGCGACGCCCAGCTGGAGGTCCTCGACGGGGCCCGGCTGCTGTGGATCGAGAGCCCCTCCAACCCCGGGCTGGAGGTGTGCGACATCCGGCGGCTGGCCGAGGCCGCACACGCCGCCGGCACCCTGGTGGCCGTCGACAACACCCTGGCCACCCCGCTCGGCCAGCGCCCCCTGGAGCTGGGCGCGGACTTCGCCGTGGCCAGCGGCACCAAGGGGCTGACCGGCCACGGCGACCTGCTGCTCGGCTACGTCAGCTGCCGGGACGCGGAGCTCGCCGCCCGGGTCCGGCAGTGGCGGAAGATCATCGGGGCGATCCCGGGGCCGATGGAGGCATGGCTGGCCCACCGCTCCCTCGCCACGCTGCAGCTGCGCACGCACCGCCAGTGGGCCAATGCCCTGGCCGTCGCCGAGGCCCTGGAGGGCCGCCCCGACGTGTCCGGGCTGCGCTATCCGGGACTGCCCGGCGACCCCTCGTACAAGACGGCCGGCCGGCAGATGCGCGGGCCCGGGTCGGTGGTGTCCTTCACCCTGTCCGACCGGGCGCGGGCCGACCGGTTCCTGCGGGCGCTGACGCTGGTCGAGGACGCCACCAGCTTCGGCGGCGTACGGTCCACGGCCGAGCGGCGCGGCCGGTGGGGCGGGGACGCGGTCCCGGAGGGCTTCATCCGCTTCTCCGCGGGTGCCGAGGACACCGCGGACCTGGTCGCGGACGTGCTGCGGGCCCTGGACGCGGCGGGCCGGGACCGGCCGGAGACGGCGGACCCGGCCCGAGGCGTTTCGGAACCGGAATAGCGGGCCACTCTTCTCCCATGACCGAACGTCCCGTGGTCAAACGCACCGCACGCGCCATCCTGCTCGACGGTGATGACCTGATCCTGATCAAACGCACCAAGCCCGGCGTCGACCCGTACTGGCTGACGCCCGGTGGTGGGGTGGAGCCGTCCGACGCGACGGTGGTCGACGCGCTGCACCGGGAGCTCGACGAGGAACTCGGCGCCAAGGTGACCGACGTGGTGCCGTGCTTCGTCGACACCGTCGAACACATCGCGGCCGGCGGGGTGACGGGCTGCAAGGTCCAGCACTTCTTCGTCTGCCGCCTGGAGTCGATGGAGCCGGAGCGGCGGCACGGCCCGGAGGTGGACCACCCGGAGGGCGAGTACGAGATCGTCCGGGTGCCCTTCAGCCGGGTCGGGATCGCCGCCGTGCACCTGGTCCCGCTGTCCCTGCGGCACTACCTCGACGGGAACATCGAGGGCGTCCGCGCGATGCACGCCCCCGACCTGGGCTGAGGACGGCGGCCGGTCCCGGTGTCCCGGCGGCCGGCTGCTCCCGGCCCCGGGCGCGAAGCCGTTCCCGGCCTCGGGCCGTTCCGCTCCGGATGCCGGGCGGACGCTGTCAGGCGTCCGCCCCCACCAGTTCCTCGACGGCGTCGTACCGGATCCTTTCTGCTGGGATCCCGATGCGCTTCAGGGCGTCCACACCGCTCCGGATCAGTCCGGGCGGACCCGAGATGAAGGCGTCGTACGAGTTCCACGGCCCGTGCTCGCCGATCGCCTGCGGCAGCTGCCCGGCCAGCCCCTCGCCCACCACCGGCCGCACCGACAGCCACGGATGGGAACGCTGCAACCCCAGCAGGGTGTCCTTGTCGTAGAGCCCGTGGTCGCTGCGCGCGCCGAAGAACACCTCCACCGGGCGGCGTTCGCCGTGCTCGGCGACGTCCTCGATGAGGGCCTTGATCGGGGCGATGCCGGTACCGCCGCCCAGGCACAGCATCCCGTTGTCCGTGCTGTGGTCGACCACCATGGAACCGGCCGGCGGCCCCAGCCGCAGGACGTCGCCGGGCCGGGCGTGCCGGACCAGCGCATTGGAGACCCAGCCCGCCGGAACCGCCTTGACGTGGAAGGACAGCAGTCCGTCCGCGCGGGGCGCGGAGGCGAAGGAGTAGTGCCGCCAGACCCGCGGCCACCACGGCGTCTCCACGCTCGTGTACTGGCCGGCCAGGAAGGTGTAGGGCTGGTCGGGGCGGACCGTGATCACCGCGATGTCGGAGGTCCGCAGGTCGTGGGAGACCACCTCGGCGTGCCACCAGGCGGGGGAGGAACGTTCGTCCTCGGACGCGGCATCGATCATGATCTGGGAGATCGTCGTGTATGTCCGGACCCACGCGGCCTCGGCCTCCGGCCCCCAGGTCTCCACCGCGTAGCGGCCGAGTGCCCCGATCAGGGCCTCGCCGACCACCGGGTAGTGGGCGGGCTGAGTGCCGTACTTGCGGTGGCCGGTGCCCAGCCGGCGCAGGTAGGGGACGAGCACCGCCGGGTCGTCGATGTGCTCGGCCGCGGTCAGCAGCGCCTTCAGCAGCCGGTCGCGCTGGACGTCCATGGCCGCCGGGAACATCGACCGCACCTCTGGGTGGCCGGTGAAGACCAGCGCGTAGAAATAGGAGGTCACCTTGTCGGCGACGGGTGCTATCTCCGCGAGGGTGCGGCGGATGAGCACGGCATCGGTGGAGGGCTCCATGGCTGCGCAGCATGCCAGCCGGGTGGAACGGCCCGTGGGTACTTTGGGAAAGTTCCGCGCTGCAACCCCACTTTCCTCCTAAGATGCCTCACCTCCCGGGCGTGCCGCGGCCACCAGCTGGTATGCGTCCCGCAGGTCCAGCCCCCGGTACCGGTGCGTGGCGCGGGCCTCGATGTGCGGCCGGGCGTTGACCGCCACCGAGACCGGTACCGCCCCGAACAGCTCGGCGTCGGTCATCGAGTCGCCGTAGGCCACGCAGTCCGCCCTGCCCAGGCCGAAGCGCGCGCACAACCGGTCCGCGACCTCCACCTTGCCCTTCGGGGTCAGGATCCCGTTGAGGTCCACGGGCCGGGTGAAGGGGACCTCCGGGAAGACCGAGCCGTGGGCGGCGTGCGCGCCCCACTCCAGCAGGAGTTCCACGAAGAAGGACGGGGACAGCGAGACCACCGCGCAGAACTCGCCGCGCTCCCTGATCTCCTGCCACACCTCGCGGATGCCGGCCAGCCAGGGCGCCCCGGTGAAGGCCGCCCGGACATGGTCGGGAGTCAGGTCGGCCCACAGCGCGTGCACGCCCACCGCGAACTCCGGAGGGCCGATCTCCCGCGCGCTGAACGCCCGCTCAAGCTCGGCGATCTCGGCGGTCAGGCCCAGCTGCCGGGAGAGTTCGACCGGCGCCGCCGAGCCGTGCATCAGGGTGCCGTCGAGGTCGAAGAGGTGGAGTCGGGTCACGAGGACCGAGGCTAGCGTGCCCCCTGCGCGCTTCCCTCGCCTCCTGCTCGAAGGTGAAGTGCTTCTCGTGGAGCGCGACGTTTCTCGTGGAGCGCGACGTTTGCCGCGGAAGGCGATGTTTCTCATGGAGAGCGATGTTTCACGTGAAACACGACGTTTCACGTGAAACGTCAAATCCCCTGGACGCCCCCGCGCCGATGATCCAGTCTGGCCCGGTGACACCATCACACCTCACCGACCTGCCGATCCGCCCGCTGACCGTGGACGATCTCACCCGCTGCGCCGACCTCTCCGAGGACCGCGGCTGGCCCCGCGAGGAACACAAGTGGGGCCTGCTGCTCGCCGCCGGGACCGGCTACGGCATCGACGCCCCCGACGGCCGGGGTCTGGCCGCGTGCTGCGTGGTCACCCGGTACGGAGGCTCCGCCGAGCGCCCGGATCTCGCCGCGATCGGGATGATGCTGGTCGCCGAGCGGTACCAGCGCCGGGGCCTGGGCCGCCGGGTGATGACGTACGTCTGTGACGAGGTCCTCCGCGGCATCCCGCTCACCCTGCACGCCACCCGGTCCGGCCGGCCGCTGTACGAGGAGCTCGGATTCAAGGCCGTCGGCCGCGCCGACATGCTCGTGGGGCCCTTCCGGGTCACGGGCACTCCGGGGAAGCACGGCACGCCGCGGGTCCGCCCCGCGGTGGCCGGGGACCTCCCGCGGATCCTGCGCCTGGACACCGAGGTCTTCGGCACCGACCGCACCCACATGATCACCCGGCTGCCCGCCTTCGCGGACCACCTGCTGGTCGCCGAGGACGCCGAGCACTCCCTCACCGGGTACGCGGCCGCCTGGCCCAACATGGACACCCATGTCGTGGGGCCGCTGATCGCCCGGGACACCGAGACCGCCCAGTCCTTGATCACTGCCCTGGGCATGAGCACCGGCCGACCGCTGCGCACCGATGTCGACGTGCGCCACGAGGAGCTGATCGGCTGGCTGAAGGAACACGGCCTGGAGTCCGTCGCCTCCAACTCCGTCATGACCAGGGACATCCCCGGACTGCCCGGTGACTGGACCCGCCGCTGGGCTCCGCTGACCCTCGCGGCGGGCTGAGGAAGGAACGGAAGGACCACCATGACCGAACCCATGACCGAACCCGCCGAACTGGCCGTCCGGCCCGCCGGCGAGGCCGACCTCGCCGCCGTCGTCGCCCTGCTGGCCGACGACCCCCTCGGCGCCACCCGCGAATCCCCCGAGGACCTGACCCCCTACCGCGAGGCCTTCAAGCGGCTCGCCGACGACCCGAACCAGCGCCTCGTCGTCGCCGTCCGCGGGGACCGCGTCGTCGGCACCCTCCAGCTGACCCTGGTCCCGGGCCTGTCCCGCAAGGGCTCCACCCGCTCGATCATCGAGGGCGTGCGGATCCACGCCGACGAACGCGGCAGCGGCCTCGGCGGCCGGCTCGTCACCTGGGCCGTCGAGGAGTCCCGCCGGGAGAACTGCCAACTGGTGCAGCTCACTTCCGACGCAACCCGCACCGATGCCCACCGCTTCTACGAGCGGCTCGGGTTCACCGCCTCCCACGTCGGCTTCAAGCTGCAGCTCTGAACCGGGTGGCGACAGGACCGGGACGGGCGCCGCGGTACCGCCGTACGATCCGGGGATGAGCAGCAGCCGCCGAAGGATCACCACCGCCGAGCGCCGGAACCGGCTCGGCGTCCGCCACCTGCTCGCTCCCCCGTTCCGCGGCACCACCGTGGCCGAGGCGGCGGACGCGGTGGTCGCCCTGCACGCGACGGACGCCGCCACCGTCTACCTGTCCGCCCGGGCCCGGCTGGCCGACACCGGCGTGGAAGCCATCGAGAAGAGCTTCTACGACGAGCACGCCGTGGTGCGGATGCTGAGCATGCGGAACACGCTGTTCGCCGTCTCCGCCGGACTGGCGCCCTGCGTGGCCTCCTCCACCGCGCTCGCCATCGCCGCGAAGGAACGCCGCACCCTGCTCAAGCACCTCCAGGACGACGGCCAGGGCCTCGACGCGGCCTGGCTGGCCGGGGCCGAGGAGGCCACCCTGGCCGCCCTCGACGCCGGGGGACCGTCCACCGGGTCCCAGCTCTCCGCGGCCGTCCCCGCCCTCTCCCGGAAGATCACGGTCGGCCGGGGTTCGAAGTGGGAGACCACCCAGGGCGTGGCCACCCGGGTGATCCGGCTGCTCGCCGCCGACGGACGGATCCGCCGGGACCGGCCCCGCGGCACCTGGACCTCCAGCCAGTTCCGCTGGACCCACTGCGCGCCCTGGCCCGAGGTCCCCGAGGACCGGGCCCGTGCCGAGCTCGCCCGTCGCTGGCTGCACGCGTACGGGCCGGCCACCGAGGCCGACCTCAAGTGGTGGACCGGCTGGACCCTCACCCACACCCGGAAGGCACTGGCCGCCGTCGGGCCCGAGGAGGTCCTGCTGGACGACGGCAGCACGGCCCTGGTGGCCCCCGGGGACGCCGGGCCCGTGCCGGAGCCGGAACCCTGGGCGGCCCTGCTGCCCGGTCTGGACCCCAGTGCGATGGGCTGGGCCGACCGCTCCTTCCACCTGGACCCTGCCCACCGACCGGCCCTCTTCGACCGGGCGGGCAACATCGGCCCCACCGTGTGGTGGAACGGCGCGATCGCCGGTGGCTGGGCCCAGCGTCCGGACGGCGGGATCGTGTGGCGGCTGCTCGGGGACCCCGGCGCCGAGGCCGGACGGGCCGTCGCCGCCGAGGCCGCGCGCCTCGCCGAGTGGATCGGGGAGGCACGGGTCACCCCGCGCTTCCGCACCCCGCTGGAACGCGAGCTGAGCGCACCCTGATCGGCCGCGCCGCGCTGCGGTCCGCCGCGGTCCTGCGTGATCCGCCGCGTTCCGCCGCGGTCCTGCGTGATCCTCCGTGATCCGCCGTGATCCGCCGCGCCGTACCGCCCGGCCGGTGCCTAGCCGATGCCCCGCCAGCCCTGCGGGTCCACCCCGCCGGGCACCGGGGCCCCGGGGTCGTACGGGAGCCGGGTGAACACGAAGGAGCCGAGGTCGAGGTGGCTCACCGTGCCGTCCGCCCGGCGCACGGCCCGCAGCGTCTCACCGGCGTAGTAGCCGGTCAGCCCGGTCCAGGTGCCGTCCCCGGCGGGCCGGAACCGTGCCGAGCGGCCCGTCTCCCCCAGCGGGACCATGTCCAGCAGCCCGTCGGCCGTCAGCCGCAGGCCGAACGGCGAGGTCCCCCAGTACCAGGGCCCCACCACGTCCAGCGCCACCGGGTCCGACTCCCGCAGCGGCCGCCAGGGCTCCGGGATGCGCGGCTCCGCCTCGGCCACGATCCGCACCAGGTCCATCGCCACCCCGGCCGCCGGCAGGCCCGAGGTGCAGTTGGCGAGCACCACCGCGGCCACGTCGTCCGCCTCGCTGAACCAGAGCCCGGCCACGAACCCCGGCAGGGAGCCACTGTGCCCGGCCAGTCGCCGCCCCTCCGTCTCGGCCAGCTGCAGGCCCAGCCCGTACCCGGCGTCGGCGCTGCCCGGCTCCGGCGGAGCGGCGGCCGTACGCATCTCCCGTACCGACTCCGCACCCAGCACCCGGTCGTCGCCCCGGGCCAGGAACACCGCGAACCGGGCCAGGTCGCGGGTGGTCGACCACAGCTGGCCGGCCGCGGCCATCAGCCCCAGGTCCTCCGCCGGCTCCGGCATCATCACGTCCGCCCACGGGTGCACCGCCCAGCCGCCCGCGTGCGGTGCCACCGGCTGCGCGCCGGTCCGGCCCAGGCCCAGGGGGTCCAGCACCTCGGCCCGCAGGACGTCCTCCCAGGGGCGCCCGCGAAGCTCCTCGACCAGCGAACCCAGCAGCGTGTAACCGGGGTTGGAGTAGTGGAAGCGCCGGCCGGGAACGTGCCGGAACGGCTCCTCGCCCAGGACGTCGGAGAGTTCCGGCCGGAGCGCCGCGGAGCTCCGCTCCCACCACTCGCCGGGGGTCTCCGCCGCCAGGCCGCCCGTGTGGGCCAGCAGCTGACCGATGGTCACCTCGCCCACGCCGGTCCCCGGCAGGTGCTTCTCCAGCGGATCCCCGAGGTCCAGCAGGCCCTCGTCGCGGAGCCGCATCACCAGCACCGCGGTGAACGTCTTGCTGATCGAACCGATCCGGTACTGCACCGCGCCGTCCGGCCCGTGGCCCTCCACCATCGTCCGGGAGCCCTCCCAGACGATCTCCCCGCCCCGCGCGACGGCCGCCGCCAGCGACGGCGACCGCCCTTCGGACTGGGCCACCGCGATCCGGTGCAGCAGTGAGCGACGGGTGGAGGGGAGGAGGGCCTCATCCGGCAGGGCCTCGCCCGAGGGCATGTCAGTCATGCCCGGGATGCTACGTGTTGGCCATGTCCACGAACCGCGAATAATGGCCCTGGAAGGCCACGGTGATCGTCGCCGTGGGGCCGTTACGGTGCTTGGCCACGATCAGGTCGGCCTCGCCGGCGCGCGGCGACTCCTTCTCGTACGCGTCCTCGCGGTGCAGCAGGATCACCATGTCGGCGTCCTGCTCGATGGATCCGGACTCACGCAGGTCGGAGACCATCGGCTTCTTGTCCGTACGCTGCTCGGGGCCACGGTTCAGCTGGGACAGCGCGATCACCGGCACCTCCAGCTCCTTCGCCAGCAGCTTCAGGTTTCGCGACATGTCCGAGACCTCCTGCTGGCGGCTCTCGGGCCGGCGCGCGCCACCCGACTGCATCAGCTGGAGGTAGTCGATGACGACCAGCTGGAGGTCGCTGCGCTGCTTGAGCCGGCGGCACTTGGCGCGGATCTCCATCATCGACAGGTTCGGGGAGTCGTCGATGTAGAGCGGGGCGGCGGACACATCGGGCATGCGGCGGGCCAGCCGGGTCCAGTCGTCGTCCGTCATCGTGCCCGAGCGCATGTGGTGCAGCGCCACCCGCGCCTCGGCGGACAGCAGGCGCATCGCGATCTCGTTGCGGCCCATTTCGAGGGAGAAGATCACGCTGGGCAGGTTGTTCTTGATCGAGCAGGCCCGGGCGAAGTCCAGGGCCAGGGTGGACTTGCCCATCGCGGGGCGGGCGGCGATGACGATCATCTGGCCGGGGTGCAGCCCGTTGGTCAGCGAGTCCAGGTCGGTGAAGCCCGTGGGGACGCCGGACATCTGGCCGCTGCGCGAACCGATGGCCTCGATCTCGTCGAGCGCGCCCTCCATGATGTCGCCCAGCGGGAGGTAGTCCTCGGAGGTCCGCTGCTCGGTGACCGCGTAGATCTCGGCCTGGGCCTTGTTGACGATCTCGTCGACGTCCCCGTCGGCCGCGTACCCCATCTGCGTGATCTTCGTACCGGCGGAGACCAGGCGGCGCAGCACGGCGCGCTCGTGGACGATCTCCGCGTAGTACTCGGCGTTCGCCGCGGTCGGCACGGACTGCACCAGGGTGTGCAGGTACGAGGCCCCGCCGACCTTGCTGATCTCTCCGCGCCGGGTCAGTTCCGCGCCCACCGTGATCGGGTCGGCCGGCTCGCCCTTGGCGTAGAGGTCCAGGATCGCCTGATAGATCGTCTCGTGCGACGGGCGGTAGAAGTCGGCCCCCTTGAGGACCTCGACCACGTCGGCGATGGCGTCCTTGGACAACAGCATGCCGCCGAGCACGGACTGCTCGGCGTCGAGGTCCTGCGGGGGCACCCGCTCGAAGCCGCCACCGCCGTCCCAGGAGCCGCCCTCGCCTCCTCGGTCGTGCTGCTCCTCACCGCGGCCGCGGCCCTCGCCACGGCGCTGGCGGACGGGCAGACGGTCGCCCGGACCACTGTCGGCCCAGGGGTCGTCCATGGGCTCGGGGCTACTCACCGGGCCGCCTCCTCCCGTCCGCCAAGCGGACCTCGCCGTGCCACTCTTTCTTACGGCACGGCTCTGACATGTGGGACACCCGGAGCTGCTCTCGGCGCGTCGGGCAACGTCCAACGGTAGGGCCGCGGACGACGTCAGCCAATCTTGTTATCCACAGGGTGTGTGGATGAGGTGTGGATGACGGGCCCCATCCTGTGGGTAACTCCCTCAGACCTGTGTACGGACCGGGGGACAGCACTGTGGACAAAATCACCCGACCCACCCCGTTACCCACTCTGACCTGCAAATTCTTCATCCACGGCCACGGTGGGGGAAATTAATCCGCCACTGTCTCAAGATCCCCCGCAACTCTCTCCCGGGAAGCCCCGAGCGGACCCACCAGTAAGGATCACAGCACAGTTGCATCCATTACCTGTGGAAGATTAGATTGAGCACATGACACAGGCTCCCGCGCTGCCGGAGGCGGCACCGAAGACTGCCCCGGGAACCGACCCGAAGCGGCACGACCGCGAGATCCTCGCACTGGCCGTACCGGCCCTCGGCTCACTGGTCGCCGAGCCCCTCTTCGTCATGGCCGACAGCGCCATCGTGGGACACCTCGGCACCCCCCAGCTGGCCGGCCTCGGCATCGCCGCCGCCCTGCTGACCACCGGTGTCAGCCTCTTCGTCTTCCTCGCCTACGCCACCACCGCCGCCGTCTCCCGCCGCGTCGGCGCCGGAGACCTCCGGGCCGCCGTCCGCCAGGGCATGGACGGCATCTGGCTGGCCCTGCTCCTCGGCGCCGGCGTGATCGCCGTCCTGGTGCCGACCGCGCCCGCACTGGTCGACGCCTTCGGCGCCTCCGCCACGGCGGCCCCGTACGCCGTCACCTACCTCCGGATATCCGCCCTGGGAATCCCCGCCATGCTGGTGGTCCTCGCGGCCACCGGAGTGCTGCGCGGCCTCCAGGACACCCGGACACCGCTCTACGTCGCCGTCGGCGGGTTCGCCGCCAACGGTGTACTGAACCTCGGCCTCGTCTACGGCGCCGGACTCGGCATCGCGGGCTCCGCCTGGGGCACCGTCCTCGCCCAGTGGGGCATGGCAGCCGTCTACCTCACCGTGGTCGTCCGCGCCGCCCGCCGGCACGCCGCCTCGCTGCGGCCCGACGCCAAGGGCATCCGGGCCTGCGCCCAGGCCGGTGCGCCCCTCCTGGTACGCACCCTCTCGCTGCGCGGCATGCTGATGCTGGCCACCGCCGTCGCGGCCCACCTGGGCGACACCGACATCGCGGCCCACCAGATCCTGCTCTCGCTGTGGAGCCTGCTGGCCTTCGCCCTGGACGCCATCGCCATCGCCGGCCAGTCGATCATCGGGCGCTACCTGGGCGCCGGGGACGCCGAGGGCGCCCGGGCGGTGGCCCGGCGCGCGGTCCAGTGGGGAATCGCCTCGGGCGTGGTGCTCGGCCTGCTGGTGGTCCTGACCCGGCCGCTGTTCATCCCGCTCTTCACCTCCGACCCGGCCGTACGGGACGCCCTGCTGCCCGCGCTGCTGGTGATGGCGCTCTCGCAGCCCGTGGCCGGCATCGTCTTCGTCCTGGACGGGGTCCTGATGGGCGCGGGCGACGGGCGCTACCTGGCCGGGGCCATGGTGGTGACCCTGGCCGTGTTCGCCCCGGCCGCCCTGCTCGTCCCGGCGCTCGGCGGCGGCCTGACCGCACTGTGGTGGGCCATGACCCTGATGATGCTGACCCGGATGGCCACGCTCCGGCTGCGGGCCCGCTCGGGCCGCTGGCTGGTCACCGGCGCCACCCGCTGAGCACCGCAGCGCCACAGGCAGCACCGTGCAGCCGCGTGTTTCACGTGAAACAGCCCGTTTCACGTGAAACACGCGGCGGAACGCGGAAGGGCCCGCACCCCGAGGGGTGCGGGCCCTTCTGCTGCGCACTCAGGCGGCAACGACCTCGACCGGGACGCTCGCGGCAACCTCGGCGTGCAGACGCACGGAGACCGTGTACGAACCCAGGGTCTTGATCGGGGACGCCAGCTCGACGCGGCGCTTGTCGACCTTCGGACCACCGGAAGCCTCGATCGCCTCGGCGATGTCGGCCGGGGTCACGGAGCCGAAGAGACGGCCGGCGTCACCCGAGCGGGTGGCCAGACGGACCTTCGTGCCCTCGAGCTTGGCCTTGACCTCGTTGGCCTGCTCGATGGTCGCGATCTCGTGGATCTTGCGGGCGCGGCGGATCTGCGCCACGTCCTTCTCGCCACCCTTGGTCCAGCGGATCGCGAAACCGCGCGGGACCAGGTAGTTGCGAGCGTAGCCGTCCTTGACGTCGACGACGTCACCGGCGGCGCCGAGGCCGGACACCTCGTGGGTCAGGATGATCTTCATCAGTCGGTCACCCTTTCCTTAGCGCGCGGTGGACGTGTAGGGCAGCAGCGCCATCTCACGGCTGTTCTTCACGGCCGTGGCGACGTCACGCTGGTGCTGCGTGCAGTTGCCGGTGACGCGGCGGGCACGGATCTTGCCGCGGTCGGAAATGAACTTCCGCAGCATGTTCGTGTCCTTGTAGTCCACGTACGCGGTCTTGTCCTTGCAGAACGCGCAGACCTTCTTCTTAGGCTTGCGCACAGGCGGCTTCGCCATGGTGTATCTCCTGTGTGATCAAGAAGTGGGGGTACGGGCTGCCCTAGAAGGGCGGCTCGTCCGAGTAGCCGCCGCCGGAGCCGCCGGAGTTTCCACCCCAGCCGCCACCGCCGCCACCCTGCTGGCCGCCGGCCGGAGCGCTGGAGGCCCAGGGGTCGTCGGAGGGAGCTCCGCCGCCCTGCTGGCCGCCGCCGGAGTTTCCACCCCAGCTGCCACCGCCACCGCCGCCGCCCTGCTGGCCACCGCCGTAGCCACCCTGGCCACCGCGGCCCGAGGTCTTGGTGACCTTGGCCGTGGCGTTGCGCAGGCTGGGGCCGACTTCCTCGACGTCCAGCTCGAAGACCGTGCGCTTGACACCCTCGCGGTCCTCGTACGAGCGCTGGCGGAGCCGGCCCTGTACGACGACGCGCATACCGCGCTGAAGCGACTCGGCGACGTTCTCCGCCGCCTGCCGCCACACCGAGCAGGTCAGGAACAGGCTCTCGCCGTCCTTCCACTCATTGGTCTGGCGGTCGAAGGTACGGGGAGTGGACGCGACACGGAACTTCGCGACCGCCGCACCCGAGGGGGTGAAGCGCAGCTCGGGGTCGTCGACGAGATTGCCGACGACCGTGATGACGGTCTCGCCTGCCATGGATGAACCTCTCGGCGGGGATTGCTGCTGGCTGCTTGTGCTACTCGAACCCGATTACCTCTGAACCGAAGGGGTTCAGTGGGTCTCGGGGCGGAGGACCTTGGTCCGGAGGACCGACTCGTTCAGGTTCATCTGGCGGTCGAGCTCCTTGACGACCGCAGGCTCGGCCTGCAGGTCGATGACCGAGTAGATGCCCTCGGGCTTCTTCTTGATCTCGTAAGCGAGACGACGACGGCCCCAGGTGTCGACCTTCTCCACCTTTCCGTTGCCCTCACGGACGACGGAGAGGAAGTTCTCGATCAGGGGGGAGACAGCGCGCTCCTCCAGATCGGGGTCGAGGATGACCATCACCTCGTAGTGACGCATGTGGAACCCACCTCCTTTGGACTCAGCGGCCACGGTCGTTCCGTGGCAGGAGGGTCGTGATGCGTTTGCCGCACGGTGTCATTCGATGCCGGTCGATGCCGGCAGACACCAGTGCAGACCGTACAGAGTACCTGCTCGCATCCTTCCGGTTGAAATCCGGCGGAGGAGGAACACAATCTGTAGGCATCGGGTGTGCTCGGTGCTATGCCCGCTTCAGCCAGGAGGTGCCACCCATGGCACAGGCAACGCAAGGCCAGAAGACCCCCATCTCCCTCCTGTCCACCGACGGCAAGTCCCATCCGCTGCAGGACACCCTCCTGGCGGTCACGCTGATCCTGGGAGCCGTGGCGTTCATCACGGCGTTCTTCCCCGGCCTGCACCTGCTCACCTCATGGGCCGGCCTGATCGGGATCCTGACCGGGGCCTACGGACAGTTCGTCTCCGAGACGACCCGCGAACGCTTCGGCATGATCGTCGGCCTGGGTGCCGCGGGCATCGGCTTCTACCTCGGCATGGCGAACGGCGGCCTGTTCGGCGGCCTACTGGGCTAGCCGGGGCACCTCCGCGACGGGCGCCGCTTGTCCCCCGGATGGGTGGCGCCCTCGTCACAGTAGGCTTCGCGACATACCCAGCGAAGCCGCCGGAGGAGCGCCCCGCATGAGCCTGTCCCTGAGGACCATCACCCGAGAGCAGCATCTGGCCTATCTCCAGAGCCTGCCCTCGGCGAGTCACTGCCAGGTCCCGGCGTGGGCCGACGTCAAGAACGAATGGCGCAACGAGAGCCTCGGCTGGTTCGACGGCTCCGGTGAACTCGTCGGTGTGGCCCTGGTCCTGTACCGCCAGCTGCCCAAGGTGAAGCGCTACCTCGCGTACCTGCCGGAGGGCCCGGTCATCAACTGGTACGCCCCGAACCTCGACGAGTGGCTCCAGCCGATGCTGGCCCACCTCAAGAAGCAGGGCGCGTTCACCGTGAAGATGGGCCCGCCGGTGGTCATCCGCCGCTGGAACGCGGCCGCCATCAAGTCCGGCATCCAGGACCCCGAGGTCAAGCGCCTGCGGGACGTGGAGGCCTCGCACATCGAGCCGCGTGCTTTTGAGGTGTCGGACAAGCTGCGCCGGATGGGCTGGCAGCAGGGCGAGGACGGCGGCGCCGGCTTCGGCGACGTGCAGCCGCGCTACGTCTTCCAGGTGCCGCTGGCGAACCGTTCCCTGGACGATGTCCTCAAGGGCTTCAACCAGCTGTGGCGCCGCAACATCAAGAAGGCCGAGAAGGCCGGCGTCGAGGTGGTCCAGGGCGGCTACGACGACCTGCCCACCTGGCAGCACCTGTACGAGATCACGGCCGAGCGGGACAAGTTCCGCCCGCGCCCGCTCAGCTACTTCCAGCGCCAGTGGACGGCCCTCAACTCCGAGGACCCCAACCGGATGCGGCTGTACATCGCCACGCACGAGGGGGAGCCGCTGGCCGCCGCCACGATGCTCACCGTCGGCCAGCACGTCTGGTACTCGTACGGCGCCTCCGCCAACCACAAGCGCGAGGTCCGTCCCTCCAACGCCATGCAGTGGCGGATGCTGCGGGACGCGTACGCGCTCGGCGCCAGCGTCTACGACCTGCGGGGCATCAGTGACACCCTGGACGAGAACGACCACCTGTTCGGTCTGATCCAGTTCAAGGTCGGCACCGGCGGCGAGGCCGTCGAGTACGTCGGTGAGTGGGACTTCCCGCTCAACAAGATGCTGCACAAGGCGCTCGACATCTACATGTCGCGCCGCTGACCGACGCGACAGAAGCCGAACGAAGCCGAGAGAAAGGGTCGGGGCGGGCATGGCGCTCACGCTCTACGTCGACACCGCACGCTGGCGTGCGCATCAGAAGCAGGTGTTCGACCAGTTCCCGGGGATCATCCCGGTCTGCAAGGGCAACGGCTACGGCTTCGGCCACCAGCGGCTGGCCGAGGAGGCGACCCGCCTGGGAGCCGACATCCTGGCGGTCGGCACCACCTACGAGGCCGAGCAGATCAAGGACATGTTCAGCGGGGACCTGCTGGTCCTCACCCCGTTCCGGCTGGGTGAGGACCCGGTGCCGCTGCCGGACCGGGTGATCCGCTCCGTGTCCTCGGTGGACGGCCTGCGCGGTCTGCACGGCGTCCGGGTGGTCATCGAGTGCATGAGCTCGATGAAGCGGCACGGGGTGTCCGAGCAGGACCTGGGCCTGGTGCCGGCGGCCATAGAGAACGTCCGGCTGGAGGGCTTCGCCCTGCACCTGCCGCTGGACCGGCCCGACGGCTCGGACGCCGTCGAGGAGGTCATCGGCTGGATGGACCGGCTGCGCGCGGCCCGGCTGCCGCTGCACACGATGTTCGTCAGCCACCTGCGCGCCGAGGAGCTGGCACGGCTCCAGCAGCAGTTCCCGCAGACCCGCTTCCGGGCCCGGATCGGCACCCGGCTGTGGCTGGGCGACCACGAGGCGACCCAGTACAAGGGCACCGTCCTGGACGTGACCCGGGTGGCCAAGGGCGACCGCTTCGGCTACCGGCAGCAGAAGACCGCCTCGGACGGCTGGCTGGTGGTGGTCGCGGGCGGAACCTCGCACGGCGTGGGCCTGGAGGCTCCCAAGGCGATGCACGGGGTGATGCCGCGGGCCAAGGGCGTGGCCCGGGCCGGCCTCGCCACGGTCAACCGGAACCTTTCTCCGTTCGTGTGGGCGGGCAAGCAGCGCTGGTTCGCGGAGCCCCCGCACATGCAGGTCTCCATCCTGTTCGTGCCCTCGGACGCGACGGAGCCGCACGTGGGCGACGAGCTCGTGGCGCACCTGCGGCACACCACCACCCAGTTCGACCGCTCCGTCGACCGCTAGGGCCGGTTCAGGGGCGCCCCTGGTTCAGGGGCGCCCGCCGGTTCAGGGGCGAACGCCCCACTCGACCCGCTGTCCTTCCGAGGGCGCCGCTTCCTGCGGCGCCCTCGCGGCGTCTCCGAGCACGAACACGTCCGGGGCCCCGTCCAGCACCCCGCCCGAGGGGTCGTCCGAGCCGTCGCGGCGCACCGGGTCCCGCTCGGGCCGCAGGATGTCGCGTACGACGACCGCGCACAGGTAGAGGGTGCACAGCAGGTGGGCGGCGATCGCCAGCTGGTAGCCCTCCACGGGCAGGCCCTGGTGCTTGTCCCCGCTGGTGGTGTAGGCGAGGTACATCCAGATCCCGAGGAAGTAGACGACCTCTCCGGCCTGCCAGATCAGGAAGTCCCGCCAGCGCGGCCGGGCGAGGGCGGCGAGCGGGATCAGCCACAGCACGTACTGCGGCGAGTAGACCTTGTTGGTCAGGATGAAGACGGCGACCACCAGGAAGGCGAGCTGGGCGAACCGGGGCCGCCTGGGGGCGGTCAGGGCGAGCAGCCCGACGGCCGCGCACAGCACCAGGTTCAGCACGGTGGCGTAGGTGTTGGCGTCCTCCAGGGGGTTCCCGGAGCGCTGGGAAATCAGCAGCCATACCGAGCCGAAGTCGATGGGGCGTTCCTGGCTGAAGGTGTAGAACTTCGTCCAGCCTTCCCAGGCCCCGGCCATCACGGGCAGGTTGACCAGCAGCCAGGAGCCGGCGGCGCCCAGGAGGGCGGTTCCGAAGGCCCGCCACTTCCCGGCCCGCCAGCACAGCACGAACAGCGGGCCGAGCAGCAGGACGGGGTAGAGCTTGGCGGCGGTGGCCAGGCCGATGAGGATGCCGAAGCCGAGGGCCCGGCCGCGGGACCACATGAGCATCGCGGCCGCGGTCAGGGCAATGGCCAGCAGGTCCCAGTTGATGGTGGCGGTGAGCGCGTAGGCCGGTGCCAGGGCGAACAGCAGCGCGTCCCAGGGGCGCCGGCGGTGGGTGCGGGCGACGCAGACGGCGATGACGGCAGCGCAGGCCATCAGCATGCCGGCGTTGACCATCCAGTAGATCTGTTCGCGGTGCTGCATGGAGCCGCCGCCCGGGGTCAGCCAGGAGGCGACCTCCATGAAGAGGCCGGTGAGGACCGGGTACTCCAGGTACTCCATGTCGCCGGGCAGCCGGTCGAAGTACGGCGTGAGGCCGTCGGCGAAGCCGCGTACGACGAACAGGTGCGGGATGTCGGAGTAGCAGGCGTGGGTGTACTGGGAACTCGCGCCCTTGAACCAGGCCCAGTCGTAGCACGGCACCTTCTGCACCATGCCCAGGGCGAACATGCCGAGGGCGACGAGGACCACGACCCGTACCGGGGTGAGCCAGTGGCCTCCCCGCAGGGCGTGGCGGCCGAGCGGGCCGCCGATGAGCTCGCTGCCTGCGGCGGCCAGACCGTCCTCCCGGGTGGGCGGTACGGGGTGGTCCTCGTGCACCTTGGTCATGCGTTCATCCTGCCGTACGGGGCTCAGCCGCCGCCGGTGGTGCCGGTACCCCAGATGGTGCTGCCGGTGGTGGTGCCCCCGTCGCTCCGGCCCGGCCTCTTGGTCGTGAAGGTGGGGCTCGGGTCCGGGTCCCCGGTGGGACCGCGGTCCGTGCCCCCGTCGGTCATCCCGCCGGTGTCGGTTCCGGTGGTGGTGCCGCCGTCGTTGTTGCAGCTCCACTGCCACGGCTTGCAGGACGGCTTGCCGCCCTTGGACGGGGAGGGCTTCGACGGGCTGGGGCTGGGCTCGGGGTCCTTGGACTTCGACGGCGACGGGGTGATGCTCGGCGAAGGCGTCGGCGAGGGGGCTCCGGCGGAGTCCGCGGTCACGCCGATGTCCTCGGCCTCGGGGAAGTCCTTCACCGGGGTGCCCTTGAGGGCGACCTTCATGTACTCGGTCCAGATCTCGGCCGGGATGTCACCACCGTGGATGGAGTCGATGCCGCCGACGCCGTTCATCGACTCGAGCGTCTTCTCCTTGGCGTTGGGGTCGGTCCGGAAGAGCGTCACGGCGGTGGAGAGCTCGGGGGTGTAGCCGACGAACCAGGCCGACTTGTTGTAGTCGGTGGTACCGGTCTTGCCGGCGGCCGGCCGGCCCAGCTTCTTGGCCTTGGTGCCGGTGCCGTTCTGGACGACGTTCTCCAGCACCTTGGTGACGTTGTCGGCGATGGCGTTGTCCATCGCCCGCTCCGCCTTGGGTGCCTCGAAGCCGTCCAGCGTCTGACCGTCCTTGATCACCTTGGTCACCGAGAACGGCTCGTGGTGGGTGCCGGAGGCGGCGAAGGTCGCGTAGGAGTCGGCCATCCGGATGGCGCTGGGGGTGGAGGTGCCGAGCGCGAAGGAGGCGTCGTTGTTCGGGTTCATCGAGTCGCGCAGGATGCCGGTGGACGCGGCCATCTTGCGCACCTTCTCGTGGCCGACGTCGAAGACGAGCTGGGCGAACGGCACGTTGATGGACTTCTCCATCGACTCGTTGAGCGTGACGTAGCCGTACTGGGTGGGGCTCTCGTTCTTCTGCCTGAAGGGCCTGCCCTTGCTGTCCCGCAGCGGCTTGCCCTCCCGGTTGTTGATCACGGTGAGGTCGTTGGCCATGTACTTGCTGTCGGCCGAGATGCCCCGGCCGTCGGAGTTCTGGGTGCCGTACTCCATGGCCGCGGCCAGCACGTAGGGCTTCCAGGTCGAGCCGACCGGGACGCCGGTGGTGTTGGCGTTGTTGTTGAAGTACTTCTGGTCCCAGCCCGGGCCGCCGTACAGGGCGACGATGGCACCGGTCTTCACGTCCACCGAGGCCGCGCCGAACTGCACGTTCGTGTCGTGCTCGGGGCGCTTGACCGGGTCCAGGAAGTCCTTGCGGGTGTCGTCCACGGCCTTGGCCAGCGCGTCCACCTTGGGCTTCTGGAAGGTGGTGGTGATCCGGTAGCCACCGCGGGACATCTGCTCCGGGGTGAGGCCCTTGGTCTTCATCACGTACTGCTTGGCCGTCTCGACCAGGTAGCCGGTCTGTCCGGCGAGCGAGCGGGCCTGCGCGGGGTCGATCAGCTTGGGGAAGCCTGCCGCCTTGGCCTGGTCGCGCTCCTGGGGGCTCATCCGGCCCACCTCGGCCTCGCGGTCCAGGACCCAGGCCCAGCGCTTCTGGGCGCGTTCGGTGTTCAGCTTGGGGGTGGCCTGGCTGCCGATGCCGCCGTCCGGGTTGTAGAGGTTGGGGCCCTTCAGCACCTGGGCCAGGAAGGCGCTCTCGGACGGGGTGAGCTCGTCGCAGTCCTTGCCGAAGTAGGCGCGGGAGGCGGCCTGGATGCCGTACGCGTCCCGGCCGTAGTAGGCGGTGTTCAGATAGCCGGCGAGGACGGTGTCCTTCTCCTCGCTGACACCCAGCTTGATCGCGATGAACAGCTCCGTGACCTTGCGCTTCAGGGTCTGCTCGGAGCTGAGGAAGTTGTTCTTGACGTACTGCTGGGTGATGGTCGAGCCGCCCTGGGTGTCGCCGCCGGTGGCCATGTTGAACACGGCTCGGCCCACGCCCATGGGGTCGACGCCCTTGTCGGTCTCGAAGGACGCGTTCTCGGCGGAGATCACCGCGTTGCGCATCGACAGCGGGATCTCTTCGATCTTGACGATCTGCCGGTTGGTCTCGCCGCCCGTCGCCGCCATCTGGGTCCCGTCGGCCCAGTAGTAGACGTTGTTCTGAGCCTGGGCCGCCTTGTTGGGGTCCGGCGTGCCCACCATGGCGATACCGATGCCGGCGCCGGCCGTCACGATCGCGAAGAATCCGAGCGCCGTACCGCCGACCAGCTTCCACGAGGGCATGAACCGCTGCCAGCCGTCCTTGTCGGACCGCGGGTAGTTGATCAGCCGCTTGTCAGGTCGGCCCGTCCCGTTGCCCCCGCCCCGGCCGCGGCCGGAGACTCGCTGTGCGGCCCGGCGGGCCTCGGCTCTGCCGCCGGGGCCCTGCTGATCACCGTACGGGCTTCCGTACGGACCACTGTGCGATGTGGTGGGGACGTTGCGTCCGGGCACGGACCCTCGGCCGGGGCGCTGCTGCGCAGCCCGGCGGGACGCTGCGCGGCCGCCGCCCTCGGGCTGCGGCGGTTTGCGGCGGTGCTCGCTCATGGCGGACAGACTACGCACGCGCAAAACCCGCCCAGTGCCCTGGTTCACCCCAAAACAGGCAACTGACCTGCTGTGAATTGGATCCGATCCGGCAATGTGACGCCGGTCACAGGGTGTCCACTTGTCGCCGGGCGCAGGCCGTTCTATCGTGCTGATGTATCGAGTCGATACATCAGCTCGGCATAAAGAGTTGCGAACTCAGGGGTGAGGGAGGACGTGGGCGGATGAGCAGACGCTCCGGCATCCTCGAGTTCGCCGTGCTCGGCCTGCTCCGCGAGTCCCCCATGCACGGATACGAGCTGCGGAAGCGGCTCAACACCTCGCTGGGGGTGTTCCGGGCGTTCAGCTACGGCACGCTCTACCCCTGCCTCAAGACGCTGGTCGCCAACGGCTGGTTGATCGAGGAACCCGGCAATGCTCCGGAAGACGCCCTCGCCGCTTCACTCGCAGGGCGGCGGGCCAAGATCGTCTACCGGTTGACGCCCGCGGGGAAGCAGCACTTCGAGGAGCTCCTCGCGCACACCGGGCCCGAGGCCTGGGAGGACGAATCCTTCGCCGCCCGCTTCGCCTTCTTCGGCCAGACCGAACGCGAGGTGCGGATGCGGGTCCTGGAGGGGCGCCGCAGCCGGCTGGAGGAGCGTCTGGAGAAGATGCGCGCCTCCCTCGCCCGCGGGCGGGAACGCCTCGACGACTACACGCTCGAGCTGCAGCGTCACGGTATGGAGTCCGTGGAGCGCGAAGTGCGCTGGCTGAACGAGCTCATCGAGAGTGAGCGGGCGGGACGGGACCAGCGAAGTCCCGGTCCGTCCGACGAAACCACACACTGAGGCCCTGCTTCCCAGCAGGTCCTCGTCCGAGAACGAACAGGGAGCAACCGAATGGGTTCGGTTCGCGTAGCCATCGTCGGCGTGGGCAACTGCGCCGCCTCGCTGGTGCAGGGTGTCGAGTACTACAAGGACGCCGACCCGGCGTCCAAGGTCCCCGGCCTGATGCACGTGCAGTTCGGCGACTACCACGTGCGCGACGTCGAGTTCGTCGCCGCGTTCGACGTGGACGCGAAGAAGGTCGGCCTCGACCTCTCGGACGCCATCGGCGCCAGCGAGAACAACACCATCAAGATCTGCGACGTCCCGCAGTCCGGCGTGACCGTGCAGCGCGGCCACACCCTCGACGGTCTCGGCAAGTACTACCGGGCCACCATCGAGGAGTCGGCCGAGGCCCCGGTCGACGTCGTCCAGATCCTCAAGGACAAGCAGGTCGACGTCCTCGTCTGCTACCTCCCGGTCGGTTCCGAGGACGCTGCGAAGTTCTACGCGCAGTGCGCCATCGACGCCAAGGTCGGCTTCGTCAACGCCCTCCCGGTCTTCATCGCCGGCACCAAGGAGTGGGCGGACAAGTTCACCGAGGCCGGTGTCCCGATCGTCGGCGACGACATCAAGTCGCAGGTCGGCGCCACCATCACGCACCGCGTGATGGCGAAGCTCTTCGAGGACCGCGGTGTCGTCCTCGAGCGCACCATGCAGCTGAACGTCGGCGGCAACATGGACTTCAAGAACATGCTCGAGCGCGAGCGCCTGGAGTCCAAGAAGATCTCCAAGACCCAGGCCGTCACCTCGCAGATCCGTGACCGCGAGCTGGGCGAGAAGAACGTCCACATCGGCCCGTCCGACTACGTCGCGTGGCTCGACGACCGCAAGTGGGCGTACGTCCGCCTTGAGGGCCGCGCCTTCGGTGACGTTCCGCTGAACCTCGAGTACAAGCTCGAGGTGTGGGACTCCCCGAACTCGGCGGGTGTCATCATCGACGCCCTGCGCGCCGCGAAGATCGCCAAGGACCGCGGCATCGGCGGCCCGATCCTCTCCGCCTCCTCGTACTTCATGAAGTCCCCGCCGGTCCAGTACTTCGACGACGAGGCCCGCGAGAACGTCGAGAAGTTCATCAAGGGCGAGGTCGAGCGCTAAAGAGCGGGAGGACCGCCTGGTCTTCGCTCTCTCTTCCGCGGAGGGTCCCCGGACAATGTGTCCGGGGACCCTCCGCGTGTGTGACCCTTCCCTCATGCCTGTCGTACGGGATCTGCGCGTGCTGCTGCGCCTGAGGGACTTCCGGAACCTGCTCGCCGTACGACTCCTCTCCCAGGCGGCCGACGGCGTCTACCAGGTGGCCCTCGCCACGTACGTGGTCTTCTCCCCGGAGAAGCAGACCTCGCCGGCGGCCATCGCCTCCGCCATGGCGGTCCTGCTGCTGCCCTACTCCGTGATCGGCCCCTTCGCCGGCGTGCTGCTCGACCGCTGGCGGCGCCGGCAGGTCTTCCTCTACGGCAATCTGCTCCGCGCCTTCCTGGCCTGCGTCACCGGGATGCTGATCGCGGCCCAGGTGCCGGACTGGCTCTTCTACGCCTCCGCGCTGTCGGTCACCGCCGTGAACCGCTTCGTGCTGGCGGGGCTGTCCGCCTCGCTGCCCCGGGTGGTCGGCCCCGGCCTGCTGGTCACCGCGAACGCCCTGTCGCCCACCGCGGGCACCCTGGCCGCCACGGCCGGGGGAGGGCTCGCCTTCCTGGTGCGCATGCTCTCCTCCGGCACCGGCGGCCTGGTGGTCCTCCTCGGTGCCGCCCTGTACCTGGCCGCGGCCCTGGCCTCGCTGCGGCTGGCCGTCGGTCTGCTCGGCCCCGACCACGATCCCGAGCACAGGTACCCGTCGGTCCCCGAAGGCGTCGCCCTGACCGTACGGGGCATGGCGGAGGGACTCCGGCACCTGGCCCGGCGCAGGGAGGCCGCCCAGGTGCTGGCCGCGATGACCCTGATGCGCTTCTGCTACGGCGCGCTCTTCGTGATGCTGCTGATGCTGTGCCGGTACGCCTGGTCGGAGCAGGAGGCCGACGGCCTGGCGCTGCTGGGACTGGCGGTCGGCGTCTCCGGTGCGGGCTTCTTCGCCGCCGCGGTGGTCACACCGCCGATGGCGGCCCGGCTGGGCACCAGGGGCTGGATCACGGCCTGTGCGGGGGGCGCCGCGGTGCTGGTCCCCGCCCTGGGACTGTTCTTCACGCCCGGGCCGATGCTCGCCGCGGCGTTCGTCCTGGGCCTCGCCACCCAGGGGGCCAAGATCGCCACCGACACCGAGGTCCAGTCCCGGGTGGAGGACGACTTCCGGGGCCGGGTCTTCTCCGTCTACGACGTGCTCTTCAACGTCGCCTTCGTCGGAGCGGCGGCGGTGTCCGCGCTGGTACTGCCGCCCGACGGGAAGTCGGTGGTGCTGATCGTGGCGGTGTCCCTGCTGTACGCCGCGATCGCGACGGCGCTGGCCCGGGAGGGCCGACGTTTCACGTGAAACACGGCAGATGTTTCACGTGAAACGCCGTGCGTTCCACGCCGGCACGGGTCTCGGCTCTGCCGGGCCTCAGCCCTGCGCGGCCCACCACTCCTTGAGGGCCGTCACCGCGGCGTCCCGCCCCATCGGGCCGTGCTCCAGCCGGAGCTCCAGCAGGTGCGCGTACGCCCTGCCGACCGCCGGGCCGGGTCCGATCCCCAGGATCTCCATGATCTGGTTGCCGTCCAGGTCGGGCCGGATCGAGTCCAGCTCCTCCTGCTCCTGGAGCTGGGCGATCCGCTCCTCCAGGCCGTCGTAGGCCCGGGAGAGGGTGTTGGCCTTGCGCTTGTTCCGCGTGGTGCAGTCCGAGCGGGTCAGCTTGTGCAGCCGGTCCAGCAGCGGGCCCGCGTCGCGCACGTAGCGGCGCACCGCGGAGTCCGTCCAGTCCCCGTCGCCGTAGCCGTGGAACCGCAGGTGCAGCTCCACCAGTCGGGAGACGTCCCGGACCATGTCGTTCGAGTACTTCAGCGCGGTCATGCGCTTCTTGGTCATCTTCGCTCCCACCACCTCGTGGTGGTGGAAGGAGACCCGGCCGTCGGTCTCGAAGCGGCGGGTGCGGGGTTTGCCGATGTCGTGCAGCAGGGCGGCCAGCCGGAGCACCAGGTCCGGGCCCTCCTCCTCCAGGTCGATCGCCTGCTCCAGCACGATCAGCGTGTGGTGGTAGACGTCCTTGTGCCGGTGGTGCTCGTCCCGCTCCAGCCGGAGGGCCGGCAGCTCGGGCAGGACCCGGTCGGCCAGCCCGCTGTCCACGAGCAGGGCGAGGCCCTTCCGCGGGTGCGCGGCGAGCAGCAGCTTGTTGAGCTCCGCCTGGACCCGCTCTGCGGAAACGATGTCGATCCGGTCCGACATCGCCTCCATGGCGGCGACGACCTCGTCGGCCACCTCGAAGTCCAGCTGGGCCGCGAACCGGGCGGCCCGCAGCATCCGCAGCGGGTCGTCGGAGAAGGAGTCCTCGGGGGTCCCCGGAGTCCGCAGCACTCCTGCCGCCAGGTCCTCCAGGCCGCCGTGCGGGTCGATGAACCGCTGCTCGGGAAGGGCGAGGGCCATGGCGTTGACCGTGAAGTCGCGCCGGACCAGGTCCTCCTCGATGGAGTCGCCGTAGGACACCTCGGGCTTGCGCGAGGTCCGGTCGTACGCCTCCGACCGGTAGGTGGTGACCTCGATCTGCCAGCTCCGCACCGCGTCTCCGACGCGGGCGCTCTTCTGGCAGCCGATGGTGCCGAAGGCGATGCCGACGTCCCAGACCGTGTCCGCCCAAGGCTTGACGATCTTCAGGACGTCCTCGGGGCGGGCGTCGGTGGTGAAGTCGAGGTCGTTGCCGAGGCGCCCGAGCAGCGCGTCGCGGACGGAGCCGCCGACCAGGGCGAGGTGGAATCCCGCCTCCCGGAAACGGCGGCCGAGCTCGTCGGCGACGGGGGCGACCCGCAGCAGTTCGTTCACCGCGCGGTGCTGCACCTCACTCAGGGTGCTGGGGGAGTCTTCGTTGGCGTTCGGCACAACAGAAAAGGGTACGTGCCCCGCCCGGCGGCAGCTTCCGTTTAAAGCGGACCCCGGGGCCGCACCGCCTCCGCGGGGGCCCGATCATGTGGAGCAGTGCGCGGCACTCGGGCCCGGCGGGCCTCGTTACCATGCGTGGACGCACAACCGACGACCACTGACACTTCGAGGAACGGGCGAGCGCGTGGCCGAAGCGGCAGACACGGGGAACTTCAACGGGCCGGTCCCCGCTCCTGCCCGGCGCCGCTGGCTGCGGCGCGCCATGGTCCTGCTCGCGGGGACCCCCGTCCTGGCCGCCCTGGTCTACGCCCCGGCACCGGAGGCACGGGCCGCCGAGAACGGTGCGGTCGACGTCCAGCTGGACTCGATGGCCCCCGCCGCCCCGGTGAAGAACGACACCCTGGAGATCAGCGGCCGGGTCACCAACACCGGCACCGAGGCGATCCGGAACGCGCACGTGGGCCTGCGCCTGGGCGGCGCCCTGAGCAGCCGGGACGCCATCGACGACGTCAGCGAGCGGACCCGCTTCCGGCAGGGCGTCGACCCCGCCGAGATCGACCAGGCGTACTCCGTGAAGATCGCCTCGCTGCCCGCGAAGGGAGCCCAGGAGTTCACGCTCCGGGTTCCCGTGAACAAGCTCGACCTCGACGCGGACGGCGTCTACCCGCTGGCCGTGTCCCTGTCCGGACAGACCGGCGGCCGCTCCTACGAGCAGGTCCTGGGCATCGAACGGACCTTCCTCCCGTGGCAGCCGGAGCCCGCCGCCAAGCGGTCCCAGCTGGCCTTCGTATGGCCGCTGGTCTCCACCACGCACCTGACCGCGGAGACCCTCCCCGACGAGACCCAGACCCCGGTGTTCCTCGACGACGACCTCGCCGACGAGCTCCAGCCCGACGGGCGGCTGGGGCAGATGGTCTCCCTCGGCAAGGACCTCCCGGTCACCTGGGTGATCGACCCCGACCTGCTGTACACGGTCGACGCGATGACCAAGGGCTACCGGGTGCGCACCCCCGACGGGAAGACCCTCCCGGGCAAGCGCAGGGCGGTCGCCGAGGAATGGCTGAACTCCCTGGAGCAGGCGGTGCAGGGCAAGAAGGTGGTCGCCCTGCCCTTCGCCGACCCCGACCTCGCCTCGCTCGCCCACCGGGGCAAGGACGTGTCCGGAAGCCTCGGGCAGCTGCGGCCGGCCACCGACAAGGCCGCCCAGGCCGTCGAGACCGTGCTGCACATCACCCCGTCCACCGACTTCGCCTGGCCCGTCGACGGGGCCATCGACCCGTCCATCGTGAACGTGGCCACCTCGGCCGGCGCGCACAACGTGCTGACCCGCAGCGACAGCCTCAAGGAGACCGGCAGCCTCCCCTACACGCCCTCGGCGGCCCGCCCGATCGGCGCCGGAGCCACCGCGGTCGTCGCCGACGCCCGGCTGTCCACCGCCTTCCAGGGCGACATGCTCACGACCCGGAACACCACCCTGGCGACCCAGGAGTTCCTCGCCCAGAGCCTCGCCCTGAACCTGCAGCGCACCGACGGCCAGCGCAGTTTCGTCGTCGCCCCGCAGCGGATGCCCACCGCCAGCCAGGCCCAGACCATGGCCGCTGCGCTCAAGCTGCTCCAGCCCGGACGCTGGACCCAGCCGCTGGACCTGGAGTCCGCGGCCAGGACCAAGCCCGACCCGGGCGCCACCACCCGGGTGCCCGGCGCCGGCCAGTACCCGGACGCGCTGCGCAAGACCGAGCTGCCGCAGGCGGCGTTCGAGAAGATCCGCACCACGCAGAACACGCTCGACAACTTCAAGGTGATCCTCAGCGCACCCGACCGGGTCACCATCCCGTTCGGGAACACCACGAACCGGGAGATGTCCACGTCGTGGCGGGGCCACCCCCAGGAGGCCCGGCTGTACCGCGACGCGGTCCAGCAGTACCTGATCAGCCTGACCGACAAGGTGCGCCTGGTCCGCAAGTCCGACGCCACCCTGTCCGGGCACAGCGCGACCATCCCGGTCACCGTGTCCAACGGGCTGGTCCAGGACGTGCAGGGGCTGGTCCTGAGGCTGAAGTCGGCCAACCCCACCCGCCTCATGTTCGAGGGGGAGGGCGGCGCCGCCAGCGAGGAGGTGTCCGTCCAGGGCGGGCACAGCCAGTCGGTGAAGTTCACGGCCAACGCCACCGCGAGCGGTCCGGTCGAGGTCACGGCCCAGCTGTTCACCAAGGACGGCGTGCCGTACGGCAAGGAACGCAAGTTCACCGTCGAGGCCACGGAGATCACCTCCACCGTGATGCTCGTCATCGCCGGCGGTGTGCTCCTCCTCGTCCTGGCGGGCATCAAGATGTACGCCGCCCGCAAGCGCGTGGCGGCCCGCGCCGCCGCGGGGGAGAGCACGCAGCCGAGTGACGAGAGCACGGACACCGGACCGCAAAGCAACAGCGGCTCCGGCCCGGGTGAGAAAGTGGACCGTTGAGCGATGCCGTGGCCGGTCGGCCTGGGGACGATGAGGTGGGGTTCATGAACGCGCCGTACGAAGGTGACCGCGCGCAGGGCGCAGGCGGGCCCGCACCCGCCCAGGGCACTGCCCCGGGCACCCCGCCGGGACAGGTGCCGCCGCCTGCCCCCGCACCGGACCGCGACCCGTACGTCACGGACGCGTACGCCTACGACCCGTACCGGGCACAGGACCTGTCCGCCCAGGACCCGGTCACCGAGGCCCTGTACGACCGGGCCTCGCACCCGCCACCACCACCGGGCACCTATCAGGAGCCGGGACCGCTGTACGCGGCTCCGGCGGCCTCCCCGTACTCGCCCGACCCGCGGGTGTGGGCCCAGACCCCGCCGCCCGAGCCGGACGGTCCGTCCCGGCACCTGCCGTACGGCGACCAGCCGGCCACCACCGAGTTCGTCGGCGTGGACTCCCTGGTCTCCGGCGCCACCGTGGACGAGCAGCGGGAGCCGGACGCCTTCGCGCACCTGTACCGGGACCAGCAGGGGGCACCCCGGCCGCCGGCCGAGGAGGCCCCGGTGGCCGCCCCGGCCCCCGCCAAGCCGGCCGGCAAGGCCGCGAGCCTGCTGAAGTCCAGCGCCCTGATGGCCGCCGGCACGATCGTGTCCCGCATCACCGGCTTCCTGCGCACCCTGGTGATCGCCGCCGCGATCGGCGTCGGCACCTTCAACGACACCTACCAGGTCGCCAACACCCTGCCGACGATGATCTACGTGCTGGTCGGCGGCGGCGCCCTCAACGCGGTCTTCATCCCGCAGCTGGTGCGGGCCATGAAGAACGACGACGACGGCGGAGAGGCCTACGCCAACCGGCTGCTGACCCTGGTGGTGGTCCTGCTCGCCGGCGTGACCACGGTCTGCGTGCTGGCGGCGCCGCTCTTCATCACCATGATGTCCCCGAAGATCGCCTCCGACCCGAAGCAGATGGAGGTCGCGGTCGCCTTCGCCCGGTACTGCCTGCCCACCATGTTCTTCATGGGCGTGCACGTGGTCCTCGGT
The DNA here is from genome assembly GCF_040684755.1 of Streptomyces sp. NPDC089799. Classification (NCBI taxonomy): domain Bacteria; kingdom Bacillati; phylum Actinomycetota; class Actinomycetes; order Kitasatosporales; family Streptomycetaceae; genus Streptomyces; species Streptomyces sp. NPDC089799. Next base: position 77,509 of record NZ_JBFBGR010000007.1, on the reverse strand, counting down.
CAGATCCTCAACGCCCGCGGCCGGTTCGGCGCCATGATGTGGACCCCGGTCCTCAACAACATCGTGGTCATCGCCACCTTCGGCGCGTTCATCTGGGCCTTCGGCGGCTTCACCAGCTCGCACGTCACCGCCGGCACGGTCACCGCCGACGGGGTCCGCCTGCTGGGCCTGGGCACCCTGCTGGGCCTCACCGTCCAGGCGCTCGCGATGCTCCCCTACCTGCGGGACGCCGGTTTCACCCCGAAGCTGCGGTTCGACTGGCGCGGCCACGGTCTGGGCAAGGCCGCCCGCCTGGCCAAGTGGACCTTCTTCTTCGTCCTCGCCAACCAGGTCGGCCTGGTCGTCGTCACCCAGCTCGCCACCTGGGCGGGTTCGGTGGCCGAGAAGCAGGGCCACGCCGGCACCGGCATCACCGCGTACAACTACGCCCTGCTGCTCTGGCAGATGCCGCAGGCCATCATCACCGTCTCGGTGATGACCGCCGTCCTGCCCCGGATCTCCCGCTCCGCGCACGACGGTGACGCCGCCGCGGTCCGCGACGACATCTCCTACGGCCTGCGCACCTCGGCCGTGGCGATCGTCCCCTGCGCCTTCGCCTTCCTCGCGCTCGGCGTGCCGATGGCCACCCTGCTGTACGCCGGATCCGGCGCCGGCGCCCAGAACATCGGCTACGTCCTGATGGCCTTCGGCCTCGGCCTCATCCCGTACTCCATCCAGTACGTCGTACTCCGCGGCTTCTACGCCTACGAGGACACCAGGACGCCCTTCTACAACACGGTGATCGTGGCCGGCGTCAACGCCGCCGTCTCCACCGCCGCCTTCTTCGTCCTGCCCGCCCGGTGGGCCGTCGTCGGCATGGCGGCCGCCTACGGCCTGGGCTACACCGTCGGCGTGGGCATCGCCTGGCGCCGCCTCAAGAACCGGCTGGGCGGCGACCTCGACGGCGCCCAGGTCATCCGCACCTACACCCGGCTCGCCGGCGCCTGCGTACCGGCCGCCCTGGTGGCCGGTGCCGCGGCCTGGGGCATCACCTATTTCCTGGGCAACGGAGCGCTCGGTTCCCTCACCGCGCTGGCCGTCGGCGGAATCCTCCTTGCGGCGGTATTCCTCACCGCCGCCAAGCGCATGCGGATCCAGGAGCTGAACGCCATGGTCGGGATGGTGCGCGGACGCCTGGGCCGCTGATGAGCGCAACCATCGGCGCCCGACGCGTGTCGTGCATAGCGGCGGACTGTGGGCACAATTGGCATGGCTTCGCAGACTGGCCGACAGCGTGCAACGGATGGGGAGGCAGGAACGACGGTGGCGGAACGTAGCACGGCTGCCGTCGACGTGGCCGACAACGGCGGCGACGAACCGCCGGCCGCTCAGGCGGCCAAGGCCACGGCCGACGGGGCGGAAACCCAGAGCGCCCGACACGCCGCGGACGAGCCCGTGACCGGCTCGGACGGGTCACCCAAGCAGCCCAAGACAACGGCGGCCACTCCCGCGCCCGAACTCCACAGCGGCCACAAGCTGGCCAGGCGGTACCGGCTCGAAGAGTGCGTCACCCGTCTGGACGGATTCAGCAGCTGGCGTGCGATGGACGAGAAGCTGCGCCGCGCCGTGGGCGTCCACCTGCTGCCCGCGGACCACCCCCGGGCGCGCTCGGTCCTGGCCGCGGCCCGGTCCTCGGCCCTGCTCGGCGACCCCCGGTTCGTCCAGGTCCTCGACGCCGTCGAGGAGAACGACCTCGTCTACGTGGTCCACGAGTGGCTGCCCGACGCCACCGAGCTGACCGCCCTGCTCGCCGTCGCCCCACTGGAACCCCACGACGCGTACCAGCTCGTCAGCCAGGTCTCCCAGGCCATGGCCGCCGCGCACCGCGAGGGCCTGTCCCATCTGCGCCTGACCCCCGGCGCGATACTGCGCACCTCCACCGGCCAGTACCGGATCCGCGGCCTCGCCGTGAACGCCGCCCTGCGCGGCATCACCAGCGACACCCCGCAGCGCACCGACACCGAGGCCATCGGCGCACTGCTGTACGCCGCCCTGACCCGGCGCTGGCCCTACGAGACCGACGCGTACGGCCTGACCGGTCTGCCCAAGGGCGTCGGCCTGATCCCGCCGGACCAGGTCCGCGCCGGAGTGCACCGCGGCCTGGGCGAGCTCGCCATGCGCGCCCTCGCCAACGACGGCGCCACCGCCTCCCGGCAGGAGCCCGCCTGCACCACCCCCGAGGAGCTCGCCAAGGCGGTCGCCGCGATGCCCCGCATCCGGCCCCCGGAGCCGGCGTTCACCGCTCCGCCCGAGTACCAGCACACCACCTACCAGCAGGGCAGCTACGGCGCGCCCCGGCCCGGCACGGCCACGACGGCCATGCAGGCGCCCCCGCCGCCTCCGCCGCCGCTGCAGAGCCGCACCGGCCGGGTCCTGAAGTGGGGCGTCGCCGCCCTGCTCATCGCCGCGCTCGGCCTCGGCAGCTGGCAGCTCGCCGACACCCTGCTGGACCGCCTGGACAAGGGCACCACCACCAGCCAGGAGCAGCCGCCGGCGAACAACGGCAACCAGGCCCCCGAGAAGATCGAGTCGAAGCCGCTGGCCATCAAGGACGCCACCGTGTTCGGTCGGGATCCGATCAAACCCGAGGACGCGTTCAAGGCCGCCGATGGTGACCAGTCCTCGGCCTGGATCACCAAGATCTTCTTCAGCCACCCGAACTTCGGGAACCTCGACGCCTACGACGACGGCAGCGGCATCATCGTCGACCTGGGCAGCGTCAAGAACGTGACCGGAGTCGAGGTCGACTTCCACGGCTCCGGCCACAAGGTGGAAGTCCTCGCCGCCAACGCCGACACCGGTACGCAGCCCAGGTCGGCAGCCGGATTCCGGCAGGAGATCCGAAAGCTGGGCAAGGCTGACGGGACGCTCGAAACCTCGCTCGACACCCCGGTGAAGACCAGGTACCTCTTGGTCCACATCACCGAACTGCCGCCCTCGGGGGGCGGATTCCGCGGCGGCATCAACAACATCAAGGTCCTCGGCGCCGACCTCTGACGCCCGGCCGACAACCCGAACGGACGCTCTGCACGGGTCCGCCGCGCCACCGGCACGGCGGACCCTCGTCTTTGCCCCGCCCGCCCCGTACGCTCCCTCCCGGGAGGGGAGGTGTGATGACCGACGCGAAGCCCGGCGACCACGGGGCAACCGGCGAGACCGGCGACAAGGAGCTGCTCGCCCGGCACGTCGCCGGTGACCCCGACGCCTTCGGCGAACTCGTACGCCGCCACCGCGACCGGCTGTGGGCGGTGGCGCTGCGCACCCTCGGTGACCGCGAGGAGGCCGCCGACGCCGTCCAGGACGCCCTGGTCTCGGCCTACCGGGCCGCCCACACCTTCCGCGGGGACTCCGCCGTCACCACCTGGCTGCACCGGATCACCGTGAACGCCTGCCTCGACCGGGCCCGCAAGGCCGCCGTCCGGCGGACCGCGCCGCTGGACGACACCGACCGCCTGGAACGGCTCCTGGAGCCCCACGAGTCCGCCGAGGCCCCCGCCGAGCGGCAGGACCTCCACCGGCAGCTGCTGGCCGCCCTGACCACCCTTCCCGCCGAGCAGCGGGCCGCCCTGGTCCTCGTCGACATGCAGGGCTACTCGGTGGCCGAGGCGGCCCAGGTCCTCGACGTACCCACCGGGACCGTGAAGAGCCGATGTGCCCGTGGCCGGGCGAAACTCGTCCCGATGCTCACTCATCTGCGCAGCGGTCCCGTGGATAACACCGCCTCCGAGCGGGGAAGGAACCGGTCGCAGGGGACTCCCGTCCCACCGGCAGCAGAACCCAGGGACCCGAATGCCGTGAAGGGCGGAGGTGGACGAACGTGAGCCCCACAACGGGCGCGCCCGGCACGATCCGGCACCCTGACGTCTCGGAGATCTCCGACCTCACCGAAGGTCTGCTCTCTCCGTCCCGCAGTGCGGAAGTCCGCCGCCATCTGACCGACTGCCCCCTCTGCGAGGACGTACGCGCCTCCCTGGAGGAGATCCGCGGCCTGCTCGGCACCCTCCCGGGGCCGGCCCGGATGCCCGCCGACATCGCAGGACGCATCGACGCCGCGCTCGCCGCCGAGGCCCTCCTGGACCGGACCGCGCCCGGAGCACGGGAGACGCGGGCCGGAGGGGACACCACGGGTGCCGGCGGCACGGAGGCGGCCGACGCCGCCGCGCCCGATGTTTCACGTGAAACGCCGGCCGCCACCCCGGGCCCCCGTGTGCCGCGCACCGCGCCCGCCGGGCACGCCGGCGGCAGCACCGGCCCCGGACGGGCCCGGGTGCGGGCCCGTCGCCGGATGGCCGCCCTCGGTACGCTGGCCGCCGCGGCCGTCTGTGTCCTCGGCATCTACCTGTCCGGCGGATTCCCCGCTTCGGACAGCATCCACGACACCGCGACCAAGGAGACCGCGCGCTCCGCGGGATCCGCCCAGGCCGCGGCCCCCTTGGGCACCTTCACCGAGCAGGGCCTGCCGGAGAGCGTGCGGCAGCTCCTGGGCACCGCAGCACCGAAGGCCGAGCAGCCGAAGGCCCCGGAGCCGAAGGCCGAGGAACCGGGGGAGGCGACCACCTTCGGTCTGGAGGGCACCACCCCCGGGCTGACCGCTCCGGAGGACCGCTCGGCCCAGTCCCGGGGGCCCGGGGTGCCGCAGTGCGTCCGGGCGGGCACCGGCCGCGCCGAGCCGCCGCTGGCGGCCGAACGAGGGACCTTCCAGGGGACCGAGGTCTATCTGCTGGTCCTCCCGCACCCCGGCGACCCCGCCCGGGTCGATGCCTATGTCCTCGACTCCACCTGCGAGAACAACCCCGGTACGGCCACGGGTGCACCGCTGCTGAAGGGCACCTACCCGCGCTCCTGAATCCCGCGGTCCGGTCACGGGGACAACCCGGGAATGCACGCGCCGTAGGATCCGTTGGGTGGGGTGAGAGTCCGCACCGGCCCCCGGTAGGCATCAGCGAAGTCCGCAGAGACGAGGAAAGTACCCGTGAGCGACGTCCGTAACGTGATCATCATCGGCTCCGGGCCGGCCGGCTACACGGCCGCCCTGTACACCGCACGCGCTTCGCTCAAGCCCCTGGTCTTCGAAGGCGCCGTCACCGCCGGTGGCGCCCTGATGAACACCACCGAGGTGGAGAACTTCCCCGGATTCCGCGACGGCATCATGGGCCCGGACCTCATGGACAACATGCGGGCGCAGGCGGAGCGCTTCGGTGCCGAGCTGGTCCCCGACGACATCGTCTCCGTCGACCTCACGGGCGAGATCAAGACGGTCACCGACACCGCCGGCACGGTCCACCGCGCCAAGGCCGTCATCGTGACCACCGGCTCCCAGCACCGCAAGCTCGGCCTGCCGCGCGAGGACGCCCTCTCCGGCCGCGGTGTCTCCTGGTGCGCCACCTGCGACGGGTTCTTCTTCAAGGACCAGGACATCGCCGTGGTCGGCGGTGGCGACACCGCGATGGAGGAGGCCACCTTCCTCTCGCGCTTCGCCAAGTCCGTGACCATCGTGCACCGCCGCGACAGCCTCCGCGCCTCCAAGGCGATGCAGGACCGCGCCTTCGCCGACCCGAAGATCAAGTTCGCCTGGGACAGCGAGGTCGCCGAGATCCACGGCGACACCAAGCTCTCCGGTCTGACCCTGCGCAACACCAAGACCGGCGAGACCTCCGAGCTGGCCGTCACCGGCCTGTTCATCGCCGTCGGCCACGACCCGCGCACGGAGCTCTTCAAGGGCCAGCTGGACCTCGACGAGGACGGCTACCTGAAGGTCGACGCCCCCTCCACCCGCACCAACCTCACCGGTGTCTTCGGCGCCGGCGACGTGGTGGACCACACCTACCGCCAGGCCATCACCGCCGCCGGTACCGGCTGCTCCGCCGCTCTCGACGCCGAGCGCTTCCTCGCCGCCCTCTCGGACGCCGAGAAGTCCGCGGCCGCTGTCTGACCCTGAACCACCCCACCCCACACCCCGCAGTAAAGAAGAAGGAGGCCGCTGTGGCCGGCACCCTGAAGAACGTGACCGACGCAGACTTCGACGAGGTCGTCCTGCGCAGCGACAAGCCCGTCCTCGTGGACTTCTGGGCGGCCTGGTGCGGCCCGTGCCGTCAGATCGCCCCGTCGCTGGAGGCCATCGCCGCCGAGCACGGCGACCAGATCGAGATCGTCAAGCTCAACATCGACGAGAACCCGGGCACGGCCGCCAAGTACGGCGTCATGTCGATCCCGACGCTGAACGTCTACAAGGGCGGCGAGGTCGCCAAGACCATCGTCGGCGCCAAGCCGAAGGCCGCCATCCTCCGCGACCTGGACGAGTTCATCGAGGTCAAGCAGGGCTGACGCCCACGGGCGAGGGGACGGGGCCGCACCGGCGAGGTGCGGCCCCGTCCCGCGTTCGCGCACACGCGTCCGAAGGCGGGCCCGGAGCCGGGGCTCAGAGCGGACGCAGCACCGGCTCCTTGCGGGCGCCGCCCAGCAGCCGGTCCAGGGCGAGCTCCACGTCTTCCTTCCAGGACAGCGTGGAACGCAGTTCCAGCCGGAGCCGCGGATGCACCGGGTGCGGGCGCACCGTCTTGAAGCCCACCGCCAGCAGGTGCTCCGCCGGGAGCAGGCACCCCGGCCCTTCCCAGCGCGCGTCCCCGAAGGCCTCGATGGCCCGGAAGCCCCTCCGCAGCAGGTCCTTGGCGACCGTCTGCACCATCACCCGGCCCAGCCCCTGCCCCTGGTACTCCGGGATGATCGCGCCGGTGATCAGCTGGACCGCGTCGGGGGACACCGGGCTGGTCGGGAAGGCCGTGGACCTGGGCACATAGGCGGGCGGCGCGTAGAGGACGAACCCGACCGGGACGTCGTCCACATAGACCACACGGCCGCAGGAGCCCCATTCCAGGAGCACCGCCGAGATCCAGCCTTCCTTCTCCGACTCCGGAGTGCCCGCCTTCACCGCGGCCTCACCGCTGACGGGGTCCAGCTCCCAGAACACGCAGGACCGGCAACGCCCGGGCAGGTCCCGGAGGTTGTCCAGCGTGAGCGGTACGAGCCGACGACCCATGAACGCATCGTATAAGGACGAAGGGCGGGCCGCACCGGTCCCCGACCGGTGCGGCCCGCCCTTCCTCATGTCCCGTCAGGCGGCCCGGGGCTACTCCCCCGCGGTCCCCTGTTCCAGCACCCGGCCCTCGCCCGGTGCCAGCGTCCCCAGGATCCGCTCCAGATCCTCCATCGATGCGAACTCGACGGTGATCTTCCCCTTCTTCTGGCCCAGGTCCACCTTCACCCGGGTCTCGAAGCGGTCCGACAGCCGCGACGCCAGCTCGTTCAGCGCCGGAGCGACCCGGGCACCGGCCCGCGGACCCTTCGACTTCGACCTCGCCGCCGTCTCGGCACCCATCAGGGAGACGATCTCCTCGACCGACCGCACCGAGAGGCCCTCCGCCACGATCCGCGAGGCCAGCCGCTCCTGCTCCTCCAGGTCCTTCACCGGCAGCAGCGCCCGCGCGTGCCCGGCCAGCAGGACGCCCGCCGCAACCCGGTTCTGCACCCTGGGCGCCAGGTTCAGCAGCCGCAGGGTGTTCGTCACCTGCGGGCGCGAGCGCCCGATGCGGTCCGCCAGCTGCTCCTGCGTGCAGCCGAAGTCCCGGAGGAGCTGGTCGTAGGCCGCCGCTTCCTCCAGCGGGTTCAGCTGGGCCCGGTGGAGGTTTTCGAGCAGCGCGTCCAGCAGGAGCTTCTCGTCCTCCGTCGCCCGGATGACCGCCGGGATGCGCTCCAGGCCCGCCTCCCGGCAGGCCCGCCAGCGGCGCTCGCCCATGATGAGCTCGTAGCGCTCCGGACCGGCCTGCCGCACCACCACGGGCTGCAGCAGACCGACCTCCTGGATCGAGGTGACCAGCTCGGCCAGCGCGTCGTCGTCGAACACCTCACGCGGCTGCCGCGGGTTGGGCGTGATGGAGTCCAGCGGAAGCTCCGCGAACGATGCACCGGCCACCGTGTTCAACTGCGGCTCCGCGCCCGCCGGCCCCGTTTCACGTGAAACATCGAGGGCACCGGGCACACCGGCACCCTCGCCCTGCGGGAGCGCGGCCAGCTTGGCCGCCGCCACACCGCGCTCCGCCGGCAGTACCGGCACCGCGGTCGGGGAGACCGAGCCCGCCCCGACCACCGGCCCGTCCTGTTCCGGCGAAGCCGCGGGGATCAGTGCGGCGATCCCCCGCCCCAGACCTCTACGTCGATCGCTCACTGGATCCCCTCCGCCGCATTGTGCATGTGATTCGAGCCCCGGTACGCGATCTCTCGCGCCGCCTCCAGGTAGGAGAGGGAACCGCTGGACCCCGGATCGTACGTCAAAACCGTCTGGCCATAGCTCGGCGCCTCGGAGATGCGCACCGAGCGCGGGATGCTCGTGCGCAGCACCTCCTTGCCGAAGTGGCTGCGCACCTCCTCCGCGACCTGCGCGGCCAGCCGGGTCCGCCCGTCGTACATGGTCAGCAGGATCGTCGACACGTGCAGGGCCGGGTTCAGGTGTGAGCGCACCAGGTCGACGTTGCGCAGCAGCTGTCCCAGGCCCTCCAGCGCGTAGTACTCGCACTGGATCGGGATCAGCACCTCGGCACCCGCCACCAGGGCGTTGACGGTGAGCAGACCCAGCGAGGGCGGGCAGTCGATGAGGATGTAGTCGAGCGGCTGCTCGTAGGCCTGGATGGCCCGCTGCAGCCGGCTCTCCCGCGCCACCAGGGACACCAGCTCGATCTCCGCACCGGCCAGGTCGATCGTGGCGGGCGCGCAGAAGAGCCCCTCTACGTCCACGACCGGCTGGACGACCTCCAGCAGCGGCCGGCTCTCCACCAGCACGTCGTAGATGGAGGGCACCTCGGCGTGGTGGTCGATGCCCAGCGCAGTGGACGCGTTCCCCTGGGGGTCGAGGTCGATGACCAGGACCCGGGCGCCGTGCAGGGCCAGCGAGGCCGCCAGGTTCACGGTCGTCGTGGTCTTGCCCACGCCGCCCTTCTGGTTGGCGACCACGATGACCCGGGTCTGCTCCGGGCGGGGCAGCCCGTCACCGGCCCGGCCCAGGGCCTCCACCGCCAGCTGGGCGGCCCGGCCGATCGGGGTGTCGTTGTCCACCGGGGGAGGCGACGCCTCACCGGAGGCAACGACCGGCGGGGCCGGGGAAGAAACATCGCCGCCCACCGGCTCGGTGCGGGGGCCGGGGACCGGGTCGGCCATCGGCCCCGCGAGGTTGGCGTCTGACCGCACGGATTCACTCTCCTCGACATCAGCATCAGGCTCGCGCTGAACAGAGCCTGCCATGCCACCGGGGTCGCGAACCAGCGGGGCCCGTCCTCCTGTGGATGAATCCACCGTTGTGGACATCCGGCTGAAGATTCCGTGCAACAGGGAGCGATGTTTCACGTGAAACACGATGCACGGACGGGGTCCCCCGCCCGCCACGACACTCCGAAAGGCAGACCAACAGGGACCACCCGGACATTCAGCGCCGGCGGCGGACCCGTCCGGTCCGCGCCGCCTTGGCGCGCTTCGCCGCGAAGCGGACACCGCCGGGGCTCTCGCCGACCTCCACCCGGACCAGGGTGGACAGCGGATCGACCACGCCCTCGCCGACGTGGAGCACCGAGGTCTTCACCACACCGAGCTTGGTCAGCGCCGCCTTGGCCGCCACCAGCTCCTCCTCCGCGGTGTCGCCCTTGAGCGCCAGCATCTCCCCGTACGGGCGGAGCAGCGGAACGCCCCAGCCGGCGAGCCGGTCCAGCGGGGCCACCGCCCGCGCGGTGACCACGTGCACCGGCTGCAGCTTGCCCAGCATCTCCTCGGCCCGGCCGCGCACCACCGTCACATGGTCCAGACCCAGCAGCTCGACCGCTTCCTGGAGGAAGGTGGTCCGCCGGAGCAGAGGCTCCAGGAGCGTGATCTTCAGGTCGGGGCGGACCAGGGCCAGCGGGATGCCCGGCAGACCGGCCCCCGAGCCCACGTCGCAGACGGTCACTCCCTCGGGGACCGCCTCGCCCAGCACCGCACAGTTCAGCAGGTGCCGCTCCCACAGACGGGGCACCTCACGGGGCCCGATCAGGCCGCGCTTCACGCCGGCGTCGGCCAGCAGCTCCGCGTACCGGACAGCCTCCGGGAAACGCTCGCCGAACACCGCTCGCGCCTGTTCGGGCGCCGGGGGAAGCTCCGCTGCTGCCTCCGTCACGGGAACCGTCCTTCCGTACCGCACTCTGAGTTATCAGGCTGACAAAGTTCGGCCCCGTCTGCGACACAGACGGGGCCGAGCAACGATATGCAATCGATCAGGCGGGGAGCACGACGACGTAGCGCTGCGGCTCCTCGCCCTCGGACTCGCTGCGCAGACCGGCGGCCGCCACGGCGTCGTGGACGACCTTCCGCTCGAAGGGCGTCATGGGCGCGAGCTTGACCGGCTCACCGGAGGTCTTGACCTCGGAGGCCGTCTTGGCGCCGAGCGCCGCGAGCTCCTCGCGCTTCTTCGCCCGGAAGCCGGCGATGTCCAGCATCAGGCGGCTGCGGTCCCCGGTCTCCCGGTGCACGGCGAGCCGGGTCAGCTCCTGGAGCGCCTCCAGGACCTCACCCTCGCGGCCGACGAGCTTCTGCAGGTCGCGGCTGGACGAGTCGCTGACGATCGACACCGAGGCGCGGTCGGCCTCGACGTCCATGTCGATGTCGCCGTCCAGGTCGGCGATGTCCAGCAGCCCCTCGAGGTAGTCGGCCGCGATCTCGCCCTCCTGCTCGAGGCGGGTGAGGGTGTCGCCGGCCTCGGCAGCGGCGGCGGTGGTGCCTTCCGTCACGGGGTGACTCCTTCTTACTTCTTGGTCGAGGGCTTGCCGGGCGTCTGGCGCTGGGACTTCGACTGGCGCTTGGGCTGCTGCCGCTTGGCCGCACCACCGCTCGCCGCGTCCGCGTCCACCGTCGCCTCTACGCTCTTGATCACGGAGCCGTCCGCCTGCGCGGCCAGACCCTGCTTGGTGAGCGCCGCGATGAACTTGCGCTCGTTGTCGTTGCGGTCCGGGCCCTTGGCCACGATCGCGGCGACGATCTTCTTCTTGCCCCGGCCCTTGACCTCACCGTGCGAGCTGACGCTCTTCAGCAGGCGCGTCAGGAACTGGTCCTGGGCCTTGCTGCCCGGCGTCGGGTTCTGGTTGATCACGTACATCTGCTGGCCCATGGTCCAGACGTTGGTGGTCAGCCAGTAGACGAGGACACCGACGGGGAAGTTGATGCCCATGACCGCGAAGATCACGGGGAAGATGTACATCAGCATCTTCTGCTGCTGCATGAACGGCGTCTTGACCGTGAGGTCCACGTTCTTCTGCATCAGCTGACGCTGGGTGTAGAACTGCGACAGCGACATCATGACGATCATGACCGCGGTCACGATCCGGACGTCGGTCAGCGTGGCGCCCAGCGCCTCGACCTTCGCCGGGCTGTCCATGAACTTGGCGGCGATCGGCGCGCCGAAGATCTGTGCCGAGCGGGCGCTGTCGACCAGCTGCTGGTCGAGAACGCCGATGGTCTTGCCGTTGGCGATGTTCGCCAGCACGTGGTACAGCGCGAAGAAGAACGGCGACTGCGCCAGGATGGGAAGGCACGAGGAGAGCGGGTTGGTACCCGTCTCCTTGTACAGCTTCATCATCTCTTCGGACTGACGCTGCTTGTCGTTCTTGTAGCGCTCCTGGATCGCCTTCATCTTCGGCTGGAGCGCCTGCATGCCACGCGTCGCCTTGATCTGCTTCACGAACAGCGGGATCAGGCAGATACGGATGAGGATCACCAGGGACACGATGGACAGGCCCCAGGCCCACCCACTGTCCGGCCCGAAGAGCGCACCGTACAGCGAGTGGAACTGGACGATGACCCACGAGACGGGTGTGGTGATGAAACTGAACAGACCGGCGATCGTGTCCACTAATCAGGCTCCTTGAGCATTGCGAGGTCGACGCAACGCACTGCGCAGCTGCTCGTGCCAACGCGGGCGTTTACGAGGTGGGACATGGTCCACGCCGCCGGGGGACCACGGATTGCACCGCAGGATCCGCCAGGCGGTCAGGGCCGTTCCCTTCACCGCACCATGCCGGTCGATGGCCGTGTACCCGTAGTGCGAGCACGAGGGGTAGTAGCGGCACACCGGCCCGAGCAGCGGACTGATCGTCCACTGGTACAGCTTGATCAATGCGAGCAGCGGGTACTTCATCGAGCCACGCCTCCCAGCAGCCGCGCCAGGGCAGCATCCAGGTCCCGGGCCAGTTCGTCGGCGCCGGCGTCACCCGATCCGGGCAGCGCCCGTACCACCACCAGGCTACCGGTGGGCAGCGCGGACAGCCGGTCCCGCATCAGGTGACGCAGTCTGCGCTTGACCTTGTTGCGCACCACTGCACCGCCCACGGCCTTGCTGACGACGAAACCCGCACGCGTCGGGGAAGCACTCTCCCCCGGCTCGTGCGGGTCCGTTGCACCGCTGGTACGTAGGTGAACGACGAGGAGCGGGCGTCCTGCCCGGCGCCCCCGGCGTACCGCGTTCGCGAAGTCCTCGCGCCGCCTCAGCCGATGATCGGGAGACAGCACGACGTCACGACCTGCGCGTCAGTTACGCGGAAAGGGCGGCGCGGCCCTTGCTGCGGCGGTTCGCGAGGATGGCGCGGCCGGCACGGGTACGCATCCGCAGGCGGAAGCCGTGGGTCTTGGCGCGACGACGGTTGTTCGGCTGGAAGGTGCGCTTGCTCACTCGGGGGCTCCAGAGAATGAATCGGGCTGGCGGTACACCGCCTGGCTGTCACCGTTGGCTGTCACCGTGCGCCCACGAGGAACTTCGCGTGATCGCCCGAGTGGACACCGCTGAACGATCACACGGAGTGATCTGCGCCCATCGGTAGGCAGGCGGCAGCAGCCATCGACAACTCGACCTCGTTACGGTACGCGGGGCTGCGCCATCCGGTCAAACCGAGCCGGCGCAGGCCGTCCGCAGGGCCCAGCTGTGCACAGCCTGTGGACAACGACTTGAACCCTACCCGTCACGCTGACTACCGTTGCCTGATCCCGGTTTTTTTTGTCCCGACCGTCCCGAAGAACCACACATTCGTGGGACCTGTGAGAGAGCGTGCTCTGTGGCTGACGTACCTGCCGATCTTGCCGCAGTGTGGCCACGAGTGCTGGAGACGCTCCTCGGGGAAGGTCAGAGCGGCATCGAGCCCAAGGACAAGCAGTGGGTCGAGCGCTGCCAGCCGCTCGCGCTGGTCGCCGACACCGCTCTCCTCGCCGTGCCCAACGAATGGGGCAAGCGCGTCCTGGAGGGCCGGCTGGCCCCCCTCATCAGTGACGCACTGAGCCGGGAGTGCGGCCGCCCGATCCGGATCGCGATCACCGTCGACGACTCCGCCGGCGACTCCGCGCCGCCGGCCCCGCAGGCGAACCAGCAGCGCGAGCCGTACGGCGACCAGCGCGAGCCCTACGGCGACCAGCATCCCACCGCGCGGCCCGCCTACCCGGACTACCAGCAGCCGCGGCCCGAGCCCGGCGCCTGGCCCGGCTGGCAGCAGCCCCGCCTCGGCGGGTACCCCGAGCGCGACCCGTACGCCTCCCCGCAGCCCGGCTACCTCCAGCAGCCGGACAACGGGTACGAGCCGTCGTACGAGCCGCCTCCGTACGACCAGGGTGGGTACGACAAGGGCGGGTACGAGCCGGGCGGGTACGACCAGAAGCCGCAGCTGCCGGCTCCGGGCCGGACCGGACCGGCCGCGCCCCCGCCGGCCCCGTCCGGCGGGTCCTCCTCCGGCCCGCTGGAGCCGACCGCCCGGCTGAACCCGAAGTACCTGTTCGACACCTTCGTCATCGGTGCCTCGAACCGCTTCGCGCACGCGGCCGCGGTCGCCGTCGCCGAGGCCCCGGCCAAGGCGTACAACCCGCTGTTCATCTACGGCGAGTCGGGCCTGGGCAAGACGCACCTGCTGCACGCGATCGGGCACTACGCCCGGAGCCTCTACCCGGGCACCCGGGTGCGCTACGTGAGCTCCGAGGAGTTCACCAACGAGTTCATCAACTCCATCCGCGACGGCAAGGGCGACGCGTTCCGCAAGCGCTACCGCGAGATGGACATCCTGCTGGTCGACGACATCCAGTTCCTGGCGAGCAAGGAGTCGACGCAGGAGGAGTTCTTCCACACCTTCAACACGCTCCACAACGCCAACAAGCAGATCGTGCTGTCCTCCGACCGGCCGCCCAAGCAGCTGGTGACCCTGGAGGACCGGCTGCGGAACCGCTTCGAGTGGGGTCTGATCACCGACGTCCAGCCGCCCGAGCTGGAGACCCGGATCGCGATCCTCCGCAAGAAGGCGGTCCAGGAACAGCTCAACGCCCCTCCGGAGGTGCTGGAGTTCATCGCCTCGCGGATCTCGCGGAACATCCGCGAGCTGGAGGGCGCGCTGATCCGCGTCACCGCCTTCGCGAGCCTGAACCGGCAGCCGGTGGACGTGGGGCTGACCGAGGACGTGCTGAAGAACCTGATCCCGGGCGGCGGCGAGGACACCGCACCGGAAATCACCGCCACCGACATCATGGCCGCCACCGCCGACTACTTCGGTCTCAACGTGGAGGACCTGTGCGGTTCCTCGCGCAGCCGGGTGCTGGTGACGGCCCGGCAGATCGCCATGTACCTGTGCCGTGAGCTGACCGACCTGTCGCTGCCCAAGATCGGTGCCCAGTTCGGCGGCCGCGACCACACCACGGTCATGCACGCCGACCGCAAGATCCGTGCCCTGATGGCCGAGCGGCGATCCATCTACAACCAGGTCACCGAGCTCACCAACCGCATCAAGAACGGCTGACGCAGCCGCTCTTCCACCCTCCCGCGCTGACGCACCGAGCTCTCCACAGGGCTGTGCATCCGTCCCCCAGGGGCGCCTCCGGATCCCTCCGGAGGCGCCCCTTCGGCGTATCCGGAGGCGCCATCGGCCATCCGCAGGGGCGTGAACGGTCCACACCGGGGGCGCACTTGCCCGACCGCGCGCCTCTCACCTGTTCGAATACGCCCCCTTGGGGCCAACTTATCCACAGATTCAGGGACTTTGTGCCGTCCACAGTCTGGGGACTCTCCCGGTTGCCCACATTCTGTCCACAGGACACCCTGTTGAAAGACCATCAGGCGAGGTCAGAGCCCTGTGGAATTGTGGGCTTCGACAATCCACAGGCTGTGGACGAACTCGTTGTCCACAGGACGGTCCCAAGCGCTATCCCCAGGCAATCCACAGGTTCACGACCTCTGTGCACAGGATCGCCGCTGCCGTCCACATCCTTGTCCACTGTTCGGCAACGGGACGACCCCTGTCACCGGGTCGAGTGAAAGGCGTCACACCGATGAGGACGTTTGGGCTGTGGAGTACTGGGGGAAAACTGGGGACACAGCTGTGGATCAGTGGGCCTCCTCTGTGGACGGCCTGTGCAGAACTTTCTGTTCTCCACAGATACCCCCAGTTGTCCACCGGCTTCGCCCACAGGCCCGGTGGATAAAAAACAGTTGCTGACCTGCGCAGATCGGGTTATCCACCGTTTCCACAGGCCCTACTACTACTCCCATAGACAGTTAGCTCGGATTCGGTTTTCAAGCAGGTCCTGTGCACAACTCGGTGATCGGCTCTCCCGACGCCGCGCTCCCGATTTGACGGGCAGCAGCACCGACTGTCGGTGCCGTGCGTCAGACTGGTCTCCGGCATCGAGCCGACGACGAAGGCCAGCAACAGCAGGAGGCGGTTTCCGGTGAAGATCCGGGTGGAGCGCGATGTACTCGCGGAGGCGGTGGCGTGGGCGGCCCGTAGCCTCCCGGCCCGGCCGCCGGTGCCCGTTCTCGCGGGCCTGCTGCTGAAGGCGGAGGACGGCACGCTCAGCCTCTCCGGATTCGACTACGAGGTCTCGGCGCGCGTCTCCATCGAGGCGGACGTCGAGGAGGACGGCACGGTCCTGGTCTCCGGCCGGCTCCTCGCCGACATCTGCCGCGCCCTCCCCAACCGGCCGGTGGAGATTTCCACAGACGGTGTACGGGTGACCGTGGTCTGCGGCTCCTCCCGCTTCACCCTCCACACCCTGCCCGTGGAGGAGTACCCGTCGCTGCCGCAGATGCCCACCGCCACCGGCACCGTCCCCGGCGAGGTCTTCGCCGCCGCCGCCAAGCAGGTGGTCACCGCCGCCGGCCGCGACGACACGCTGCCGGTGCTCACGGGTGTGCGCATCGAGATCGAGGGCGACCGGGTCACGCTGGCCTCCACCGACCGCTACCGCTTCGCCGTCCGCGAGTTCCTGTGGAAGCCGGAGAACCCGGACGCCTCCGCCGTGGCCCTGGTGCCCGCCAAGACCCTGGCCGAGATCGCCAACTCGCTGGGCAGCGGTGACTCGGTCACCCTGGCGCTGTCCGGCTCCGGTGCGGGCGAGGGCCTGATCGGCTTCGAGGGCGCCGGCCGCCGCACCACCACCCGGCTGCTGGAGGGCGACCTCCCCAAGTACCGGACGCTCTTCCCGACCGAGTTCAACTCCGTCGCGGTGATCGAGACCGCCCCGTTCATCGAGGCCGTCAAGCGCGTCGCCCTGGTGGCCGAGCGCAACACCCCGGTCCGCCTCAGCTTCGAGCAGGGCGTGCTGATCCTGGAGGCCGGTTCGTCCGACGACGCACAGGCTGTGGAAAGGGTCGACGCCCAGCTGGACGGCGACGACATCTCGATCGCCTTCAACCCGACCTTCCTGCTGGAGGGCCTGAACGCGATCGGCTCCCCCGCGGCCCAGCTGTCCTTCACGACCTCGACCAAGCCGGCCCTGCTGAGCGGCCGCCCGGCGGTCGACGCCGAAGCGGACGAGTCGTACAAGTACCTGATCATGCCGGTGCGGCTGTCCGGCTGACCCCACAGGTGTGCGTCCGCGTCCGGGCGTAGGCTCGGACGCGGGTACGGAACCGCACACACTTAAGGAAACAACCTGATGGAGCTCGGTCTCGTCGGTCTCGGCAAGATGGGCGGCAACATGCGCGAGCGCATCCGCCGCGCAGGCCACACCGTCATCGGATACGACCGCAACCCTGACCTCGCCGATGTCCACAGCCTGGAAGAGCTCGTGGGCAAGCTGAAGGGCCCGCGGGTGGTGTGGGTGATGGTCCCCGCCGGAGCGGCCACCCAGTCCACCGTCGACGAGCTGTCGGAGCTGCTGTCCCCCGGTGACATCGTGGTCGACGGCGGCAACTCCCGCTGGACCGACGACGAGAAGCACGCCGCGGAGCTGGCCGCCAAGGGCATCGGATTCGTCGACTGCGGTGTCTCCGGCGGCGTCTGGGGCCTGGAGAACGGCTACGCGCTCATGTACGGCGGCGAGAAGGAGCACGTCGCCGCGGTGCAGCCGGTCTTCGACGCCCTCAAGCCCGAGGGCGAGTACGGCGCGGTGCACGCCGGCAAGGTCGGCGCCGGCCACTTCGCGAAGATGGTCCACAACGGCATCGAGTACGCCATGATGCAGGCCTACGCCGAGGGCTGGGAGCTGCTGGAGAAGGTGGACTCGGTCACCGACGTCCGCGAGGTGTTCCGTTCCTGGCAGCAGGGCACGGTGATCCGCTCCTGGCTGCTGGACCTGGCGGTCAACGCGCTGGACGAGGACGAGCACCTGGCCGGGCTCAAGGGCTTCGCGCAGGACTCCGGCGAGGGCCGCTGGACGGTGGAGGCGGCGATCGACAACGCGGTGCCGCTGCCCGCGATCACCGCCTCGCTCTTCGCGCGGTTCGCGTCCCGCCAGGACGACTCCCCGCAGATGAAGATGATCGCCGCGCTGCGCAACCAGTTCGGCGGCCACGCGGTGGAGAAGAAGTAACGACTCAGCAGTACCAGCAGCACCAGAAGTACCTGCACCATCTGCAACACCTGCAGTACCAGAGGTAGCCGGGGGAGGTCGGCGTCGCCATGCATGTCTCGCACCTGTCGCTGGCCGACTTCCGCTCGTACGCCCGGGCCGAGGTCCCCCTCGACCCGGGCGTCACCGCTTTCGTGGGCCCCAACGGCCAGGGCAAGACGAACCTGGTCGAGGCGGTGGGCTATCTGGCCACCCTCGGCAGCCACCGGGTCGCCTCCGACGCCCCGCTCGTCCGGATGGGCGCCGACCGGGCCGTGATCCGGGCGGCGGTCCGGCAGGGCGACCGCCAGCAGCTGGTCGAGCTGGAGCTCAACCCCGGCCGCGCGAACCGGGCCCGGATCAACCGGTCCTCGCAGGTCAGGCCGCGGGACGTGCTGGGCATCGTACGGACGGTGCTGTTCGCCCCCGAGGACCTGGCGCTGGTGAAGGGCGACCCGGGGGAGCGTCGGCGGTTCCTGGACGAACTGATCACCGCCCGGTCGCCCCGGATGGCGGCGGTCCGGTCCGACTACGAGCGGGTGCTCAAGCAGCGGAACACCCTGCTGAAGTCGGCGGCGATGGCCCGCCGGCACGGCGGCCGGTCCATGGACCTGTCCACCCTCGACGTGTGGGACCAGCACCTGGCCCGCGCCGGGGCGGAGCTGCTGGCGCAGCGGCTGGACCTGATCGGCACCCTGCGCCCGCTCGCGGACAAGGCCTACGAGCAGCTGGCGCCCGGCGGCGGCCCCCTGGGCCTGGTCTACCGGAGCTCGGCCGCCGAGGAGTCGGACCTGGCCGTCCACAGCACCCGCGAGCAGCTGTGCACGGTGCTGCTGGAGGCGCTCGGCGCGGCCCGGAAGCAGGAGATCGAGCGGGGCGTCACCCTGGTCGGCCCGCACCGGGACGAGCTGCTGCTCAAGCTGGGCGACCTGCCGGCGAAGGGGTACGCCAGCCACGGCGAATCCTGGTCCTACGCCCTCGCGCTGCGGCTGGCCTCCTACGAGCTGCTGCGGTCGGAGGGGACCGAGCCGGTGCTGATCCTGGACGACGTGTTCGCCGAGCTGGACGCCCGGCGGCGGGAGCGGCTGGCCGAGCTGGTGGCCGGCGGCGAGCAGGTGCTGGTCACCGCAGCGGTGGACGACGACGTCCCGGACGTGCTGACGGGCACCCGGTTCGCGGTGTCCGGCGGCGAGGTGACCCGGCTGTGAACGGCACCGGCCAAGGCAGCGGCCACGGCAGCGGCTCCGGCAGTGGCCGGGGCGAGAGCACCGGCGCCGGCACCGGCCGGAGCCCGGCACCCGGGCCGGAGGGCCCGCGGCGGACCCCCGAACCCTCCGGGGTGGACCTGGCCCGCCAGGCCCTGGCGGCCGCCCGCGAGCAGGCCCGCGCCCGCGGCCAGGGCCCGGGCGGAAAGAAGCGCCAGAGCCAGCCCCGGCTGCGGTCCGGCGCCCGCGCGGACGGGCGGGACCCGATGCCGCTGATGGCGGCGCTGGACCGGCTGCGGACCGAGCGCGGGTGGGAGATGCCCATCGCGGTGGCCGGGGTGATGGAGCGCTGGGCGGAGATCGTCGGCCCGGAGATCGCCGCGCACTGCGAGCCGGAGAAGTACGAGGACCGCGAGCTGAGCGTGCGCTGCGACTCCTCGGCCTGGGCGGCGCAGCTGAAGCTGCTGGCCCCGCAGCTGGTGGCCACGCTGAACAAGGAGCTCGGGCAGGGCACCGTACGCCTGATCCAGGTGCAGGGGCCGGGGGGCCGGCCGCGCCGCTACGGGCCGCTGCGGGCGCCCGGCAGCACGGGCACCGGCGACGACCGGTACTGACCACGGCCCAAGGCCCCACGGGGACCGCTTCGGCAGCGGACCGCACCGCCACCGGACGCGTCGGCACTGAACCAGGACGGGCCGCGGCCCGTGTCCCACAAGGGCTCCGGTGCCCTCCGGCCCGCCTTCCGGCCCGCGTCCGGGCCCTCGCCGCACAGGGTCCCGGCCGCTCCCGCCGACGGTCCCGGGCACCGTCGGGTTCCGGCCACGCGGGTGGCGTCCCTCACGGTGGCCGGAGGTTGACAGGCCGAAGCTCTGCACGCCCGCGTGAGCCACTTTGAGCCCCGGCCTGAATATGGGGAGTCGGGAGAGGGAGGTTCAGGGCGGCACATGCGGACTCAGGTACCGGCAAACCCCCATCGTTGTCAGCGCTACCGGTAGACTGGTGGTAAGTAGGCGATCCCGTTCGTGCGGGACCGCCGACTGACCGCTGACAACGCAGATCAACGCAGCCGCTCCTGCTTGCATGCCTGCTGGCCCGGAGAACGGCCTGTGCTGTGCCAGAAAGGGCGCTTCGTGGCCGATTCCGGCAACTCCAACGAGAACAACCAGTACACCGCCAGCAACATTCAGGTCCTCGAGGGCCTGGATGCGGTGCGCAAGCGCCCGGGTATGTACATCGGCTCGACCGGTGAGCGCGGCCTGCACCACATGGTGCAGGAGGTCGTCGACAACTCGGTCGACGAGGCCCTGGCCGGGCACGCGGACACCATCGACGTGACGATCCTCCCCGACGGCGGCGTGCGCGTCGTCGACAACGGGCGCGGCATCCCCGTCGGCATCGTCGAGTCCGAGGGCAAGCCGGCCGTCGAGGTCGTGCTGACGGTCCTGCACGCGGGCGGCAAGTTCGGCGGCGGCGGCTACGCGGTCTCCGGCGGTCTGCACGGCGTCGGCGTCTCCGTCGTCAACGCCCTCTCCACCAAGGTCTCGGTGGAGATCAAGACCGATGGCCACCGCTGGACGCAGGACTACAAGATGGGTGCGCCGACCGCGCCCCTCGCGCAGCACGAGGCGACCGAGGAGACCGGCACCTCGGTCACCTTCTGGTCCGACCCGGACATCTTCGAGACGACCGAGTACTCCTTCGAGACGCTCTCGCGCCGCTTCCAGGAGATGGCCTTCCTCAACAAGGGCCTGACGATCACGCTCACCGACGAGCGCGACTCGGCCAAGGCCACGGTCGGCGCCGACGACCCGGACGCCGAGGCCTCCGCCGAGTCGGCCGCCCGCACGGTGACGTACCACTACGAGGGCGGCATCGTCGACTTCGTGAAGTACCTCAACTCGCGCAAGGGCGAGCTGATCAACCCGACCGTCATCGACATCGAGGCCGAGGACAAGGAGCGTCTGCTCTCCGCCGAGATCGCGATGCAGTGGAACTCGTCGTACAGCGAGGGTGTGTACTCCTTCGCCAACACGATCCACACCCACGAGGGCGGTACCCACGAGGAGGGCTTCCGCGCCGCGCTGACGACGCTCGTCAACAAGTACGCGCGCGAGAAGAAGCTGCTCCGGGAGAAGGACGACAACCTCACCGGCGACGACATCCGCGAGGGTCTGACCGCGATCATCTCGGTCAAGATCGGCGAGCCGCAGTTCGAGGGCCAGACCAAGACCAAGCTCGGCAACACCGAGGCGAAGACCTTCGTCCAGAAGGTGGTCCACGAGCACCTGACGGACTGGTTCGACCGGAACCCGAACGAGGCCGCGGACATCGTCCGCAAGGGCATCCAGGCCGCCACCGCGCGCGTCGCCGCCCGCAAGGCGCGCGACCTCACCCGCCGCAAGGGCCTCCTGGAGTCGGCCTCCCTCCCGGGCAAGCTCTCCGACTGCCAGTCCAACGACCCCACCAAGTGCGAGATCTTCATCGTCGAGGGTGACTCCGCCGGCGGCAGCGCGAAGTCCGGCCGGAACCCGATGTACCAGGCCATCCTGCCGATCCGCGGCAAGATCCTGAACGTCGAGAAGGCGCGGATCGACAAGATCCTGCAGAACACCGAGATCCAGGCGCTGATCTCCGCCTTCGGCACGGGCGTGCACGAGGACTTCGACATCGAGAAGCTCCGCTATCACAAGATCATCCTGATGGCGGACGCCGACGTCGACGGCCAGCACATCAACACCCTGCTGCTGACCTTCCTGTTCCGCTTCATGCGGCCGCTGGTCGAGGCCGGCCACGTCTACCTCTCCCGCCCCCCGCTCTACAAGATCAAGTGGGGCCGCGACGACTTCGAGTACGCGTACTCGGACCGTGAGCGCGACGCCCTGGTCGAGCTCGGCAAGCAGAACGGCAAGCGCATCAAGGAAGACTCGATCCAGCGCTTCAAGGGTCTGGGCGAGATGAACGCCGAGGAGCTGCGCGTCACCACCATGGACGTCGACCACCGCGTGCTCGGCCAGGTCACCCTGGACGACGCCGCCCAGGCCGACGACCTGTTCTCGGTGCTGATGGGTGAGGACGTGGAGGCACGGCGCTCCTTCATCCAGCGCAACGCCAAGGACGTCCGCTTCCTCGACATCTGAGTCGGTCCGCCGCTGACCGCCTGAAAGGATCAAAAGACCAGCAATGGCCGACGAAACCACTCCCACCAGCACCGAAGCCGCCGAGGAAGAACCGCAGATGCGCATCGAGCCCGTCGGGCTCGAGACGGAGATGCAGCGCTCCTACCTCGACTACGCGATGTCCGTCATCGTGTCCCGCGCGCTGCCCGACGTACGCGACGGCCTCAAGCCGGTGCACCGCCGCGTGCTGTACGCGATGTACGACGGCGGGTACCGCCCCGAGAAGGGCTTCTACAAGTGCGCCCGCGTCGTCGGTGACGTCATGGGTACGTACCACCCGCACGGCGACTCCTCGATCTACGACGCCCTGGTGCGCCTCGCCCAGCCGTGGTCGATGCGCATGCCGCTGGTGGACTCCAACGGCAACTTCGGCTCCCCGGGCAACGACCCGGCGGCCGCCATGCGCTACACCGAGTGCAAGATGGCGCCGCTGTCGATGGAGATGGTCCGCGACATCGACGAGGAGACCGTCGACTTCACGGACAACTACGACGGCCGCAACCAGGAGCCCACGGTCCTTCCGGCCCGGTTCCCGAACCTCCTGGTGAACGGCTCCGCCGGCATCGCCGTCGGCATGGCCACCAACATCCCGCCGCACAACCTCCGCGAGGTCGCCGAGGGCGCGCAGTGGTACCTGGCCAACCCCGAGGCCTCGCACGAGGACCTCCTCGACGCCCTCGTCGAGCGGATCAAGGGCCCGGACTTCCCGACCGGCGCGCTCGTGGTGGGCCGCAAGGGCATCGAGGAGGCGTACCGGACCGGCCGCGGCTCGATCACCATGCGCGCCGTGGTCGAGGTCGAGGAGATCCAGAACCGCCAGTGCCTGGTGGTCACCGAGCTCCCGTACCAGACGAACCCGGACAACCTCGCGCAGAAGATCGCCGACCTGGTGAAGGACGGCCGGATCGGCGGCATCGCCGACGTCCGGGACGAGACCTCCTCCCGGACCGGCCAGCGCCTGGTGATCGTGCTCAAGCGCGACGCGGTCGCCAAGGTGGTGCTGAACAACCTCTACAAGCACACCGACCTGCAGACCAACTTCGGCGCCAACATGCTGGCCCTGGTCGACGGGGTGCCGCGCACGCTCTCGCTGGACGCGTTCATCCGCCACTGGGTGCACCACCAGATCGAGGTCATCGTCCGCCGGACGAAGTTCCGTCTGCGCAAGGCGGAGGAGCGCGCCCACATCCTGCGCGGTCTGCTCAAGGCCCTCGACGCCATCGACGAGGTCATCGCGCTGATCCGGCGCAGCGAGACCGTCGAGGTCGCCCGCGAGGGCCTGATGGGCCTGCTGCAGATCGACGAGATCCAGGCCAACGCGATCCTGGAGATGCAGCTCCGCCGGCTCGCGGCCCTGGAGCGGCAGAAGATCGTCGCCGAGCACGACGAGCTCCAGGCGAAGATCAACGAGTACAACGCGATCCTGGCCTCCCCGGAGAAGCAGCGCGGGATCGTCAGCGAGGAGCTGGCGGCGATCGTCGAGAAGTTCGGCGACGACCGGCGCTCCAAGCTGGTGCCCTTCGACGGCGACATGTCCATGGAGGACCTGATCGCCGAAGAGGACATCGTCGTCACCATCACCCGCGGCGGCTACGTCAAGCGGACCAAGACCGACGACTACCGCTCCCAGCGGCGCGGCGGCAAGGGCGTGCGCGGCACGAAGCTGAAGGAAGACGACATCGTCGACCACTTCTTCGTCTCCACCACGCACCACTGGCTGCTGTTCTTCACCAACAAGGGCCGGGTGTACCGGGCCAAGGCGTACGAGCTGCCGGACGCCGGGCGCGACGCCCGCGGCCAGCACGTGGCCAACCTGCTGGCCTTCCAGCCGGACGAGCAGATCGCGCAGATCCTGGCGATCCGCGACTACGAGGCGGCCCCGTACCTGATCCTGGCCACCAAGGCCGGTCTGGTGAAGAAGACCCCGCTCAAGGACTACGACTCGCCCCGTTCGGGCGGCGTCATCGCCATCAACCTGCGCGAGCAGCAGGACGGCGGCGACGACGAGCTGATCGGTGCGGAGCTGGTCTCGGCCGAGGACGACCTCCTGCTCATCAGCAAGAAGGCGCAGTCGATCCGGTTCACCGCGACCGACGAGGCGCTGCGGCCGATGGGCCGTGCCACGTCGGGCGTGAAGGGCATGAGTTTCCGCGAGGGTGACGAACTGCTCTCCATGAGCGTGGTCCGACCCGGTACGTTCGTCTTCACCGCGACCGACGGCGGCTACGCCAAGCGGACGCCGGTCGACGAGTACCGCGTCCAGGGCCGTGGCGGTCTGGGTATCAAGGCTGCCAAGATCGTGGAGGATCGCGGGTCTCTCGTCGGCGCGCTCGTGGTGGACGAATCCGACGAAATCCTTGCGATCACCCTCGGCGGAGGTGTGATCCGTACGCGCGTCAGCGAAGTCAGGGAGACCGGCCGTGACACCATGGGCGTCCAGCTGATCAACCTGGGCAAGCGCGATGCCGTCGTCGGTATCGCACGCAATGCCGAGGCGGGTCAGGAGGCCGAGGAGGGCGATGAGCCCGAGACGGTCGAGGGACAGGCCACCGAGGCCGCCGAGGGCACGGAGTCCTCGGCCGGGGAGCAGTAGGAGCAAGCGTGAGTGGAGCCACGGGCGCCGGAGCGGCCACGACCGGAGACAGCGGTGCCCGTGGCCCCGCCGCGGACGCGCAGGGGGCGACAACCGTGACGGACACCCGAGGGCCGCAGCCGGCCGAGGCCGGCAAGGAGCGTGCCGATCGGCCGTACCACCCGCCGCAGGCGTACGCGGCGCCGGCGGGCACCGATGCGCAGCGCAAGCCGCGTACGGGGGCCCGTACGACGCCCAGGACGCGCAAGGCACGGCTGCGGGTGGCCAAGGCCGACCCGTGGTCGGTGATGAAGGTCAGCTTCCTGCTGTCGATCGCGCTGGGCATCTGCACCATCGTGGCGTCGGTGGTGCTGTGGATGGTCATGGACGCGATGGGGGTCTTCTCGACCGTCGGCGGCACCATCTCCGAGGCCACCGGCTCGAACGAGTCGAACGGCTTCGACCTGCAGTCGTTCCTGTCGCTGCCGCGCGTGCTCGTGTTCACCTCGGTGATCGCGGTCATCGACGTGGTCCTGATGACGGCGCTGGCCACGCTGGGCGCCTTCATCTACAACCTCTCGGCGGGCTTCGTGGGCGGTGTGGAGCTCACCCTCGCCGAGGACGAGTAGTTCCCCTCGCAGGGCCCTGACCAGCGATTTGGGAACTCCCGGGTCTGTGCGCTAACCTTCAGGAGTCAGCGCGCAGCGCGGAGGGGCTATAGCTCAGTTGGTTAGAGCGCATCCCTGATAAGGATGAGGCCACAGGTTCAAATCCTGTTAGCCCCACAGTACGGTTTCGGCCCGGCGGAGATTCTCCGCCGGGCCGTTGCCGTTGGGCCGTCGGGTCGTTCCCAGATAACCGATCGGTATCGGTCGGTGTGTATTGTGGGGCGCCAGAAGACTCCTACGTCAATGAGAGACGAGGTTCGCGCGGTGAAGAAGCTTCTCCTGGTCGCACTGGCCGCCATCGGCGGGCTCCTCGTGTACCGCCAGATCCAGGCGGACCGCGCCGAGCAGGACCTGTGGACGGAGGCCACCGACTCCGTGCCTTCCGGCTCCGGTGTGTGAGACCGAACGTTGTGACGCGAAGCCCCGGCCGCTTGAATGCGCCCGGGGCTTCGTGCTGCCCGCGGCGGCGTGGGATCGGGTGCGGGTTCCGGTACGGGTTCCGGCAGGGGATCCGATACTGGATTTCGGTTCGCTAATTTTAAGCTTGCTGTAGCAAATTCAGGGGTGGGTGTGATGGGTCGGGTCCGTGGAACGCTGGCCGCGGCCGGGGCGGTGGCCCTGTGCGCCATGGCCGCCGGTGCCGCGCCGGGAGCGGCGTACGCGGCCGCCGACCCCGTACCGGCGTACCGGACGGGACCGGGCGCGCAGAAGGTTGAGGGCGGCGCGAACTCCGCGCTCGGACCGCGGCTGGAGGCCGGCCGCTTCTACACCGACACCGTCTCCCCGGGCCAGGAGCGCTTCTACGAGGTCCCGCTGGACGCCGCGTCCAGCGTTTACGTCAGCGCGGTCGCCCACCCCGAGCGCACCGCCAAGGTGGCCTATGCGGACGGCATCGAGATCGATCTGATCGACACCGACGGCCAGTCCTGCGGAAGCACCGAGGGCGCGGACGTCTCCTCCTCCGAGCAGGCCCGGCCGCTCGCCGACGTGGCCGTCCGGGCCCTGGCCGAGGACGGCGAGTGCCAGCAGGCCACCAGCTACTACGTGAAGCTGACCCGGAAGAACGCCAAGGAATCGGACCGGGCTCCCTGGCCGGTGGAGCTCCACGTGCAGCGGGAGCCCGGCCTGAAGGGCGGCAACGCACCGCAGACCGCGCCGAGCGTCTGGCCCTCGGCGCCCGTGACCCCGCCGTCCGACCGGCGGGTGGTCCGCGAGGGCGGCACCGGCTTCAACGACGCACGGGCCCTCGGGACGGGCGTGTGGGGCGATTCGGTGCGACCGGGGCAGACCCGGTTCTACCGGGTGCCGGTGGACTGGGGGCAGCAGCTGAGCATCAGCACGGAGCTGACCGGCGGCAAGCCGACCAAGTCCTCCGGGTACGCCGGGAACGCGCTCGTCACCGAGGTCTACAGCCCGGTCCGGTCGGCGGTGTCCGAGGTCGACGAGTCCTACGACGGCAAGCTCGCCAAGGCCGAGATCGGGCCGCTCCCCCCGGTGGCGTACGAGAACCGCTTCTCCGACACCCGCGCGATCAAACCGGTGCGCCTCGCCGGCTGGTACTACCTGGCGGTGACGGTGAACAAGAAGGTGGGCGAGTTCACCGCCGAGGACGTCCCGCTGCAGCTGACCATGCGGGTCAAGGTCGACGGCGGGGCCGAGGTCGGGCCGGCGTACGCGGAGAGCCTCGACGGGACCGGTCTCGGGGTCGGCGAGGACGACCGGGCGGCGGCCCGCGAGGGGCTGACCGCCACGGAGGCCGCGGAGGCGGCGGACACCCGCTCGACGATGGGCGTGGTGGCCGCGGCGGGCTTCGGTGCCGGCACGGTGCTGCTGCTCGTGCTGGGCGGCTGGAAGCTCATGGCCCGGCGGTCGGCCGGCTCGGCCTGATGCGCGGCTTCGGGGTGGTTTCCGGGGTGGGCTACATGCGCGTCAGGGCCCAGATGCCGACGGCGTAGCAGGCCAGGGCGGAGAGCAGCAGGGTCAGGGTGGTCCGGGTCGACGGGCCGGCACCCCGTGGTGGCGACGGCGACGGCGCCGGCGACAGCGACGGCGCCGGAACGGATGCGGGCGCGGGCGCGGTTGCCTGCGCCGGCCACGGTGGCAGTACGGGCGTCGGGGCGGTGGCGGCCGGCGGCGCCAGGTGGAAGCTCCCGGTCGCCGAGGCGTGGGGCCGGGGCTCCGGCCGGGCCTGCGGCTGCTGTGCGGAGGTCCGCGTCGGCTCGGCCTCCATGCCGGGGCCCGCGGGGTGGGCCGGGGGTACGAAGGGCGCGGAGGGCGCGGAGGGCGTGGAGGGCTCGGCCGCGGGCGGTCCGGGCTGTGCCGGGACCACTGCCGGGACCCCCGTCCGGACCACGGGCGCGGTGGCGGAGCCGGGGGTGACCGCCGAGGTGCTCAGCGGTCCCTGCGGGCCGAATCCGGACGGCAGCGGGCCCATCTGGTCGAAGACCTCGACGATCACTTGGTCGGGGTCGTCCGGAGGCAGCAGCTCCACCGCCTCGGCAAGGGCCTTGCGCGCCCCTGTGGCGGTCCTGAAGCGGGCCCGGGGGTCCGGCTGCAGCAGGGCCGCCACGACCTGCCACAGCGCCGTGGGAACCCCTTCGTGGGCGTCCGGGGTACCGTGCGTGCGGAACCGCTCCACCAGCGCCTCGGAGTCGGGCTTGCGGCCCTGCAGGAGGTAGAGGGCGACCAGTCCCACGGCGAACAGGTCGGCGGGGAAGTCGGGCTCGGAGCCGAGGAGTTGTTCGGGGGCGAAATAACCGGGCGTGCCGACCACGTAGTTGGTCTCGGTCAGCCGGGGCTCGCCCTTGCGCATGGAGATCCCGAAGTCGGACAGCCGCAGGTGCGGCCGTCCCGTACCGGTGGCTTCCATCAGGATGTTGGCCGGCTTGATGTCGCGGTGGACGACGCCCTCGGCGTGCACCGCCGCCAGCCCGGACAGCAGCTGGTCGAGGAGGACGCACACGAACCGCGGCGGCAACGGGCCGTAGTCGCCGATCACATGGGCCAGCGAGCCCCCGCCGACGAGGTCCATGGTGAACAGGACCTTGTCGTCGTCCGCCGCCCAGCTGGCCGGGGCCAGCACGTGCGGGTGGTCGATGCGAAGGGCCTGTTCACGCACGAAGCGGAGCAGGGTGTGGGCGTCGCTCTGCAGGAGCACCTTGGCGGCGACGTACCGGCGGCGGCGGTGGTCCCAGGCGCGCCAGACGGCTCCGGCTCCGCCCCGTCCGACCGGATCGATCAGTTCGTACCGACCGGCGAAGATCTCACCCATCCGCGCGCCCGTCCCCCGTGCTCCGCTACCGCTGTTGTCGCTGTTGCCGCTGTGCCGTCACCGGTGTCACCGGTGTCACCGGTGTCACTGCCGTCACCGGCGCCCGTGGCGTCAGTTCTGGTGTGCCTCGTAGTGGGCGACCGCGTCGGCGGTGCGCCCGGCCCCGTAGACCTTGAGGAACTCTGCCAGTTCCGGGTGGCTGGCAGCGAGGGTGTCCGCCGCGTCGATGATGTCACCGGCCGCGGAGACCGAGCGGAGCAGCGACTGGATCTCGCGGACGACCCGCTTGACGGTCGGCGCGCCCGAACCGGTCGGGGTCTGGCCGCTGTTGCTCAGGACGGAGCCGCCCTGGGTCTTCTTGATCTCGTCCATCCGGTCGGTGGCCTCGGCGGCGCTCACGCTGCCGTCGGAGACCTGCCCGGCGAGGTCCTGCAGGGCCTGGACCCGCTGGACCACGGCCGGGTTGCCGATCTTCGCGCGCTGGCCGCTCATCAGCTGGGAGAGCATCGGTGCGGACAGTCCGAGGACGGCAGCGAGGCGGGCCTGGTTCAAGCCGAGATCATCTATGAGCCGGCGGAAGAGCGCGCCGAGCGGCTCCCCGTACCAGCTGCGCTGGAGCTCTCTGGCTCTGGCGGTTGCCTCTTGCTGTACTGCGTCCACTCTTACTACTCCCCTTCGCTGGTGCGAACCTCGCGAGCATCTTACGGAGAGTGGTCGCATGACGGGAGTCCCTATCATTTTGCGGGATCAGGGGGTAAACCCGGTACTCTTGTGTGCGGACATGGCCGTACCCTCCTGGGTAGCGGACCGGTCCGTTTTCCGGGGCCTTAGCTCAGTTGGTAGAGCGCTGTCTTTGCATGGCAGATGTCAGGGGTTCGACTCCCCTAGGCTCCACATTCGTAAGACCCCCCTGACCTGGGGAAACCAGGTCAGGGGGGTCTTCTTTTCGTTCCCCCGGGCGGCTCCCGCGGGAGGTCCCGGATTCACAAAGGCAGTTGTGGCGGGGGCCGCACCGGCGGGGGGCAGGTGTGTGGCGGGGACACCTGGGCAGGCGGGGGCGGCCGGGCGCACCGTGGGGATGCCGTCGGGAAGGCGGGATCCGGCTACGGGTGGGGGGATCGTGGGGATGCGCCTCGTACGGGAAGAAATGTCAGCAGATGCCGGGGCCGAGCTCGGCGCGGAGCTCGGTGCGGAGCTGTGCGCGGCGCTGTTCACCGCGCTGACGCGCAGCGACCAGCGCCGCAAGGGCGAGCTGTACGTGCGCGGGCTGCTGTCGGCCGGCGGCCGGAAGTCGATCCGCAACATCGCGGCCCGCGTGGGGGACCGGGCGGCGGAGCAGAGCCTGCACCACTTCATCTCGTGCTCGACCTGGGACTGGAACCTGGTGCGGGCCGCTCTCGCACGGCACCTGGAGGAGACGCTGCGGCCGCGGGCCTGGGTGGCGCACTCGGTGGTCATCCCCAAGACCGGCCACCACACGGTGGGGGTGCGGCGGCGGTTCGTGCCGAGCATGGGGCAGGTGGTCAACAGCCAGCAGGCGTTCGGGCTCTGGGCGGCGAACGACGCGGTGAGCGTGCCGGTGACCTGGCAGCTGATGCTGTCCGGGGACGGCCCGGAGTGCGTCGCGGAGGGCGCCCGGGAGGTGCGGGACTGGGTGGGGGAACCCGTCCGGCCGGTGGTGCTGGACCTGCCGGACGCCGACCCGGTGGCGGCCGCGGCCCGGTTCGAGGCGGCGGGCCTGCCCTTCCTGATGTCCGTACGCGGGGAGACCCTGGTGACGGCGGACGCACCCGACCTGCTGGGCGGAGGCGGCCGGGAGTTCACCGCGGACCGGTTGCTGCGGACCGTACGGACCCTGCGCCGGCCGGTGACCTGGCGGGACCCGGAGAGCGCGGCGGTGCGGACCTCCTGGGTGGCGGCGGTACCGGTGCGGCTGCCGGGTGCCCGGCGGCCGGTGCTTCTGCTGGGCGAGTGGGACGGGCCGGGCACCCGGCCCGTGCGGTGCTGGCTGACCGGGATGGTCACCGAGCCGTGGGGACGGCTGCTGCGGCTGACCCGGCTGACCCGCCGGGTCGCCCTCGACTTCGCGGCGGTCTCCGCTCCGGTCGGCATGGTGGACTTCGAGGGCCGGTCCTTCGAGGGCTGGCACCGGCACACCACTCTGGCCTCCGTCGCGCACGCGGTGCGGGCGGCGGAGGGGACCCCGGCCGGGGCCCGGTGGTCCTCCCCCCGGCTTCTCCGGGAGGAGGACCACCGCCTGCCCGAGCGGGGCCGGGAGCTCGGCGGAGGGGCTCAGCCCGAGGCCCGGCCGGCCTGATCGCGGCGGCCGCGCAGGAGGGCGCGCCGGGTGCGCTGCATCTGGAGCGCCAGCTGGACCTCCAGGGCCTGGGAGGGCTCCAGCCAGGAGGGGCCCAGCAGTTCGGTGATCCGCTCCAGCCGGCGGGAGACCGTGTTGGGGTGGACGTGCAGGGTTTCGGCGGCCCGGGTGGGGCTGCCGGCGGAGGCGAAGTACGCCTCCAGGGTGCGCGCCAGGTCGGTGCGCTGCTGGGCGTCGTAGTCGAGGACCGGCCCGATGGTGTTGTTGACGAACTCGGCGGTGTTGGGGCTGTCGGACAGCAGCAGGCCGAGGAAGCCCAGCTCGCGGGGGGAGGCGGTGCCGCCCTTGCCGCCGAGGGCGGTGAGCGCGTCCAGGCAGCTGCGGGCCTCCTGGTAGGTGCGGCCGATCGCGGACAGCTCGGTGACCGGCCCGGCCGTGCCGACCGTGACCGGGTGGTTGAGGGCGGTGGACAGCTCCTGGGAGGCGGCCTTGCCCGCGGCCCCGGGGTCGGTGCCGGGTACCAGCAGGACGATGGAGCCGGATTCCACGCTCTTGAGGCCGGAGTGCTGGTGGGCGTAGGAGGAGGCCCAGATGACGGCGCGGCCCAGCGAGCCGCCCTCGGGGCGGGCGACCACGACGACGTGCGGGCCGTCCAGGTTCACGCCGAGCCGGCGGGCGCGTTCGGCGAGTTTGGCGGCCGGCAGCTGGTCCTCCTTGAGGAGGTCGTTGAAGAGCTCGTCGCGGACCTGGCCCTCGGCGGCCGCCGCGCTGCGCTGCATCAGCAGGACCAGGGCGGCGGCCTGGGCGACCAGGCCGAGGAGTTCGACGCGCAGGCCGTCGTCGGGGCCGCCGTCGCCCTTTCCGGGGGCGGGGGTGAGCAGCAGGGTGCCGAGCGCCTCCTGGCCGGCCGAGGCGGGGGCGACCCACAGGCCGTCGCGGGTGCGGACGGGGCGGCGCTCGGCGTGGGCGTCCAGGGAGGCGGCGCGGAGGGCCGCCCCGTCGGGCGCCGGTGCCTCGCCGGCGGTGGCGATCGTACGGCCGGTGTGGTCGCGGACGGTCAGGGTGCCGCCGCCGAGCAGCGGGGCGGCCTCGGTGACCAGGGCGTGCAGACCGCCGCCCTCCAGCACGAGGTCGATCAGCCGGCTGTGGGTGGTGCGCAGCCGGTTGGCGGTGGCGGAGGAGTCCATGGCCCGGGAGGTGTTGAGCTCCAGGCCGGCGACCTCGTCGCGGGCCTGGTCGAGCAGCCGGGTCTTCTCGATGGCGACGGCCGCGAGGTCGGCGAGGGAGCTCATCAGGGAGAGCTCGTCCGGGTCGAAGTGGCGGATGCGCCGGCCGGCCACGTACAGGTTGCCGAGTTCGCTCTCCTCGTGGCGGAGCGGCACGGCCATGATCGCGTGCAGGCCCTCGGCCCGGACCACGGTGTCGATCACCGGGGAGTGGACGAAGGTCTCGTCGCGGAGGTAGTCCGCGGACCAGAAGGGGGCCGACCGCTTCCGGGCCTGCAGGCCGACACCGCCGGTCATGGGCACCTCGAAGCCGACGGTGATCGAGGAGGTGTGGCCGTCCGCGGCGCGGACGACGGAACGCCGCTCCTGGAAGTCGTGGAAGGTCACCCAGGACATGTCGAGGCCCAGGAGCAGCCGGGCCCGCCGGGTGATCACCTTGAGCAGGGTGTCGAGGTTGTACGGATGCGTCAGGTCGCGTGCGGTGTCGACGAGCGCGCTGAGGCCCGCCTCGCGCTGCTGGCGGCGCGAGAACAGGCCCCGGATGTTCAGCGAGAGGTCCTTGGCGCGGGTCAGACGCTCAAGCTCCTCCGGCGTGGCTCCCGAATTCCGGGCGGTCTGCAGAACGTGTTCGAAATCCTCGGCCGGTGCCTCACGGGCCAGCAGTTCGAGCATCTCGGACACGCCGGTATGTGGCTCTCGGCTCCCCGACATCACGCATCGTCCCCCATCGACGTCCACTGTGGTGCCTGCCCGCTCGCGAACGTAGTCGCGCCAACAGGGCCTGGTCAACCTGGTCTTGACCCAAGAATGCCAGGTCAGAGCGGGGCACGGTGGCGAGGGCACCGGGCGGTGTGCGCGATGTGGTTGCCCGGGCACCTTTTGGCGGCACCCGATGCCCGATCAGTCTGGGATGGGCGGCGCGCCTGGTTGCCGCACCACTGTCTGCCCGGGGGAGCCGATGATCCAGACCCAGCGTTTCGTGCGCTCGCTGCAGCGCAGCCGGATGTCACTCGAACGTGAGGACCGGCCGGAGGTGTTCGCCCTGTGCGGACGTGAGTGGGACCTGCTGGACGAGGTGTTCGCACCGGTGTTCTGCCCGTCGACGGCGATCGCGGTGGACTTCCTGGGGCTGGACGGTCCGGTTCCGCCGCCGGTGCCGCGCGGTGCGTCGTTCCTGGAGATCGGATGCGGGTCCGGGGTGACGGCGGTGATGGCGGCCCTGGCCGGCTACGACCACGTGGTGGCGGCGGACATCAGCCCGCGTGCGGTGGAGAACGCGGCGGTGAACGCCGAACGGCACGGTGTGGAGGACCGGTTGAGAGCGGTGCACAGCGACCTCTTCTCCGGTCTGGCCTCCGACGAGCGCTTCGACGTCGTCTTCTGGAGCTCCAACTACGTGCTGGCGCCGGAGGACTACCAGTACCAGTCGGTGCACGAGCGCGCCTATGTGGACACCGGGTACCGCGCGCACCGGCGCTTCCTGGAGCAGGTGCCGCACTGGCTCACCCCGACGGGATCGGCGCTGCTGCACTTCAGCGACCGGGGCGACCTGGTGGAGCTCGACCGGATCGCCGGTCAGTCCGGCCGGGAGCTGAGCCTGCTCCGCAGCGTGCGGGTCAAGGAGCCCGAGTACGGCGGTGACGTGGTGGAGCACATGCTGTTCGAGATCCGTGCGGCCGACCGGGGGGCCGGTGCGTCCGTGCCCCGGGGGTCCGTGATCACGGCCTGAGGATCCAGGACTCGCGGAGCCTGCCCAGTTCGGCGGCCTCCAGGAATGCGGCCACGTCCGCCATCCGCACGCCGAGGGACTCCAGCAGGTCGAGGTCCCGGTGCGCGTCCTCGTGGGCGTTCAGCAGGGTGTCACCCCGGAGGTCCGACAGGGCCGCGGCGCTCTCCAGTGCCTCCAGGGTGGCGACCTGTCCGGTGTTGCTGCCGACGAGTCCGCTGATGTGCCGGGGGGTGACGGCCGTCCACAGCAGTCCCGGGGGGACGGCGCCGGCCGCGCGTAGGACGCGCCACCAGTTGCCGCCCAGGCGTTCCTCGCGGATGCGGTAGATGGTGCGGGCGAGCGCGACGCCCGCGGTGTCCCGGGCCCGCGCGGCGAGCGCCGGCCGGCCCGGGCGGTCGGCGAGGCGGTCGTTGACCTCGGCGTCGAGCAGGCCCACCGGGACCGAGGCCACGGCGACGAGCGGGCCGAGCGCGCGGCCGGCGGCCAGGGCCCGTTCCATGCCGGCGAGGTAGGAGGTGAGCACCTCCTCGTAGCGCTCGGCCGAGAAGACCAGGTCGGTGTCGACCGCGATGCCCAGGGCCAGGCAGTTCTCCATCGCGGCCAGCCCGGCGGGGGT
The DNA here is from genome assembly GCF_040684755.1 of Streptomyces sp. NPDC089799. Taxonomy (NCBI): domain Bacteria; kingdom Bacillati; phylum Actinomycetota; class Actinomycetes; order Kitasatosporales; family Streptomycetaceae; genus Streptomyces; species Streptomyces sp. NPDC089799. Next base: position 42,828 of record NZ_JBFBGR010000007.1, on the reverse strand, counting down.
CGCCGCGATGCGGACCAGCACGTTGGGGCGTCCGACCTCGGTCTGGATGGAGCGGGCGTCGGCCAGGATGGCCTCCGCGTCATGGGCGATACGGGGGTCCACCGGTACGGACACCCGGCCGTGGCGCCCCTCGCTGCGGAGATACGTCTCCCAGAGCGTGTCGCAGGCGCGACGGACGGTCTCGGGGTCGGCGTTCGACGCCACGGCGCCGTGCAGCAGCGCGGTCTCGGCCGGGCGGTACAGCGTGCCCGGCAGGAACTGCGTATCGCTTCCGGCGAGCCAGGGCGACACTCCCTCTGCCGCCAGCTGTTTCAGCAGGGTAATGGCAGGTTCGCTCATCATGAGGCGAGCGTAGGGCTGCGGGCTTGCACAGTGCTCAATTTCCCGTCGTCCTTGTCAAGTCGGGATTTTCCGGCCCTGTCAGGGCCTGTCAGGGCTCCGGCGGTCTTTGACAAAGTCCTCGCCGGGTCGTTGAGGGCCCGGATCCGGCCGGAAAGGATCGGTCTCCATCCATCGCCCGGTCAGCCGGCCGTCTTGACAAGGGAGTTGTCCGTTCATGGCCAACGTCGCCGTCATCTACTACTCCTCCACCGGGAATGTCCACCGGCTGGCCCAGGCCGCCGCGGAGTCGGCGGAGAAGGCCGGTGCGGAGGTGCGTCTGCGGCGGGTCGCCGAGCTCGCGCCCGAGTCCGTGGTGGCGGGCACCCCGGCGTGGGCGGAGCACGCGGCGGCCACCGCCGACATCGCCGAGGCGAGCCTGGCCGACCTGGAGTGGGCCGATGTGATCCTGTTCGGTACGCCGACCCGCTTCGGCCTGCCGGCCGCGCAGCTCAAGCAGTTCATCGACACCACCGGCGGTCTGTGGTTCCAGGGCAAGCTGGTGAACAAGGTGGTCTCCTCGTTCGTCTCCACCTCCACCGCACACGGCGGCCAGGAGAGCACCGTGCTGGCCCTGAACAACACCTTCTACCACTGGGGCGCGATCATCGTCCCGCCCGGTTTCGCGGACACCGTGCAGTTCGAGCCGGAGAACGGCAACCCGTACGGCGCGAGCAGCATTTCGGGCAACAACCCCGCCAACGTGGCCGAGGCGAACCTGTCCGCCGTCGAGTACCAGGCGCGCCGTGCCGTGGAGATCGCGGACGCCCTGAAGCGGGGCTTCTCCGCGGCCTGAGCCGGAGCGGCGCGCACGGCGGACCGCACGGCGGCGCATACGGAGGCACGTACGGAGGCCGCCCGTGTTTCACGCGATGTTTCACGTGAAACACGGGCGGCCTCCGCGTGGTGTGCGTGGCGGCGGTTGCCGTCCGCGGCCGGGTTCAGCCGGTCGTGCGGCCGGCCCCCCGGAGGGTGACCGCGGCCACCGCCAGGGCCAGGAGAAGCAGCCCCGCGCCCACCCCGAAGGCCAGGTGGTAGCCGCCGGTCAGGGCTTCCGGTGCGGTCCTGCCCGCCGCGGCCAGGGACTCCGAGCGGGAGGCGGCCAGGGTGGACAGCACCGCGACCCCGAGGGCCATCCCGATCTGCTGGGTGGTGTTGAAGAGGCCCGAGGCCAGGCCCGCGTCCGCCTCGCCGGCGTCGGACATGCCCAGTGTGGTCAGGGCCGGCAGGGCCAGGCCGAACCCGGCGGCCAGCAGCATCACCGGCAGCAGGTCCCGTACGTAGTCGGCGTGGACGGGCAGCCGGGTCAGCAGGCCGAGGGCGATGACCAGCAGGGTCAGTCCTGCCAGGAGGACGCTCCGGTCCCCGAACCGGTCCGCCAGGCGGGCCGATACGCCCAGGGAGACCGCCCCGATCACCACGGCCGCCGGAAGCATCGCCAGACCGGTCTCGGCGGCCCCGTAGCCGAGCACCTTCTGCAGGTAGAGGGCGACCAGGATCTGGAAGGCGAACAGCGCGGCGACCATCAGCATCTGGACCAGGTTGGCGCCGGTCACGGCGGCGGACCGGAAGATCCGCAGGGGCAGCAGAGGGGTCCGTGCCCGGGACTGCCGGACCACGAAGCCGGCCAGCAGGGCCACGGCGAGCGCGCCCGGGGCGAGGGTGCGGGCGGAGGTCCAGCCGTGCTGCTCCACCCCGACCACGGTGGAGATGCCGACCATCAGACCGGCGGTGACCAGTACGGCGCCCAGTACGTCGGCACCGGCGCGGAGACCCAGGCCGCGGTCGCCGGGCAGCGCGGGGAGCGCGAGGAGCGCGGCCGCGAGGCCGATCGGCAGGTTGATGAAGAAGATCCAGTGCCAGTCGAGGGCGTCGGTGAGGACCCCGCCCAGCACCTGTCCCAGCGAGGCGCCGGCCGCACCGGTGAAGGAGAAGACGGCGATCGCCTTCGCCCGCTCACGGGGTTCGGTGAACAGGGTGATCAGGATCCCGAGGCTGACCGCCGAGGCCATCGCCGAGCCGATGCCCTGGAGGAAGCGGGCTGCGATCAGCAGTGCGGGGCTGGTGGCGAGGCCCGCCAGCAGGGAGGCGCCGGTGAACACGGCCGTGCCCGCCAGGAACATCCGCTTCCGGCCGATCAGGTCCCCGAGCCGGCCGGCCAGCAGGAGCAGGCTGCCGAAGGCGATCAGGTAGGCGTTGACCACCCAGCTCAGCGAGGCCGGGGAGAAGCCCAGGTCGTTCTGGATGGCGGGCATCGCCACCGTGACGATGCTGCCGTCCAGGACGGTCATCAGCATGCCGGTGGAGAGCACGGCCAGGGCCGTCCAGCGCGAGTGCAGCCGGAGCCCGAGCGGGGGCGCCGAGCGTTCGGGGGCGGAGGTGAGTGAAGCGGACATCGGTTTCTCCCAAGCGGTTCGGCCATGGAGCGGGGCGATGGAGAGACCGTAGCAGATGGTTTTGTTGCAGACTATTTGTTTGGGGATGATTGCTAGGCTGGTCCCATGACCGCGATGGCACCCGCCCGTACCGAGCCCGACCTCTCCTTCCTGCTGGACCACACCAGTCATGTGCTCCGCACCCGGATGTCGGCCGCGCTGGCAGAGATCGGCCTGACCGCGCGCATGCACTGCGTCCTCGTCCACGCCATGGAGGAGGAGCGCACCCAGATCCAGCTCGCCGAGATCGGCGACATGGACAAGACGACGATGGTCGTGACCGTGGACGCTCTGGAGAAGGCCGGCCTGGCCGAACGCCGCCCGTCCGCCAAGGACCGCCGCGCGCGCATCATCGCCGTCACCGAGAAGGGCGCCGAGACGGCGGCGGAGAGCCGGCGGATCGTCGACCGGGTCCACCGGGAGGCCCTGGCCTCCCTCTCCGACGGCGACCGGCAGGCCCTGCTGCACGGGCTGAAGCAGCTGGTCGAGGGGGACCTCGCGGTGCCCGCCGACAGCCCCCGGCCCGCCCGCCGCGCCCGCCAGTAGGCCCCGGCGGCCCACGGGAGGGCGCGGTCAGGGGGCGGTCCCGGCTGCCTTGACCGAGAGTGGGGGAAGGCGCACAGCCCAGGGGGCAACCAGCCGGAGGCGCACCACCATGGGAATCTTCGACTTCCTCAAGCACGACAAGAAGGCCGGGGCGGCCGGGAAGGAAACCGGCCGGTCCGGGGAACCGGCCGGCGAGCGCTCCCGGGAGCCGTCCGGGGCACCCGGGCGGATGGCCGCGCAGTCCCGGCCGGCCACGCCGCACCCGGCGCAGCCGACCACCCACACGCCCCCCGAGGCGGCCAAGCGGTCCGCGCCGCCGCAGCACGACGTCCTGCGCGGGCCGATGCCGGAGAAGCCGGTCTCCCCGCACGTGACGCCCGGTACCGCCAAGCGGTCGGCGCCGGTCCCGTCCAAGCACGAGGACACCGGCCGCAAGCAGACCGGCTGAGGCCCCGCGGCGCGTACCCCGGAAGCCGAAAGCAGAAAGCCGGAAGGGGCCCGGATCCGATGTGGATCCGGGCCCCTTCCGGCGTTCCTGCCCTGCGTCCCGCCGGACGGTTGCCCGCCCTGCCCGGCGGCGCGCCTAACGCTGGTCGTCGGAGTCGGAGGAGGCGTCCGCCTCCTTGGCCCTCAGCTCGTCGTCGAGGTTCGGCGGCTCGGAGTCCCGCTCCGACAGCTCCGTCGCGGCCGGCGGCTCCACCAGCCAGTCGGGGTTCGACTGCTTGTCCCACCACCGCCACGCCGCGTACGCGGCGCCGATCACCACACCGGTCACCGCGACCCACTTCAGCGCGTGACCGCACTTGGCCCGCCGCTCGTGGCGGCGCACCAGCTTCTGCACCTCTTTGGCCGAGACCTGCCCGCGCAGCGCGGCGTACGCGGCGGTCGACCGGGAGGCGGCCTCCTCCGCGTAGGGGCGGCCCGCCGCGATCGCCTGCTCGATCCTGGGAGTCGTGTAGTCGGCGGCCTGCCGGGCCGCCTCGCGGGTCTTGTGGACGGCCATGACCGCCGCCCGGTCCATGTTCGCGGGGACGTGCGACCGGGCAGCCTTCATACGCGGGTGCAGGTGGCAGTCATACGCGGAACGGGCTTGGCGCGCCGCCTCCTGGGCTGCGTAGGACACCTTCGGGGTCAGCCTGTCATTCGCCTCGGTCGCGTAGTGCACCGCCGCGTCCCGGACGGTCTCGGCATACGGCACCACTGCGTCCGCGGCGTAGCGCACGGCGTCCTTCGCGCTTTCGGCCGCTGCGTGCGCACTGTCCTTCGGGGTCACGGGATCCTCCTCCTCGGTGGCGGACACAGTTCACCTTTCCACCCTTTCCCGGATCATGCCCGCCATAACGGCGCGCGGCCTGTATGACAGGGCATACGGGTGGCCGATTCCGGCGATTTCTTGACCAAGCGGCACACCGTGCGAGGATCTGGAACCGACAGTGATGACTATGGGAAGGCAGATCCGTGGCCGAGAAGCTCTACGCCACCCTGAGGACCAACCACGGCGACATCGAGATCGAGCTGCTGCCGAACCACGCGCCGAAGACCGTCCGCAACTTCACCGAGCTGGCCACCGGTGAGCGCGAGTGGACCCACCCGGAGGACGGGCGGAAGACCACCGAGCGGCTGTACGACGGCACCGTCTTCCACCGCGTCATCAGCGGGTTCATGATCCAGGGCGGTGACCCCCTGGGCAACGGCACGGGCGGCCCGGGCTACCAGTTCCCGGACGAGTTCCACCCCGACCTCGCCTTCACCGAGCCCTACCTGGTCGCAATGGCCAACGCCGGGCCGGGCACCAACGGCTCCCAGTTCTTCATCACCGTCGCCCCGACCGCCTGGCTCACCCGCAAGCACACCATCTTCGGGAAGGTCACCGACAAGGCCAGCCAGAAGGTGGTCGACGACATCGCCCGGGTCGACACCAACGCGCGCACCGAGCGCCCGCTGGCCGACGTGGTCCTGGAGTCCGTCGTCGTCGAGAAGCGCTAGGCCGCGCCCGCACGGGAACCAACGCGCACCGTCCGTCCGTACTCGATGTGTACCGGACCGGTGGGGCGCCGTCCCGCTCCGCCGCTCCGCCGCCACGCGCGCGCCGCCGACCGAGGGAACCGATGGACACCTGTTACCGGCACCCGGGCCGCGAGACCGGCATCAGCTGCACCCGCTGCGACCGGCCCATCTGCCCCACCTGCATGATCAGCGCCTCGGTCGGCTACCAGTGCCCCGAGTGCGTCCGCGGCGCGCCCGCCGCCGTGCCGCGCAACATCGCGGGCGGTGCGCTCACCGCGGGCGACCCGCACCTGGTCACCAAGATCCTCATGGGGATCAACATCGCGGTCTTCCTCGCGGTGCTCGCCAACCCCGCGCTCGCGCTCGACCTGGGGCTGCTGGGCCGGTACGCCGAGTACTTCGGCGGACCGGTCGAAGGGGTCTCCTCCGGCCAGTACTACCGGCTGCTGACCTCGGTCTTCCTGCACCAGGAGTGGTGGCACATCGCGAGCAACATGCTCGGCCTGTGGGTGATCGGCGGTCCCCTGGAGGCGGCCCTCGGCCGGGCCCGCTACCTCACCGTGTACCTGCTGTCCGGCCTGGCCGGAAGCGCGCTGGTCTATCTGCTCACCGCGCCGAACCAGGCCACCCTCGGGGCCTCCGGCGCGATCTTCGGCCTGTTCGGGGCGACCGCCGTGCTGATGCGGCGGCTGAAGTACGACATGCGGCCGGTGGGCGTGATGCTCGCCCTGATGCTGGCCATGACCTTCATCCCGGAGGGCGTGTCCTGGCAGGCCCACATCGGCGGCCTGGTGGCCGGCGCCGTGATGGGGGCGGGCATGGTCGGGCCCGCCGCGGTGGCGCCGAGCCCGGAGGCGCGCCGGAAGCGGGCCGCGGCCCAGTGGTCGGCCTGCGTCCTGGTCCTCTGCGCGTCCCTGGCACTCATCCTGCTGCGCACGGCGGAGCTGACGCCCTGACCCGTACGGCTGTGGGCCGGGCCCGTACGGCTGTGGGCCAGACCCCCGTATGGCTGTGGGCCGGGCCCCGTACGGCTGTGGGCGGCGCCCCGTACGGCTGTGGGCCGGGCGTCGTCCGCGAGCGCCGTACGCCCCGCGTGATCCGGTGATCGGTCAGACCCAAGACTGATCACACCGGCGTCAACGCGGGGCCGCCCACTTACTTATCCACAGACCTTCGTATCTTTTCCTCAGGTGTGGATAGCGCTGTGGATAACTCAGGGGAGAACTTGCGCTCAGGCCCTCGGCGTGCTCGCTACTTCCACTGGGTGGAGACGCCGAAACCTGCAGCGATAAATCCGAAACCGACGACAATGTTCCAATTGCCGAGTGCCTCGATCGGCAGCTGGGTATCGGTCACGTAGAAGACGACGATCCAGGCCAGGCCGATCAGGAAGAGGGCCAGCATCACCGGGGCGACCCAGCCGCGGCTCGTCAGTTTGATGGCCTGCGCCTGCCTCGCGGCCGGCGGCGGCGTGTAGTCGTCCTTCTTGCGGGTGCGTGACTTCGGCACGAGGGGTTCTCCTGTCGATGCGCTGGGGACTTTGCCTCCCCCGGGCGTCCGTTAGCGTAGTGGGTCTTCAGCGTGTTGAAGGAGAAGGGTACGTTGAGCAATTCCGACGACTCCTCCAAGGGTCCCCGGGGCCGGGCCGGAACGGTCCGGCTGCTGACGGCCGCCGTGTTCGCCCTGGCGGGGCTGATCTTCGTGACCAGCTTCAACACCTCCAAGGGTACGAACATCCGCACCGACGACTCCATGCGCAAGCTGTCCGACCTGATCCACGAGCGCAGCCGCGGCAACACGGCCCTGGAGCAGAGCGCCGGAGCCCTCCGCAAGCAGGTCGACGCCCTCGCCGAGCGCGACAACGGCAGCTCGGACGCCGAGGACGCCAGGCTCCGTGCCCTGCAGGCCGGCGCGGGCACCCAGGAGATCACCGGCAAGGCCCTGTCGGTCACCCTCAACGACGCCCCGCCCGACGCCAAGGCCCGCATCCCCAACGTGCCCGAGCCGCAGCCCAACGACCTGGTGATCCACCAGCAGGACGTGCAGGCCGTGGTGAACGCGCTGTGGCAGGGCGGCGCCAAGGGCATCCAGGTGATGGACCAGCGGCTGATCTCCACCAGCGCGGTGCGCTGCGTCGGCAACACCCTGATCCTCCAGGGCCGGGTCTACTCCCCGCCGTTCAAGGTCACCGCCGTCGGCGACCCGGCGGCGCTCCGCAAGTCCCTCGCCGCGTCCCCGGCGATCCAGAACTACCAGCTGTACGTCAACGCCTACGGTCTGGGCTGGAAAGTGGACGAGCACAAGGCGCTGACACTGCCCGGCTACTCCGGCACAGTGGACCTCCACTATGCGAAGCCCGTGGAGAGCGCGACCGCATCCCGCTGACACCGCGCACCCCGACACCGCGCGGCCCGACACCGCGCACCCCGACACCGCGCGGCCCGACCCCGCACGGTTCGCACGGCTGGCCGTGCGGACCTTCAGCGAGGTCTGCCTGACCGCCGGCACCCTGATCGTGCTGTTCGTCGCCTACGTCCTGCTGTGGACCGGCGTGAAGGCCGACCAGGCCATGGCGGGCCAGCGCGACCGGCTGCGCGACCGCTGGGCCGCCGCGGCCGCAGTCCCCGCCCCCGGCACGGAAGGCGCTCCACAGGCCCCTCAGGCGCCGCACACGCCCCAGGGGTCACAGAGCCCCGGGACCCCCGCCGCGTCGCCGCCGGCCCCCGCCTACGCCCCTGGCGAGCCCTTCGCCGAGATGCGCATCCCCCGCTTCGGCCCGGACTGGGTCAAGCCCGTCCTGGAGGGCACCGGCACCGGACTCCTCAAGAAGGGCCTCGGCCACTACGCGCGCACCGCCGCCCTCGGCGGCACCGGCAACTTCGCCGTGGCCGGGCACCGCCGCACCCACGGCGACCCCTTCAAGGACTTCCCCGAACTGCGCCCGGGAGACGCCGTCGTCGTGGAGGACGGCACCACGAGGTACACGTACACGATCAGGAACAGGCCGCTCCGGACGCTCCCCACGGACGTCGCGGTGGTCGACCCGGTGCCCCGGCGCTCCCCCTTCACCGCACCCGGCCGCTACCTGACCCTGACCACCTGCGACCCCGAGTGGGGACACAGCCACCGTCTCGTGGTGTGGGCCGAACTGACAGACGCAAGACCGGTCGGGCGCCCCAGCCCTTAGGCTGGTCCGGAAGAACACAGGGGGTACGGGAAGGACGACGGGCGGAATGTACGGCTGGATCTGGCGGCACCTGCCGGGCAGCGCGTGGGTACGCGCGCTGATCTGCCTGGTGCTGGTGCTCGCCGTGGTGTTCGTGCTGTTCCAGTACGTCTTCCCATGGGCTGAGCCGCTGCTCCCGTTCAACGATGTGACCGTCGACGAGGGATCTGGAGCTAGCCGGTGAGCGCGCGCATTCTGGTTGTGGACAACTACGACAGCTTCGTCTTCAACCTCGTTCAGTACCTGTACCAGCTCGGCGCCGAGTGCGAGGTGCTCCGCAACGACCAGGTCGAGCTCTCCCACGCCCAGGACGGCTTCGACGGCGTGCTGCTCTCCCCGGGTCCCGGCACCCCCGAGGAAGCCGGCGTCTGCGTGGACATGGTCCGCCACTGCGCCGACACCGGGGTCCCGGTCTTCGGCGTCTGCCTGGGCATGCAGTCCATGGCCGTGGCCTACGGCGGCGTGGTCGGCCGCGCCCCCGAGCTGCTGCACGGCAAGACCTCGCCGGTGATGCACGACGGCGCCGGGGTGTTCTCCGGCCTGCCCTCCCCGTTCACCGCCACCCGCTACCACTCGCTGGCCGCCGAGCCGGCCACCGTCCCCGAGGAGCTCCAGGTGACGGCCTGGACCGAGGACGGCATCATCATGGGCCTCAAGCACCGCGAACACGAGGTCGAGGGCGTCCAGTTCCACCCCGAGTCGGTGCTCACCGAATGGGGCCACCGGATGCTGGCCAACTGGCTGGTGCGGTGCGGCGACGCGGGTGCGGTGGACCGCTCGGTGGGGCTGGCCCCGGTGGTGGGCAAGGCCGTCGCATGACCGCGTGCGCGCCGCCCGCGCCCCCAGGGGGCCGGGCCGCGCGGCGCAGGGCCGACCGGGAGGCGGCCAAGCGGGCGCGGCGGCGGCGCCGGGGCGGGCCCCTGGTGATCGCCAGCCGGGCCCTGGGCGAACTGTTCATCACCGCCGGCGTGGTGATGCTGCTCTTCGTCACCTACCAGCTCTGGTACACCAACGTGATCGCCGAGCGGCAGGCCAACGGGGCGGCGGGCTCGCTCCGGCAGGACTGGGACAAGGGTTCCCCGGCCCCGTCGGTCACCGCGTTCTCGCCCGGCCAGGGCTTCGCCATCATGTACATCCCCAAGCTGGACGTGAAGGTCCCGGTGGCCGAGGGGACCAGCAAGCCCAAGGTCCTCGACCGGGGCATGGTCGGGCACTACGCCGAGGGCGCGCTCAAGTCGGCCATGCCCGCGGACAAGAAGGGCAACTTCGCGGTGGCGGGCCACCGCAACACCCACGGCGAGCCCTTCCGGTACATCAACCGGCTGCGCCCCGGGGACCCGATCGTCGTCGAGACGCGGGACGCGTACTACACCTACGAGATGACCTCGGTGCTGCCGCAGACCCCGCCCTCCAACGTCTCGGTGATCAAGCCGGTTCCGGAGGGATCGGGCTTCACCGGGCCCGGCCGGTACATCACCCTCACCACCTGCACCCCCGAGTTCACCAGCACGTACCGGATGGTCGTATGGGGCAGGATGGTCGACGAACGCCCGCGGAGCCAGGGCGCTCCGCCCGCGCTCTCGGGCGCGTAGCACCCGCAGACGCTCGTAGAACAGACGTGAGGACCCCGCAGTGCCGCCTACCGGACATGCTGCTGCCCGTCCCCGCCGCCACCGCCTGGCGGCCTTCCTGAGCCTGCTGGGCGAGCTGCTGATCACCGCGGGTCTGGTCCTGGGACTGTTCGTCGTCTACTCGCTGTGGTGGACCAATGTCCTGGCCGACAGGAACGCGCAGGCCAGGGCGGACGAGGTCCGCGCCCGCTGGCGCACGGCCGCGCCCGCGCCGTCCTCCTCGCCGGCCCCCGGGGCCGGTCCGGGCGCGCTGGACACCGCCGGGGGCATCGGCTTCCTGCACGTCCCGGCGATGCGCAACGGCGAGGTGCTGGTCAAGCGCGGGACCTCGGCGGACGTGATCAACGACGGGGTGGCCGGCTACTACACCGACCCGGTCAAGTCGGCGCTGCCGTGGGACCCTTCGGGCAACTTCTCGCTGGCGGCCCACCGGGACGGGCACGGGGCGAAGTTCCACAACATCCACCGGCTCAAGGACGGCGACCCGATCGTCTTCGAGACCCGGGACACCTGGTACGTGTACAAGGTCTTCGCCGAGCTGCGGCAGACCTCCAAGTACAACGTGAACGTGCTCGCGGCGGTGCCGCGGGAAGCGGGCCGCGACCGGCCCGGCCGCTACATCACCCTCACCACCTGCACGCCCGTCTACACCTCCAAGTACCGCTACGTCGTGTGGGGCGAGCTGGTGCGCACGGAGAAGGTGGACGCGAAGCGCACGCCGCCGGCCGAACTGCGCTGAGCGCGGCCGCGCAGCGCGGCAGTTGGGATGCAGGAAGGCCGGGCCCCGGGGGGCCCGGCCTTCCGGTGTCACTGTTCTGCGGCTAGTTGTTGCGACCGAAGTCGAAGAAGCCGCCGCCGCGGTTGTCGCCGCCGTCCTGCTGGCCGCCGCCTGCCGTGAACAGGTTGACCTGGGTGTTCGGTGCGACCGGCTGGCCGGCCTGCGGCGAGGAGCCGGCGACCCGTGCGCCGTCGTCCGTCGCCGTTCCGATCACCTGGCCGACCTGCAGACCGCTCGCAGTGAGCAGTGCCTTCGCCTCGCCCACGGTCCGGCCGGCCAGGTTCGGCACCGGGACCTGCGCGGCGGCCGCCTTGGCGATGTCCACGTTGATCACGGTGTTCGGCTCGACCTCGGTGCCCGCGGGCTGGCTCTGGTTGACGATGGTCTTCGGCGTCGCGGGAGACTCGACCTCCGTCGTGCTGCCCAGCTTGAGCTTGGCGTCCTTGAGCGCCTTCCTGGCCTGGCTCTCGTTCATGCCCTTGAGGTCGGGGACGACCGCCTTGGACTGTTCCTTGGCCACGGTCAGCGTGATCACGGAGTTCTTCTCGGCCGTGCCGCCCTTCGGGCTCTGCTTGATGACGATGCCCGCGGCCCGGTCGGACTCCTCGTTCGTCCGCTGGACCTGGAAGCCCTTCTCCAGGAGCTTCCGCTCCGCGTCCGCGAACTGGAGGTCCTCCACGTTCGGCACGTCGACCTTCGGCGCGCCCGTGGACACCTTGACCTTGATCTCGCCGCCGTCGTCCAGGCGGCCGCCCGCCTCCGGGTTCTGCGAGCAGATCATGCCCTTGGGCTGGGTGTCGCAGGGCTCCTCGGCCTCCTTGACCACCTTGAGCCCGACGTTGCCCGCGTTCCGGGTGGCGTTGTCGAAGGTCTCGCCGACCAGCTTCGGCACCTGGGGCCGGTTGTCCGCGGTATCGCTGAACACCACACGGCCGATCAGGATCGCGCCGACGAGGACCAGCAGGCCCGCGGCGACCAGCAGGAACGTGGAGGCGCGGTTCTTCTTCTGGCCGCCGCGCCGGCGCGAGCCGCCCTGGTCGTAGCCGTGGTCGGGATAGTGGCCGTCGCCGCCGGGCGGCATCGGCGGCATCATCGAGGTCTGGCCGGGCTCGGCCGTGCGCAGGGCCGTGGTGGGCTGGTCGTAGCCCTGCTGGTGCCCGTAGCCGCCCTGGTCGGGGTAGCCGTAGCCGGCGGCGCCCATGGCCGCGGCGGCGGCGACGGGCTGGCCGTCGAGGCAGGCCTCGATGTCGGCCCGCATCTCGTCGGCGCTCTGGTAACGGAAGTCGGGGTCCTTGACCAGCGCCTTCAGGACGATCGCGTCCATCTCGGGCGTGATCTCGGCGTCGAAGTTCGACGGGGGCTGCGGCTCTTCCCGTACGTGCTGGTAGGCGACCGCCACCGGGGAGTCGCCGACGAACGGCGGCCGGACGGTGAGGAGTTCGTAGAGCAGGCAGCCGGTGGAGTACAGGTCGGACCGTGCGTCGACCTGCTCGCCCTTGGCCTGCTCCGGGGAGAGGTACTGGGCGGTGCCGATCACGGCGGCGGTCTGCGTCATGGTCATTCCGGAGTCGCCCATGGCGCGGGCGATGCCGAAGTCCATCACCTTGACCTGGCCGGTGCGGGTGAGCATGACGTTCGCGGGCTTGATGTCGCGGTGCACGATGCCGGCCCGGTGCGAGTACTCCAGGGCCTGGAGGATGCCGATGCACATCTCCAGGGTGCGCTCGGGCAGCAGTTTCCGGCCGGAGTGGAGGAGCTCGCGCAGGGTGGAACCGTCGACGTACTCCATCACGATGTACGGGATGGAGATGTTGTCGACGTAGTCCTCGCCGGTGTCGTAGACGGCGACGATCGCGGGGTGGTTGAGCGAGGCGGCCGACTGGGCCTCGCGGCGGAACCGGGCCTGGAAGGACGGGTCGCGTGCGAGGTCGGCGCGCAGGGTCTTGACGGCGACGGTACGGCCGAGCCGGGTGTCGTGGGCGAGGTACACCTCGGCCATGCCACCTCGGCCGAGCACGTGGCTCAGCTCGTACCGGCCGCCGAGGCGACGCGGCTCTTCCATAACTTCCAGCCCTCTCCGTCAGTCCCGACCGCACCCGTGTGTGGTCCGGCGGTGTGCTGTTCGGGCAAAGGCTACCGGCCGATCGCAGGAGATCGGTTCGTGACCACAGGCCGATACCGGACCGGTACCGACCGTGCCGGTCGCTCAGCCCTGGCCCTTGATGACCGCCTCCATGACCGCCTTGGCGACGGGGGCGGCCAGGCCGCCACCGGTGGTGTCCTCACGGTCGGCCGAGCTGTCCTCGATCACCACGGCCACGGCGACCGGGGAACCCTGGTCGGTCTTGGCGTACGAGATGAACCAGGCGTACGGCTTCTTGGAGTTCTTCTCGCCGTGCTGGGCGGTGCCGGTCTTGCCGCCGACGGTCACGCCCCTGATCTTGGCCCTGCCGCCGGTGCCGTGCTCCACGACGTTGACCATCATCGACTGCACCTTCTGGGCGTTCTCGGCGGAGAGCGGCCGGCTCATCTCCTCCGGCTTGTGCCGGTCGATGTCGTCCAGGTTCGGCGAGGTGAGCCGGTCCACCATGTACGGCTTCATCAGCTTGCCGTCGTTGGCGACGGCGGCGGCGACCATGGCCATCTGCAGCGGGGTGGCGGCGGTGTTGTACTGGCCGATCGAGCTCAGCGCGTTGCCGTCCTTGCTCATCGTCTTGTCGTAGACGCTGGCGAAGGCGCGGACCGGGGTGTCGATCTTGTCGTCGTTGAAGCCGAACTTCTCCGCGGTCTCCACCATCTTGTCGCGGGTGACCTTGTCGCCCAGGTTGGCGAAGACGGAGTTGCAGGAGACCTTCAGCGCCTCGTTGAGGCTGGCCTTCTCGCAGCCCTTGGCGTGGTTGACCATCGGCGTGCGGGTGCCGGGAAGGATGTACGGCTCGGGGGTGTCCGTGGGGGCGTCGATGTCGGTGACCACGCCGTGCTCCAGCGCGGCCGCGGCGGTGACGACCTTGAAGGTCGAGCCGGGCGGATAGGTCTCCCGGATGGCCCGGTTGACCAGCTTCTTGTCCTCGCTGTCCTTGAGCTCGACCCAGGCCTTCTCGTCGTTCTTGGAGTTGCCGGCGAAGCTGGAGGGGTCGTACGAGGGCGTGGAGACCAGGGCCAGGATCGCGCCGGTGCGCGGGTCGATCGCGGCGACCGCGCCCTTCTTGCTGCCGAGCCCGTCGAAGGCGGCCTTCTGCGCGGCGGCGTTCAGCGTGGTGACCACGTTGCCGCCGGCCTTCTTCTCGCCGGTGAACATGCCGATGGTCCGGTCGAAGAACAGCCGGTCGTCGTTGCCGGTGAGGATGCCGTCCTCCAGGGACTCCAGCTGGGTGGAGCCGAACGCCTGGGAGGCGTAGCCGGTGACCGGGGCCCACATAGGGCCGTCGACGTAGGTGCGCTTGTACTTGTAGTCGCTGCCGTCCGTCACGGTCGAGCCGGTGATCGGGTTGCCCTGGACGATGATGTTTCCGCGTTCCTGGGCGTACTGGGCGATCGAGACCCGGCGGTTCTCCTTGCGGGTCGAGAGCTCCTCGGCCTTGACGTACTGGAGCCAGTTCGTCCGCACCAGCAGCGCAAGGATGAGCAGCCCGCAGAAGATCGAGATGCGGCGCAGTGGCTTGTTCATGACGGGCGGACCACCTGGGTCATCTCGGAGTCGGGGGACGGTGCGGGGGCCGGGGCGGGGCGGCGTGCGGTGTCGCTGATCCGGATGAGGATGCCGATGAGGGCCCAGTTGGCGAGGACGGAGGAACCGCCGGACGCGAGGAAGGGCATGGTCATGCCGGTGAGGGGGATGAGGCCCATGACGCCACCGGCGACGACGAAGATCTGGAGGGCGAAGGCGCCGGAGAGACCGATGGCGAACATCTTGCCGAAGGGGTCCCGGGCGGCCAGGGCGGTGCGTACGCCGCGCTCGATGATCAGGCCGTAGAGCATGAGGAAGGCCATGACCCCGGCGAGGCCGAGCTCCTCGCCGACGGTGGCGAAGATGAAGTCGGAGTTGGCGGCGAAGCCGATCAGGTCGGAGTTGCCCTGGCCCCATCCGGCGCCCAGGACGCCGCCGGAACCGAAGCTCATGATCGACTGGCCGACCTGCTCGCAGGCGCCCGAGGTGGTGTAGCAGGCGAAGGGGTCCAGCCAGGCGTTGACGCGGTAGGCGACGTGGCTGGAGAAGGAGCCGACGACCACGGCGCCGCCGACCGCCATCAGCAGGCCGATCACGATCCAGCTGGTCCGCTCGGTGGCCACGTACAGCATGATCACGAACATGCCGAAGAACAGCAGCGAGGTGCCGAGGTCGTTCTCGAAGACCAGGATGAGCAGGCTCACGGCCCAGATCGTCAGGATCGGACCGAGGTCGCGGCCGCGCGGCAGGTAGAGGCCCATGAAGCGGCGGGAGGCCAGGGCCAGGGCGTCGCGCTTGACCATGAGGTAGCCGGCGAAGAAGACCGCGAGGACGATCTTCGCGAACTCACCGGGCTGGATGGAGAAACCGCCGACGCTGATCCAGATCTTGGCGCCGAAGACGTCGGCGCCGAGGCCCGGGATGATCGGGAGGATCAGCAGGACCAGGGAGGCGGCCATCGAGATGTACGTGAACCGCTGCAGCGTGCGGTGGTCCTTGAGGACGAGCAGCACGCCGGAGAACAGGGCGATGCCCAGCGCGGTGTAGAGCATCTGGTTCGGCGAGGACTCGGAGAACGATCCGAAGGCCCGCTTGGCCAGGTTCTGCAGGCGCTCCGACTGGTCCAGGCGCCAGATCAGCACCAGGCCGAGGCCGTTGAGCAGGATGCCCAGGGGCAGCAGCAGGGGGTCGGCGTACTTGGCGAAGCGGCGGACCACGAGGTGGGCGATGCCGGCCACGACCGCGAGCGCCAGACCGTAGACGACCATGCCCGGGGGCAGTTCGCCGTGGATGGCCAGGCCCACGTTGGCGTAGGCGAAGATCGGGATGACCACGGCGAAGCCGAGCAGCACCAGCTCGGTGTTCCGTCTGCTGGGGAGCTCGATGGCTCCGATGGTGGTCGTGTTGGTGACAACGCTCATGGTGTGGCGGGCCCCCTGTGCCCGCGTGTGACTGCCGCCACTGCTGTTACTGCTTTCCGCACACGCTGACCAGCTGCTGTTCCTCGGGCGTGAGGGCGCTGTCGGCCGGCGGAGTCTGGTTCTTCGCCTCGGCGGTCCGGCGGATCTCGTCCTTCTTGCAGGCGTTGACCTGCAACTGGAGTTCGTCGATCTTCTTCCGGGCGGCGTCGAGGCTGCCTTCGCCGATGGAGCCCTCCACCAGCTTCCGCTTGAACGGCGGCAGGTACTTCAGTTCGATCTCGGGGTGGTCGTTCTCCACCTCGGACAGTTTGACCGGGCCGAGGGTCTGGCTGATGCCGCGGTAGAGCGCGACGTGCTCGTCCTTGACGCCCACGTAGTACTGGGTCTGCGTCCAGCGCCAGCCCGCGTACAGGCCGCCGCCGATGACGCCGAGCGCGAGCAGCACGATCAGCGTGCGGCCGATCCAACGCTTGCCGCCCTTGGCACGCCGGCGGCGCGGGTGGTCGTACGTGTCCTCGTACGCGCCCTCGTCGGCGTACCCGTCGGCTTCGCCGAAACCGCCGCCGTAGCCGCCGGAGCCGTAGCCGGGGGCCTCGCCGCTGCCGGGCGGGCCGAAGGCGCCGGGGGCGGGCGGCGGGCTCTGGCGGCCCAGGCCCGAGGCCCGGCCGGCCGGGGTCTGCATGGCGCCGCCGTCGAACAGCTGGTGCTGGTTCTCGGCGACCGCGCCGACCACCACCGGGGTGTCGTTCAGCTGGGCGGCCAGGGTGTCGCCGCTGTCGGTGTCGAGCACGTCGGCGACGATGCAGGTGATGTTGTCGGGTCCGCCGCCGCGCAGGGCGAGCTGGATCAGCGCCTGCACCGTCTCGTGCGGGCCGTGGTAGTCGGCGAGGGTCTCCTCCAGGGTCTGGTGGGAGACCACGCCGGAGAGGCCGTCGGAGCAGATCAGGTACCGGTCGCCGGCCCGCACCTCGCGGATGGAGAGGTCCGGTTCCACGGTGTCGCCGCTGCCCAGCGCGCGCATCAGCAGGGAGCGCTGCGGGTGGGTGGTGGCCTCTTCCTCGGTGATCCGGCCCTCGTCGACCAGCCGCTGGACCCACGTGTGGTCCTGGGTGATCTGGGTGAGGATCCCGTCGCGCAGCAGGTACGCGCGGGAGTCGCCGACGTGCACCAGGCCGAGCCGCTGGCCGGTCCACAGCAGGGCGGTCAGGGTCGTGCCCATGCCCTCCAGCTGCGGGTCCTCCTCGACCATCACGCGCAGCACGTCGTTGGCGCGCTGCACGGCGGTGCCGAGCGAGGTGAGCAGGTCGGAGCCGGGGACGTCGTCGTCGAGCTGGACGAGGGTGGAGATCACCTCGGAGGAGGCGACCTCACCGGCGGCCTGGCCGCCCATGCCGTCGGCGATCGCGAGGAGCCGCGGGCCGGCGTAGCCGGAATCCTCATTCCCCTCGCGGATCATGCCCTTGTGCGATCCGGCGGCGAACCGCAGGGACAGACTCATGCGCACCTCGCCCGTCGGGTACAACCGGTTTTGAGCCACACTGCCCACCCTCCGGTCGGGAGCGCGCGCGGGTCCGGTTCCCCGAGGATCCGGTCCGCTGCGGCTCGCTCGCTCCGCTCGCTCATTCTCGTACTACTTCCGCAGCTCGATGACGGTCTTGCCGATGCGGATCGGGGCGCCCGGCGGAATGGGCGTCGGGGCGGTGAGGCGGGTCCGGTCGAGATACGTGCCGTTGGTGGACCCGAGATCCTCGACGATCCACTGGCCGTCACGGTCGGGGTAGATCCTGGCATGCCTGCTGGAGGCGTAGTCGTCGTCCAGCACGATCGTCGAATCGTGGGCACGGCCGAGGGTGATCGTCTGGCCCTGCAGCGCGACCGTGGTGCCGGTGAGGGTGCCCTCGGAGACGACCAGCTTGGTCGGGGCCCCGCGGCGCTGGCGCTGCTGCGGGGGCGCGGCGGCCTGCCGGCCTCCCTGGGCAGCCGTGGCACGGCTGTCACCGCCGCCACCGCGGCGCGCGCCGCGCTGGGTCACCCGCGTCCCGAACAGGTCGCTCCTGATGACCTGGACGGCCACGATGACGAACAGCCACAGTACGGCCAGGAAACCCAACCGCATGACCGTAAGGGTCAGCTCTGACATTGCCCCCGCTTCACCCTTCGGCTTGCCGGTAAATGATGGTGGTGCTGCCCACGACGATCCGCGAGCCGTCGCGGAGCGTAGCGCGGGTGGTGTGCTGCCCGTCCACCACGATGCCGTTGGTGGACCCGAGATCCTGGATCGTCGAGGGCGTTCCGGTCCGGATCTCACAGTGCCGGCGCGAGACGCCGGGGTCGTCGATCCTTACGTCGGCCTCGGTGCTGCGACCGAGTACGAGGGTGGGGCGCGAGATCTGGTGGCGGGTGCCGTTGATCTCGATCCAGCGGCGCATCTCCGCACTGCCGGGCACCGGGGCCGGGCCCGCGGGGCCGCCGGGGCGGCGCTGGGGGGCACCGGGCGGCGGGGCGCTGGGCATGGGCGGGGCGCCGACGGGAGGGTAGCCGTAGCCGCCCTGCTGCGGGTGCTGCGGCTGGTGCGGCTGCGCGGGCCGGTCCTGGGAGGTCGAGGCGGCCAGGGTGCGGCTGCGGACCCGGTAGAGGCCGGTGTCGAGGTCGTCTGCCTTCTCCAGGTGCACCTTGATGGGACCCATGAAGGTGTAGCGCTGCTGCTTGGCGTAGTCGCGGACGAGGCCGGCGAGCTCGTCGCCGAGCTGGCCGGAGTACGGGCTCAGGCGCTCGTAGTCGCCGGCGGAGAGCTCGACGATGAAGTCGTTCGGGACGACGGTGCGCTCACGGTTCCAGATCGTCGCGTTGTTGTCGCACTCGCGCTGCAGCGCGCCGGCGATCTCGACGGGCTGGACCTCGGACTTGAACACCTTGGCGAAGGTGCCGTTCACCAGACCTTCGAGTCGCTGCTCGAACCGCTTCAGGACTCCCATGGGGGCACCTCCTCCGTTCCTGTCGCCCTGTACTGATTGCTGAACTGCTTACTGATCGTATCCACGCGTGGGGGATTCGGCTGGTTCCCCTCCTGGCCCGCGGTGAGGAGTGTTGCTCCTCACTAGGGATCGTAGGGGCGGCCCAGGGCCAGTGTCCCGCACCGGGAGGGCAGTGCGGGAGGGGCTGTCCGAAGAGGGGGACGGCGGACGGCCGCGGAGCCGGCGGGAGGTCCTCCGGTACGGGGCCGGGGAGGGGCGGGAGCGGTGTGCGGCGGGTGCCGAGGGGGCGGCGGGGAAAGCGATTTCAATCCACCGTCTCTGACGTGCTAATGTTCCGATGTCGCCAGGGGAACGGCCCGAAAGGGAAGAACCACTGGGACGCTGCTCGGGCGAGTGGCGGAACGGCAGACGCGCTGGCTTCAGGTGCCAGTGTCCTTCGGGACGTGGGGGTTCAAATCCCCCCTCGCCCACAGAGAGAACCCCCGATCCGGAGAAATCCGGATCGGGGGTTTCTTCGTTCCTGCGGGCCGTGCACGGCAGTTGGGCGCTCCGGTGGGATCCGGTGGGATCCGGTGGGGTCCGGTGCGGTGGGGTCCGGTGCGGTGGGGTCCGGTGCGGTGGGATCCGGTGCGGTGGGGTCCGGTGCGGTGGGGGTCCGTCGGCTCGACGGAGACCGGTGGGCCGGGCGGCCGCGGGCGGCGGGCGACTTTCGTCGGCGGGGGCGCGACGAAAGAGGGCTGGGGTGCGGTGCGGGCGTTGCCTAGATTCGGTCGCGTGGATGTGCATGCGAGGGTCCGGGCCGGATGGGAATGGCTGAAGGGGCCGGAGCCGTGGACGCGGCGGGCGCTGGCCGGGGACCTGGTCGCCGCCGCCGTCATCGTGCTCGTCGGCTTCGCCGTCGAGGAGCTGGACGGCGGGAGCGCGCTCCGCGAGACCGCGTCCGCGCTGACCGTGATCGCACTGGTGCTGCTGCGGCGCCGGATGCCCGCCGGGACGCTGCTGGCCGCGGCCGCGCTGGGAGCGGTACTGCCCGGCACCCTGCTGGTGACCCTGATGCTGGGCTGGTCGGCGGGCCGGCGGATCGTCGGGGCCGGGCGGGCCGTGGGTGTGTTCGCGCTCACCTTCCTGCTGTACGTGGGCGGGACGGCGGCCGTCGAGTGGGGTGAGGCGCCGCCGATCCTGCTGGTGGTGTTCACCACGCTGATGTACCTGGCGACCGTGCTGACGCCCGGTCTGGCCAGCCGTTACTGGTCCCAGCGGCGGACGCTGCTGCACGCCCTGCAGGAGCGCAACGCGCGGCTGATGCGGGAGCGGGTGATGGTGGCGGGCCAGGCGCGGCTGCGCGAGCGGCAGCGGATCGCCCAGGACATGCACGACAGCCTGGGGCACCAGCTGGCGCTGATCTCGGTGCACACCGGCGCCCTGGAGGTGGACCCGGCGCTGACGGACCGCCAGCGGGAGGCGGTGGGGGTGCTCCGGCAGGCCTCGGTCGCGGCGATGCACGAGCTGCGCGAGGTGGTGGGCATCCTCCGGGACGGCATCGAGGCCCCGGCGCGGGAGGACGAGCAGGTCGCGCGCGGGGTCGCCGGGATCGAGGGCGTGGTCGCGGCCGCGCGGGCGGCGGGTACCGAGGTGGCGCTGCGTAGGGCGGGGCGGCCGCGGCCGCTGCCCGCGGCCGGGGACCACGCGGCGTACCGGATCGTGCAGGAGGCGCTGACGAACGCGTACAAGCACGCGCCGGGCGCGGCGATCGCGGTGGAACTGCGCTACGAGGACGACTCGTTGGTGGTGGAGATCTCCAACGGGCCGGTGCCGGCGCCGGGTCCGGGCGAGGTGGTCTCGGGCGGCCAGGGGCTGACGGGGCTCCGGGAACGGGCCCGGCTGGTCGGCGGGATGGTGCACGCCGGGCCGGTGGAGGGCGGCGGGTTCCGGGTGGCCGGCGTACTGCCGTACGGGTCCGAGCCCGCGGGCCGGCCGGAGCCGGGGGTGCGGGGTGCGGTCCCGGCGCTGCCCGCGGGGTCGGTCGTGGGGGCCGACGGGGTGCTGCCGGGGTGGGCGCCCGGGTACGCCGAGGGGATCGCGGACGACTTCGGGCAGCAGCGCGTGCCCGCCGGGATACCCGCCGGCACGCCGCCGATGGACTGGGCCGCGGTGGACCGGGAGCTGGCGAGCGGCGGGCGGAGCCGGGCCGGCGGGGCCGCGCTGGGCTGCGGGATCGCCTTCGCGGCGGTGGTGCTGCTGGTGATCGTGGTGGGGGCGGGGGTGGCGCTGCTGGCGTCCTCGGTGACCAAGGGCATGATCGACCGGTCCGAGTACGACGCGATCACGGTCGGGACTCCGGAGCAGGAGGTGCGGGACGGCCTGCCGAGCGGGGACAGCGTGTTCACGCAGGGTCTGGACAAGGGCGGTCCGCCGCGGCCGGAGGGCGCGGGCTGCCTGGTGCTGATGTCCACCGAATCGGGTGACAGCCTGGAGGACGAGCCGGTGTTCCGGTTCTGCTTCCGGGACGGCAGGCTCATCGAGAAGCAGGCGTACGAGATCAGGCGGTAGGCGTGGGCGTGGGCACGGGCGTGGGCACGGGTGTGGGCACGGGCGGCGGGGCGGCGCGGACGGTACGGGTGGTGATCGCCGACGACGAGCCGCTGATCCGCGCCGGGATCCGGTTGATCCTCACCTCCGACCCGGCGGTCGAGGTGGTCGCGGAGGCGGCGAACGGCCGCGAGGCGGTGGAGCTGGCCCGGGCCTTCGTGCCGGACGTGGTGCTGCTCGACATCCAGATGCCGGTGATGGACGGGCTGACCGCGCTGGGCGAGCTGCGGCGGGCGGTGCCGTCGGTGCGGGCGCTGATCCTGACCACGTTCGGGGAGAAGGAGAACGTGCTGCGGGCGCTGGAGCAGGGCGGGTCCGGCTTCCTGCTGAAGGACTCGGCTCCGGCGGAGCTGATCGGGGCGGTACGGGCGGCCGCGGCCGGGGACGCGTACCTCTCTCCGGCGGCGACCCGGCACGTGGTGGACCAGCTGGCCTCGGGCCGGGCGGCCTCCCGGGGCGAGCAGGCGCGGCGGCGGGTGGCGGAGCTGAGCGAGCGGGAGCGCGGGGTGCTGGCGCTGCTGGGCGAGGGGCTGTCGAACGCGGACGCGGGGCGGCGGCTGCACATGAGCGAGGCGACGGTGAAGACGTACGTGAGCCGGATCCTGGCGAAGCTGGAGTGCGAGAACCGGGTGCAGGCGGCGCTGCTGGCACGGGACGCGGGGCTGTAGCCGGCCGGCCCGGGGGCGGCCTGGGAGTCGGGGGGTCGGCCGGGCGGGTCACGGGGCGGTGCCCCGGGTGAGCCCCGTCCGGTGCTCGCGGTGGGCTTCGCGGCGGGCTTCGCGGCGGCCGTGCAGCGGTTCTCGGGGTGGTCCTGGTGGGGGCCCCGCGGTGGTCCCCACGGTGGTCCCCACGGTGGTCCCCGTGACGGTCCGTGCGGCGTACCGGCAGGTCACGGCTTCCGTAGGCGCCTTGGGATCGGTACCTTCGTCCGGTCACTGGGCATGATCGATGGGGGCGGCAGGCATGGGCACCTACACGGGCGGCACCGGCACGGGTACCGGCGGGGGCATCAGCGCGGACGCGGCCACGGCCGCGGCAGCGGGCGCGGGCTCCGGCGCCGTGGCGGGCTCGGGCGCGACCGCGGACCGGGCGCCGGGACAGCCGGTCGCGGGGCAGCCGGCGAGGATCCCGGTCGTGCCGGGCTTCGCGCCGCGCGGCACGGCCGTCGGTACGCCCAAGAACGCGGGCAAGGACCTTCGGGCCCGGGTGCCGCGCGCCTCGCACGCCCGCTTCGAGGTCGCGGCCGGCCGTCCGGACGCGGTGCGTGCCGTGGAGGAGTCCAACCACGGGCGGGTGCCGGAGCTGACCCCGATACGGGTGGGCCGGATGACGGCGAACCCGTTCGCCTTCCTGCGCGGTGCGGCCGGGCTGATGGCGTACGACCTCGCGGACACCCCGGTCACCGGGGTGGCGGCACAGCTCTGCGGGGACGCGCACGCGGCCAACTTCGGTCTCTACGGCGATGCGCGCGGCCGCCTGGTGATCGACCTCAACGACTTCGACGAGACCGTCGTCGGGCCGTGGGAGTGGGACGTCAAGCGGCTCGCGGCCTCGCTGGTGCTGGCCGGCCGGGTGGCCGGGGCGGACGAGGACACCTGCCGGGCGGCCGCCCAGGACGCCGTGGGCGCCTACCGGCGGACGATGCGGCTGCTGGCGCGGCTGCCCGCGCTGGACGCCTGGAACGCGATCGCCGACGAGGAACTGGTCTCGCACACGGACGCGCGGGACCTGCTGGGCACGCTGGAGCGGGTCTCGGAGAAGGCACGGAACAACACCAGCGCCCGGTTCGCGGCCAAGTCCACCGTGGTGGACGCGGACGGGTCGCGCCGCTTCGAGGACGCGCTGCCGGTGCTGCGGCGGGTCGGGGACGCGGAGGCGGCGGCCGTCGCGGCCTCCCTCGGCGGCTACCTCGGCACGGTCCAGGGCGACCGGCTGCCGCTGCTCGCCCGGTACGCCATCCACGACGTGGCCTTCCGCGTGGTCGGCACCGGCAGCGTGGGCACCCGGTCGTACGTGGTGCTGCTGCTGGACCACCGGGGCGAGCCGCTGGTGCTCCAGGTGAAGGAGGCCCGGCCGTCGGTGCTGCTGCCGTACCTGCCGGAGGGCTTCGACCGCTCCCCGGCGGCGCACGAGGGGCAGCGGGTGGTGGCCGGCCAGAAGCGGATGCAGGTGGTCTCGGACATCCTGCTGGGCTGGACCACGGTGGAGGGCCGGCCGTTCCAGGTGCGGCAGTTCCGCAACCGCAAGGGCAGCGTGGACCCGGCGGCGCTCTCGCCCGACCAGATCGACGACTACGGCCGGATGACCGGGGCGCTGCTGGCGCGGGCGCACGCGCACAGCGCGGACCCGCGGCTGCTGGCCGGGTACTGCGGCAAGAACGAGGAGCTGGACGAGGCCGTGGCCGCGTTCGCGGTGGCCTACGCGGACCGGACGGAGGCGGACCACGCGGACCTGCAGGCGGCGGTGCGGTCCGGGCGGATCGCGGCGGAACTCGGGGTCTGACCGCTCGTGCCCGGCGTGACCCGTGGGGCCCTCCGGTGGCGTCTGACCCACCGGGTCCACGCCGCCGGGGCCGGACACCCTCTAGGCTGGCCGGGTGAGTGAGCAGACTGTCCCGGAGGACGACGCGGCGGGTACCGAGAGCGGTGCGGGTGCCGAGGGCGCTGCGGGCGCCGAGAGCGCTGCGGGCGCCGAGAGCGCTGCGGGCGCCGAGGGCGCTGCCGGTGCCGAGCGGCCGGAGGCGCGGCTGGAGCGGGCCGTGCGGGCCGCCGAGCAGGCGCTGATCGAATTCGAGATCGCGGTGGAGACCTTCCGGGTGGAGGTGGAGAACTTCTCCCGGCTGCACCACCGCAAGCTCGGCCCGATGTACTCCCGGCTCGACGAGCTGGACGCGCTGATCGCCGAGGCGCGGGCGGAGCGGTCCGGGGACCCGGAGGACCTGCGCCGGGCGCGCGAGGCCCGGGCGCTGGTCATGCCGATGCCCGGGGTGGAGGAGCTCTTCCACGACTGGCTGGGTTCGGACGGGATCGCCGAGGACGCGGCGGCCATGCTCACCGAGCAGCCGGTGCAGCCGCCGGAGCGGGTCAGGCCGTCGGAGGAGGCGCGGCGGCTCTACCGCGAGCTGGTCCGGCAGGCGCACCCCGATCTGGCGCAGGAGGACGCGGAGCGGGAACGGCGCGACGCGTTCCTCGTCAAGGCGAACGCGGCGTACGCGCGGGGCGACGAGCAGCTGCTGCGCGAGCTGGCCGCGGAATGGGCGGCCGGGCCGGCGCCGGAGGCGGCGCGGCCCTCGGAGGCCGAGGAGCTGTACGCGCGGCTGGAGTGGCTGGCGCAGCGCAAGGAGATGCTGGCCCTGGTGGCGCGCGAACTGGAGGACAGCGCGATCGGGGCGATGCTGCGGATGGCGCCGGAGGACCCGGACGGGCTGCTGGACGAGATCGCCGGGCAGCTGCGGACGCAGGTGTCCGAGCGCGAGGCGGAGCTGGCGGGCCTGACTTCGGAAGCCTGACCCCGGAAGCCCGACCCCGCCGACCCCGCCTTTCGGGACACGGCCGGGCTCCGGGCCGGGTTGCGGGTACCGTGGCAGGCGGGCGTACGAGCACGCGTGCGCCCGAGCAGACGAGAGAAGAAGGCGGCAGGGCATGCACTTCGGCACGCTTCCCACGGTCGGTGTGGACGCGCTGGGCGCGGACAGCTTCATCCTCGACGTCCGGGAGGCCGACGAATGGCAGGCCGGTCACGCCGAGGGCGCGCTGCACATCCCGATGAGCGAGTTCGTGGCCCGCTTCGGTGAGCTCACCGAAGCCGCCCCGGACGGCGACAAGGTGTACGTGATGTGCCGGGTGGGCGGGCGCTCCGCGCAGGTCACCGGCTACCTGCTGCAGCAGGGCATCGACGCCGTGAACGTGGACGGCGGCATGCAGAGCTGGGAGGCCGCCGGCCGCGCGGTGGTCACCGACGCGGGCGTCCCCGGCAGCGTGATCTGACTCAGGCGAGGGGATGGGCGGCCAGCAGGTCGCCCAGGAGCTCCTCGTGCGCTGCGGCAGGGCCCAGGGCGAGCTCCAGCTGCTTGGCCCAGGCGTGGTAGCGGTGCAGGGGGTAGTCGGTGTCGGCGCCGAAGCCGCCGTGCAGGTGCTGGGCGGTCTGGACGACCCGCCGTACGCCCTCCGAGGCCCAGATCTTGGCCACCGCCACGTCCCCGGCGACGGGCAGTGGTCCGCCCGCCCCGCCGGTCGCCGCGTCCAGCCGCCAGGCCGCCTGCCAGAGGGTGACCTCCATCGCCCGCAGGTCGATGTAGCGGTCGGCGGCCTGGACCGCGACCGCCTGGAAGGTGGCCACCGGGAAGCCGAACTGCTCGCGTTTGGCGGTGTACCCGCTGGTCATGGAGAGCACGGCCTCGCCCAGGCCCAGTGCCAGCGCGCAGGTGCCGGTGGTCAGCAGCGCGCGCAGCCGTTCCCAGGCGCCGGGAGCGTCGATCAGGTGCGTGGCCGGCACGCGTACGCCGTCCAGGGTGAGCTCGGCGAACCGCTCACCGCTGGTCGAGTACTGGTCGCCCAGGGACAGTCCCGCTGCCTCGCACGGGACGAGCGCGAGTACGGACTCGGCCTCACCGGTGTGGGCGGGTACGGCGATCCAGTCGGCGCCGTGTGCCCAGGGCACGGCAGTCTGTACGCCGTTCAGGACCCAGACCCCGCCGTCCCGGACGGCCGTCACGGCCAGCTCGGCCGGGTCGTGCCCGGTCCGGCCGCCGGAGGCGGCGGTGAGCACCGGCCCGCCCGCGGCCGCGCCGGGCAGCAGCTCGGCGGCCAGCTCGGCCGAGCCGTGCTCCTGGACGGCCATGGCGGTGGCGCAGTGCTCCAGCAGCGGGACCCGGGCCAGCACCTTCGCGGACTCGCGCAGCACCAGGCAGAGCGCGATGGCGTCCAGCCCGGCACCGCCGTGTTCCTCGGCGAGGACCAGGCCGAGCAGGTCGGAGGCGGCCAGCTTCGCCCACAGCGGGCGGTCGAAGTCTTCGGCCACCGCGCCCGGGGTGAGTGCGGGACTGGGCACCCCGTCCGGGGCGACGTCCGCGAAGACCGCCCTGGCCGCTTCGACGGCCGCCTGCTGCTCCTCGGTGAAGGTGAAGTCCACTGCCTGTCCTCCCGCGCGCAGGTCCCCGTCCCGATGCCGGTCCGGCACCCGTATCAGATCTGACGGAGCGTCAAGATAGAACAGGTTCCTGCAATTGGACAGGGGCCGGGCGGACCGCGCGGGGGTCGGCTCAGCGGTCGAAGTCGATCTCGACCTCCTCCGATTCCGGGTGGGACTGGCAGGCCAGCACGAAACCGGCCTCCGTCTCGTGCTCCTCCAGCGCGTAGTTCCGGTCCATCCGGACCTCGCCCCGCACCACGAACGCCCGGCAGGTGCCGCACACCCCGCCCTTGCAGGCGTAGGGGGCGTCCGCCCGGTTCCGCAGCACCGCGTCCAGCAGGGACTCGCCGTCCTGCACCGGCCAGGTGCCGGACCGGCCGTCGAGGCGGGCGGTGACCCGGCTGTGCGAGGAGGACACCGACATGGCCGTCGGCGCCGGCGCCGGGGCGCTGTCCACGTGGAAGATCTCCTCGTGGATCCGGTCCCGGTCGACACCCAGGCCGCGCAGTGCCCGCTCGGCACCCTGGACCAGCCCGTAGGGCCCGCACAGGAACCAGCCCGCCACCGAGCCGACCGGCAGCAGCGCCGGCAGCAGGTCGCTCAGCCGCTCCTCGTCGAGCCGGCCGGACGGCAGCCCGGCCTCCTGCTCCTCCCGGGACAGCACGGTGACCAGCTGGAACCGCTCGGGATAGCGGTCCTTCAGGTCGGCGACCTCCTCCAGGAACATCGTGGAGGCAGCCGTCCGGTCGCTGCGGACCAGGCAGAACCGGGTGTCCGGCCGCGCCGCCAGCAGGGTCGAGACGATGGACAGCAGCGGGGTGATGCCGCTGCCGCCGGCGACCGCGGCGTAGTGCCCGCCGGCCGGGGCGGTGGCCGGGTCCAGGACGAACCGCCCGGCCGGGACCATCACGTCCAGCACGTCACCGGGGACCACTTCCTTGTGCGCGTACGTGGAGAACTCGCCGCCCTCCACCAGCCGGACGCCCACCCGCAGTTCGCGGGGTCCGGGCCCGCCGGGCGCCGGAGCGGGGGAGCAGATCGAGTAGGTGCGGCGCACCTCCCCGCGCTCGGCTCCGCGCCGCCGCATGGCCAGGTGCTGGCCGGGGGCGTGCCGGTACTCCTCGCGGAGCTCCTCCGGGACGCTGAGGGTCAGGGCCACGGAGTCGTCGGTGAGCCGGTCGACCGCGGCCACCGTCAGGGGGTGGAAGGCGCCGTGGCGCGGTGCGGCCATCTACAGCTCCTTGAAGTGGTCGAAGGGTTCACGGCAGGACGTGCAGCGCCGCAGCGCCTTGCAGGCGGTGGACGAGAAGCGGCTGAGCAGCTCGGTGTCGGTGGATCCGCAGTTCGGGCAGCGCACCGACAGCGTGACCGGCACCGGGCCGCCGGCCGAGTGCGGCCGGGGCGGGGCGATGCCGAACTCGGCCAGCTTGCGGCGGCCTTCGGCGCTGATGTCGTCGGTGGACCAGGCGGGCGCCAGCACCGTCTGCACCGAGACCTCGGCTATGCCGCGGTCGTGCAGGGCGCGCTCGATGTCCGCGGACATGGCCTCGATGGCCGGGCAGCCGGTGTAGGTGGGGGTGAGCGAGACCTCCACCACGCCGTCCTCGCGTATCCGCACCCCGCGCATCACGCCCAGTTCGGCCAGGCTGAGCACGGGCAGCTCCGGGTCCGGCACCGCGCCGGCCAGCGCGGCCAGTTCTTCCTCCAGCCGGCTCAGGGCCGGGGTTCCGGTCCGGGGGGCCGGGCGGGTCGTGGTCACCATGACGCCCCCGGGTGGCTGCGGTGCAGGTGCTGCATCTCGGCGAGCATCCGCCCGAAGGGCTCGGTGTGCAGGCCCTGGCGGCCGGCTCCCGCCGCCCAGGCGCCGTCACGGGGGCCTTCGGGCAGCTCCAGCCCGGCCCGGTCGAGCACGGCGCCCAGCTCCGTGAGCCAGCGCTCTTCCAGGGCGGCGTAATCCACGTCGATGCCCTCGACGGGACGGAACATCTCGCCGGTGAACTTCCACAGGGCGGCCAGCCCGGCCCGCATCCGGCGGGTGCTCTCCTCCGTGCCGTCGCCCAGGCGCAGGGTCCACTGCTCGGCGTGGTCGCGGTGGTAGGCGGTCTCCTTGACGGCCTTGGCCGCCAGCGGGGCGAACGGGCCCCCGCCCGCCGCAAGGGCCTCGAACAGCCCCTGCTGGTAGAGGGAGAAGTACAGCTGGCGGGCGATGGTGTGGGCGAAGTCGCCGTTGGGCTGTTCCACCAGCTGGAGGTTGCGGAAGGACCGCTCCTCGCGGAGGAAGGCCAGTTCGTCCTCGTCGCCGGCCATGGACAGCAGGACGCGGGCCTGGCCGAGCAGGTCGAGGGCGATGTTGGCCAGCGCCACCTCCTCCTCCAGCACCGGGGCGTGCCCGGCCCATTCGCCGAGCCGGTGGGAGAGGATCAGCGCGTCGTCGCCCAGGGCGAGTGCGGCCGCCGTGGGGACCGTCGCCGTGCCCGTCGCCGACTCGGTCGTCGACCCGGTCGTCGTGTCCGTCGTGGAACCGGTGCTCACAGGTGCTGCACCCCCTCCGGGATGTCGTAGAACGTGGGGTGCCGGTACGGCTTGTCGGCGGACGGGGCGAAGAACGGGTCCCGCTCGTCCGGCGAGGAGGCGGTGACGGCCGTGGAGGGCACCACCCAGATGGACACGCCCTCGTTGCGCCGCGTGTACAGGTCGCGGGCGTTGCGCAGGGCCATCTCGGCGTCGGGGGCGTGCAGGCTTCCCGCGTGGGTGTGCGAGAGCCCGCGCCGCGACCGGACGAACACCTCCCACAGCGGCCAGTTCTGCGTCATGCCCGTGCCTCCTCATTGGTGTGCTTCGCCGCGTACGCCGCGGCCGCGTCCCGTACCCAGGCGCCCTCTTCGTGGGCCCGGCGCCGCTGGCCTATGCGGTCCTCGTTGCACGGGCCGTTGCCCTTGAGGACGTCCCAGAACTCGGTCCAGTCGATGGCGCCGAAGTCGTGGTGCCCGCGCTCCTCGTTCCACCGGAGGTCCGGGTCGGGCAGGGTCAGGCCGAGGCTCTCGGCCTGCGGCACGGCGATGTCCACGAACCGCTGGCGCAGCTCGTCGTTGGAGTGGCGCTTGATCCGCCAGGCCATGGACTGGGCCGAGTGCGAGGACTCGTCGTCCGGCGGGCCGAACATCATCAGCGAGGGCCACCACCAGCGGTTCACGGCGTCCTGGGCCATCTCGTGCTGGGCCTGGGTGCCCTGGGAGAGCGCGAGCAGCAGCTCGTAGCCCTGGCGCTGGTGGAAGGACTCCTCCTTGCAGATGCGGACCATGGCGCGTGCGTACGGGCCGTAGGAGCACCGGCACAGCGGGACCTGGTTGGTGATGGCCGCGCCGTCGACCAGCCAGCCGATGGCGCCGACGTCGGCCCAGGTCAGCGTCGGGTAGTTGAAGATCGAGGAGTACTTCTGGCGGCCCGCGTGCAGCTTGTCGAGCAGCTCGTCGCGGCTGGTGCCGAGGGTCTCCGCGGCGCTGTACAGGTACAGCCCGTGTCCGGCCTCGTCCTGCACCTTCGCCATCAGGATCGCCTTGCGGCGCAGCGAGGGCGCCCGGGTGATCCAGTTGGCCTCGGGCTGCATGCCGATGATCTCGGAGTGCGCGTGCTGGGCCATCTGGCGGACCAGCGTGGCGCGGTACTCCTCGGGCATCCAGTCCCGGGGCTCGACGCGCTCCTCGGCCGCCACTGCGGCGTCGAAGGCCGCCACGAGGCCCGCGAGGCCCGTGGGGTCCGCGTGGTCCTTGTCCTGCCCCGTCTCCGAGGTCACTGCCACCATCCCGGCCCCCTGCCAGCGTCTGGTCCAGATCCGTTTCCGCCCGACCGACCGATCGTTCGGTTCATTCGCTTCAATGGTGAGACGAGGGCCCGTAGGGTGTCAACCTCTTGTGGATGCCTGTGGACGACCGGAGCCGCCGACCGGCGCGGTCCGCGGCGGCCCGGACGGGGGTGGGATGGACACGGACCAGAGCACGGGCGGGGGCATCGCCGCGCTTCCCCTGCCGCACCGGATCGCCGCCGCCCTCGCCCTCGGCGCCGTCGCGGTGGCCGCCTGCCTCCACCTCAGCCTGGTGTTCCTGCACGTCGCCCCGCCCAACACGGTGGGCCAGCGGCACAAGGCGACCGTGGACGCGTGGATCTACCCCGAGTTCGAACAGAACTGGAAGCTCTTCGCTCCCAATCCGCTCCAGCAGAACATCGCCGTGCAGGTCCGCGCCCAGGTCCGCACCGCCGACGGCAAGCGCGTCACCACCGGCTGGCGCGACCTGTCCGCCGAGGACGGCGCGGCCATACGCGGCAACCCCTTCCCCAGCCACGTGCAGCAGAACGAGCTGCGCCGGGCCTGGGACTTCTTCACCGGCTCGCACGACGACGAGAACCGCCCCCAGGGGGAACGCGGTCGGCTCTCCGAGGAGTACCTGCGGCGGATCGCCCTGCTCCGCGTCGAACCCCGGTTCCCCGGCGGACACGTGCTGCGGTTCCAGCTGAGGTCGGCCACCACCGCGCTGCCGCCGCCGGCGTGGAGCGAGGAGAAGACCGACACCGAGACGTACTACCGGGAGCTGCCGTGGTGGACCGCCTGAGGGAGCGGGCCCGGGAGGCGCTGGCCTCGGTGACCGGGCGGCCGCTCGGCCCGTACCAGAGCGCCGCCGTCCGGATCGGCTTCGCCGCGACCTGGCTGGTCTTCCTGGTGCGGGAGTTCCCGCACCGGCGCGAGCTGTACGGACCCGGCGGTCCGTGGGGGTTCGACCTCGCCGAGCGCCTGGTCGCCGGCAACCACGCCTTCACCGTGCTGCTGTGGTCGGACTCCGTCCTCTGGTTCGAGACGGTCTACGCGGTGGCGGTGCTCTCGTCGGTGCTGATGCTGCTGGGGTGGCACACCCGGGCGGCGTCCGTGCTGTTCATGGCCGGGGTGCTGTCGCTGCAGAACCGCAGCGTGTTCATGGGCGACGGCGGCGACAACGTCGTCCACCTGATGGCGATGTACCTGGTGCTGACGCGGTGCGCCCGCGTCTGGTCGCTGGACGCGCGCCGCACGGCGCGCACCGGCCCGGCGCGCGGGCCGGCCGGCCCGCTGCTGTGGGGGCTGCTGGGGCTGGTGCTGGGCCACGCGACGGTGACCGACCGGCTCGACTGGTTCTGGCTGGCGGTCTTCGGCTGGCTGTGGATCGCCCAGGGCGTGTGGTGGCTGGCGGAACGGCGCGGTCCGGGCGGCCCCGGGCGGGCGCTGCTGGACGTGCTCGCCAACCTGGTGCACAACGCGGCCCTGCTGGTGATCATGGTGGAGGTCTGCCTGATCTACGCGACCGCCGGCTGGTACAAGATCCAGGGTTCGCGCTGGCAGGACGGGACGGCGCTGTACTACCCGCTGGGCCTGGACTACTTCACCCCGTGGCCGGGGCTGTCGTCGCTGGTGGCGGGCAGCGGGACGCTGGTGATGGCGCTGACCTACGGCACCGTGCTGGTGCAGGTGGCCTTCCCGTTCGCGCTGGCCAACCGGCGGATCAAGAACGTGCTGCTGGCCGTGATGATGCTGGAGCACCTGGGCATCGCGCTGCTGCTGGGTCTGCCGGTGTTCTCGCTGGCGATGATCGCGGCGGATGCGGTGTTCCTGCCCACGGTCCTGCTCCTCTGGCTGGGCGGCCGCGCCGCGGTCCTGCGGGGCGCCGTGCGGGGCCTCCTGCCCGTCCCGCGGCTTCCCGGGAGTCCCGGGGATCCCGGGGCGCGGGGCGTTCCGCTGCCTCCGCCGCGGGACGCCGAGGCGGATCCGGCCGGTGGCCCCGCTCCGGGCCCGGCGCCGCGCGCACCGGCGGGACGGGGCGGGACCGGGCAACCGTAGGCTCCTCGGTATGAACGACGAGCGGCAGGCGGCGGAGACCGGACGGGCATGGCGGGAGGCGGCGGAGGACGACCGGCTGATCCTGCTGGACGGGTTCCACGCCCTCAAGCACGCCCTGCGGTTCGGTGCCGAGGTGCGGATGGTGGTGGCGGAGGACCCGGACGCACTGCTGGCGCTCGCCGCTGAGCTGGCCCCGGACGTGACCGACGCCGTGCGCGCGCTCGTCCGGCAGGCTCCGCTGGCCGGGCTGGTGGCCCGGGTGCACCCGACGCGGGTGGCCGCGCTCGCGGTCCGGCCCGATGCGGCGGCCGGGCGGGCGGCGCTGGATCGGATGCCGCGGAGCGCGCCGGTGGTGCTGCTGGACAACCCCCGCAACCTCGGCAACGTCGGCGCGGTGGTGCGGCTCGCGGCGGGCTTCGGCGCGACCGGCGTGGTCACCCGGGGGGATCTCGACCCCTGGCACCCGAACGTGGTGCGGGCGGGGGCGGGGCTGCACTACGCCACTGCCGTGGCGCGGGTGACGTTGGAGGGCCTGCCGCCCGGGCCGCTGTACGCGCTGGATCCGGAGGGGGCGGACATTCGCTCGCTCGTTCTGCCGGACGATGCGGTGCTCGCCTTCGGCTCGGAGCGGCAGGGGTTGTCGGCGGAGCTGCGGGAGCGGGCGGATCGTCTTGTTTCGCTGCCGATGCGGAGGCAGGTGTCCAGCTACAACCTGGCGACCAGTGTGGCGATGACGCTGTTCCACTGGGGTGGGCCGGTGGCGGACGAGGACTAGGGCGGGTTGCCCTGGGGCCCGGCTCCGGAAAGGGTGCGGAGCCGTGGCGGGGTGCCCGGGGCCCGGCTCCGCAGCGGATGCGGAGCCGGGCTGAGGGAGCTGCGATGCAGGCGTGCTGCGGTGCCGTGTGCCCACCTTCCCCAGACTCCGTCCGGGGGGACCCCCACCCCCAAGCTCTCGACTGCGCTTGAGCAGGGGGGACCCCCATCGCCCTGCGGCACGCCTGCCCACACGGCGGTGGCAGCCACGGCCGCCTGCCCAGACGGCGGCCCGCGGCAAGGGTTACGCCTGGCGGCGGACCTGGATGACGCGGAAGCGGTTGGAGACGAAGGCGCCGTCGCAGAGGGCGGCGTTGGCGGCCGGGTTGCCGCCGGAGCCGTGGAAGTCGGAGAACGCGGCGGTCTGGTTCACGAAGACCCCGCCGGTCAGGTTCAGCGAGAGCTGGGCCGACTCCTCCAGGCAGACTTCCTCGACCGCCCGCTCGGTGTCCTCCGAGGTCGTGTAGGCGCCGACCGTCATGGCGCCCTTGTCGCGCACCGTACGGCGGAGCAGGTCCAGCGCGTCGGCCGTGGAGTCCACCGCCACCGCGAAGGAGACCGGACCGAAGCACTCGGAGAAGTACGCCGCTTCCGGGTCGGGCTTGCCGGCGTCCAGCTTGACCATGACCGGGGTGCGGACCACGGCGTCGGGGAACTCCGGGTTGGCGATCTCCCGCGAGGCCAGCGCGACTTCGCCGAGGCCGGCCGCCGCCTCCAGGCGGGCCTTCACGTCCGGGTTGACCAGCGCGCCCAGCAGGGCGTTGGCCCGGGCGTCGTCGCCCAGCAGGCCGTCCACCGCGGCGGCGAGGTCGGCGACCACCTCGTCGTACGACTTGTGGCCCGCGTCGGTCTCGATGCCGTCCCGGGGGATCAGCAGGTTCTGCGGGGTGGTGCACATCTGGCCGCTGTAGAGGGAGAGGGAGAAGGCGAGGTTCCCCAGCATCCCCTTGTAGTCGTCGGTGGAGTCCACGACCACCGTGTTGACCCCGGCCTTCTCCGTGTAGACCTGCGCCTGCCGGGCGTTGGTCTCCAGCCAGTCGCCGAAGGCGGTGGAGCCGGTGTAGTCGATCAGCTTGATCTCGGGCCGGACGGCGAGCGTCTTGGCGATGCCCTCGCCCGGGTTCTCGGTGGCCAGCGCCACCAGGTTCGGGTCGAAGCCGGCCTCGGTGAGCACCTCGCGAGCCACCTGCACCGTCAGCGCCAGCGGCAGCACGGCCCGCGGGTGCGGCTTGACCAGGACCGGGTTCCCGGTGGCCAGGGAGGCGAACAGGCCCGGGTAGCCGTTCCAGGTGGGGAAGGTGTTGCAGCCGATGACCAGCGCGATGCCCCGCGGCACGGCGGTGAAGGTCTTGCCCAGCTCCAGCGGGTCCTTCTTGCCCTGCGGCTTGGACCAGTCGGCCCGGCCGGGCACCCGGGTCTGCTCCTCGTACGCGTACGCCACGGCCTCCAGGCCGCGGTCCTGCGCGTGCGGGCCGCCCGCCTGGAAGGCCATCATGAAGGCCTGCCCGCTGGTGTGCATGACCGCGTGCGCGAACTCGTGCGTCCGGGCGGAGATGCGGGCCAGGATCTCGATGCAGACCAGCGCGCGGACCTCCGGTCCGGCGTCGCGCCAGGCGGCCATGCCGGCCTTCATCGCGGGGAGCAGCACGTCAGGGTCGGCGTGCGGGTACTCGACGCCCAGCTCGGGGCCGAACGGGGACACCTCGCCGCCGGTCCACCCGTCCGTGCCGGGCTGGCCGAGGTCGAGGCGGGTGCCGTGCAGGGCCTTGAACGCGGCCAGGCCGTCGGCGGGAGCGGTCTCCCCGTACGCCTTGGGGTGCTCGGGGTGCGGGGACCAGTAGGCACGGCTGCGGATGGCCTTCAGGGCCTCGTCCAGGGTCGGACGGTGCTTCTCGGTGAGCAGTGCGGCGGACAGGTCGGCGGCGGCCATCAAGACCAACTCCTCGTTGAGCCGGGCGTAGCGGAGCAGACTGGAGTTAGAGTAACCGAACGATCGGTCGGGACAAGAGGGCCCGGGCGTTCCTGTGGACAGCCCGGTGCGGGAGGATCAGGACATGACAGCTATCGAGCGCTCCCGCACCGTGGCGGTCGTCGGCGCCGGAACGATGGGCCAGGGCATCGCCCAGGTCGCCCTCGCCGCAGGCCACCGCGTACTGATCCAGGACGTGGACCAGGCCCGTGCCCGGGCCGGCCGGGACGCCGTGCTGGAGCGGGTGGAGCGGCTGGTCGCCAAGGGCCGGCTGGACCGGGACGAGGCCGAGGCCATGGCCGGGCGGATCGGTGCCGCCCACGCCCTCGCGGAGCTCGCCGACGCGGCCCTGGTGATCGAGGCGATCGTCGAGGACCCCGCCGTCAAGCGCGATCTCTTCACGGCACTGGAAAAGGTGGTCGCCCCGGACGCCCTGCTGGCGACCAACACCTCCTCCCTCTCCGTGACCGAGCTCGCCGGCGCCCTGGAGCACCCGGGACGGTTCGTCGGCCTGCACTTCTTCAACCCGGCCCCGCTGCTGCCGCTGGTCGAGGTGGTGAGCGGCTTCGCCACCGACCCCGCGGCGGCGGAGCGGGCGTACGCGACGATGTCCGCCTGGGGGAAGTCCCCGGTCCGCTGCGCCGACACCCCCGGCTTCATCGTCAACCGGATCGCCCGCCCCTTCTACGCCGAGGCGCTCGCGGTGTACGAGGAGCGCGGCGCCGACCCGGCGACCATCGACGCCGTGCTCCGCGAGAGCGGCGGCTTCCGGATGGGCCCCTTCGAGCTCACCGACCTGATCGGCCAGGACGTCAACGAGGCGGTCACCCGCTCCGTGTGGGAGTCCTTCTTCCGCAGCCCCAAGTTCCTGCCCTCGCTGGCGCAGCGCCGGCTGGTCCAGTCCGGGCGGCTCGGCCGCAAGTCGGGGCAGGGCTGGTACGCGTACGGCCCGGAGGCCGGGGCGTCCCTCCCGCACACGGCCGGCCCGGAGGAGGCCCCGGCCGCCGTGACCGTGGTCGGCGACCTCGGCCCGGCCGCCGCCCTGACCGCGCTGATGGCCGAGGCGGGCATCGAGGTCACCGAGGTGGCGTCCGGGGGCCCGTACGTCCAGCTGCCCGGTGAGGGCCAGCTCGTGCTCGCCGACGGCAAGACCGCGATCGAGTTCGACGACGTCGTCTACTTCGACCTGGCGCTCGACTACCGGGGTGCCACCCGCATCGCGCTCTCCGCCTGCGAGGACACCTCCGAGCGGACGCTGGCCGAGGCGATCGGCCTGTTCCAGCGGCTGGGCAAGCAGGTCAGCGTCATCGGGGACGTCCCCGGCATGATCGTCGCCCGGACCGTGGCGATGCTGATCGACCTGACCGCCGACGCCGTCGCCCGGGGCGTGGCCACCGCCGAGGACATCGACACCGCGATGCGGCTCGGCGTGAACTACCCGCTCGGACCGGGCGAATGGCACGACCGGCTGGGCCGGGACTGGGCCTACGACCTGCTGCACCACCTCGACGAGCGGATCCCCGGCGGCCGCTACGCGCCCTCGCTCGCCCTCTACCGGAGCGGCTACCAGGCCGGTCCGGAAGGCGGTGCCGAGTGACGACCGCCCGCCGGGACACCTACACCCCTGAGACGCTGCTGTCGGTCGCCGTGGAGGTCTTCAACGAACGCGGCTACGACGGCACGTCGATGGAGCACCTCTCCAAGGCCGCGGGCATCTCCAAGTCCTCGATCTACCACCACGTAGCGGGCAAGGAGGAACTGCTGCGCCGGGCGGTCAGCCGGGCCCTCGACGGCCTCTTCGGCATCCTGGAGGAGCCCGGTGCCGGCCGCGGCCGCGCCATCGACCGGGTCGAGTACGTCACCCGGCGCACGGTCGAGGTGCTGGTCGCGGAACTCCCCTACGTCACCCTGCTGCTGCGGGTGCGCGGCAACACCCGCACCGAGCGGTGGGCGCTGGAACGGCGCCGCGAGTTCGACCACCGGGTCGCCGACCTGCTCAAGGCCGCGGCGGCCGAGGGCGACCTGCGGCCTGACGTGGACATGCGGCTGGCCACCCGGCTGCTGTTCGGCATGGTGAACTCGCTGGTCGAGTGGTACCGGCCGCACCCCGGCACGCCCGCCCCGGAGACGTCGGCGCTGGCCGACACGGTGGTCCGGATGGCCTTCGACGGCCTGCGCACCACACCCTGAACCCCGGCCCGGAGCACGGCCTGAGGCTCCGGGCCGGACCCCGTCCGGCCTCGCCGGCCCGGTCCGCCGGCCGGGTCCCGCCGCGGTACCTCAGCGGTCCAGGCGGGCGGCCAGAGCGGCCTTCGCCGCCGGCCAGTCGGTGTCCGTGAGGCTGAACAGGACCGAATCGCGGACCCAGCCGTCCGGCATCACCATGTGCCGGCGCAGGACGCCCTCCTGCACGCCGCCGATCCGGGCTATCGCCGCCCGCGAGGCGGAGTTGCGCACGTCCGTCAGCAGCTCGACGCGCTGCGTGCCGAGGGTCTCGAAGGCGTACGTCAGCATCAGCAGCTTCGCCTCGGTGTTGACGGCGGTGCGCTGCCAGGAGCGGCCGATGAAGGTCCAGCCGATCTCCAGCCGACGGTGCTCGGGGACCATCTTCAGGAAGCGGGTGGAGCCGGCGATCCGGCCGGTGGCCAGGTCCACCGTGGCGAACGCGAGGTCGGTGCCGGCCGTCTTCGCCGCCCCGGCGTCGTCGATCCAGCCGCGCACGTCGTCCGGGTGGGGGACCAGGGTGACCGGCAGCTTCCACAGCTCGCCGTCCCGGATGGCCTCGCACATTCCGTCGTGGTGGCTCTGGCCGAGCGGTTCCAGCCGGACGTACCGGCCCGTCAGCGTGGGCATGGCGGATCTCTCCCGGAGTCAATGGTGTGATGATCTTCGGGGAGGGTAGCCGGTCACTCCTCGGAGAGGGCCGGGCCGGTGCCCGGGCCGGGGTCCAGCAGATCCGTTTCCTCGAACACCAGCAGGGTGCGGGTGGACAGCACCTCCGGGATGGACTGCAGCCGGGTCAGGACCAGCTCGCGCAGGGTGCGGTTGTCCGGGGTGTGGACCAGCAGCAGGACGTCGAAGTCGCCGCTGACCAGGGCGATGTGCGCGGCGCCGGGCAGCTCCCGCAGCTTCTCCCGGACCGTGCGCCAGGAGTTCTGGACGATCTTCAGGGTGATGTACGCGGAGGCGCCCTGGCCCGCCCGCTCGTGGTTGACCCGGGCGGTGAACCCGCGGATGACGCCGTCGTCGATCAGCCGGTTGATCCGCGAGTAGGCGTTGGCCCGGGAGACGTGCACCTGCTCGGCGACCGACCGTATGGAGGCCCGGCCGTCCGACTGGAGCAACCGGAGGATCGAGCGGTCGACCGGGTCCAGGGGGCGCGGCGGGACGGGTGTGCCCGGCGGGGCCGGCCAGACCGGTGCTCCCGGCCCGGCGGGTGCTCCCGGCGCGGCGGGTGCTCCCGGCGCGGCCGGTGGGACGGCTGCGGCGCGCTGCTCCGCGCCCTGCTCGGTTCCCGCTCCGGCCATTTGTTCATCCGGCATTGCCCGCTGCCTCCCTCTGCTGGACGTCCTGCATCCATACCAGGGCCCCGGCGCCCGTTTGTCCACAGCCTGCTGCCGCCTGTAGCCAAAATGTGCGGACGACCGAACAATCGGTAGGTGAGGCGCCTCACACCGGAGCGCGCCTCCCCCAGCCACGGCTGGGAGGTGCCCCCAGCCCGCTTCCCACGAGGAGGTGTACGCCGCCATGACGGTCCAAGAGCTGCCCGGTGCCGGTGCGTCGTCGTCCTACCGGCCCACTCCGCCGCCCGCCTGGCGGCCCCGCACGGACGCCGCTCCGCTGCTCCCGGACCCCGAGCCGTACCGGGTGCTGGGCACCCCCGCGGCCGAGAAGCTCGACCCCGAGCTGATGCGCCGCTACTACGCGGAGCTGGTCCGGGGCCGGCGGTACAACGCCCAGGCCACCGCGCTGACCCGGCAGGGCCGGCTCGCCGTGTACCCCTCCACCGTCGGCCAGGAGGCCTGCGAGATCGCCGCCGCGGTGGTGCTCAAGGAGCAGGACTGGCTCTTCCCCAGCTACCGGGACACCCTCGCGGCGGTGGCCCGGGGCCTGGACCCGGTCCAGGCGCTCACCCTGCTGCGCGGCGACTGGCACACCGGCTACGACCCGCACGAGCACCGGATAGCCCCGCTGAGCACCCCGCTCGCCACCCAGCTGCCGCACGCGGTGGGCCTGGCGCACGCGGCGCGGCTGCGCGGCGACGACGTGGTGGCCCTGGCGATGATCGGCGACGGCGGCACCAGTGAGGGCGACTTCCACGAGGCGATGAACTTCGCCGCGGTCTGGCAGGCGCCGGTCGTCTTCCTCGTCCAGAACAACGGCTTCGCGATCTCCGTGCCGCTGGCCAAGCAGACCGCCGCCCCGACCCTGGCCCACAAGGCCGTCGGGTACGGGATGCCGGGCCGCCTGGTCGACGGGAACGACGTGGCGGCGATGCACGAGGTGCTCTCCGAGGCGGTCGACCGGGCCCGCTCCGGCGGCGGCCCGACCATGATCGAGGCGATCACCTACCGGATCGAGGCCCACACCAACGCCGACGACGCCACCCGGTACCGGGTGGACGCCGAGGTCGAGGCGTGGAAGGCGCACGACCCGGTGGAGCTCCTCGAACGCGAGCTGACCGCACGCGGAATCCTCGACGAGGAGGGCATTCGGGTGGCCAGGGAAGCGGCGGAGACCATGGCGGCGGCCCTGCGCGAGCGGATGAACGCCGACCCGGTGCTGAACCCGATGGATCTTTTCGAGCACGTCTACGCCGAGCGGACGGACCGCCTGCGGGAGCAGGCGGCGATGCTGCGGGCCGAGCTGGAAGCGGAGAACGAGTAATGGCGGCTTCGGCACTGGCTGCGAAGCCGGCCACGATGGCGCAGGCCCTGACCCGGGCCATGCGCGACGCGATGGCGGAGGACCCCACGGTCCACGTCATGGGCGAGGACGTCGGCACGCTCGGCGGGGTCTTCCGGATCACGGACGGGCTGGCCAAGGAGTTCGGCGAGGACCGCTGCACGGACACCCCGCTGGCCGAGGCGGGCATCCTCGGCGCCGCGGTGGGCATGGCCATGTACGGGCTGCGCCCGGTCGTGGAGATGCAGTTCGACGCGTTCGCCTACCCGGCCTTCGAGCAGCTGATCTCCCACGTCGCCCGGATGCGGAACCGCACCCGGGGAGCGATGCCCCTCCCGATCACCATCCGGGTGCCCTACGGCGGCGGCATCGGCGGCGTGGAGCACCACAGCGACTCCTCCGAGGCGTACTACGTGGCCACGCCCGGCCTGACGGTCGTCACCCCGGCCACGGTGGAGGACGCGTACGGGCTGCTGCGGGCCTCGATCGCCTCGGACGACCCGGTGGTCTTCCTGGAGCCGAAGCGG
Organism: Streptomyces sp. NPDC089799; assembly: GCF_040684755.1. Taxonomy (NCBI): domain Bacteria; kingdom Bacillati; phylum Actinomycetota; class Actinomycetes; order Kitasatosporales; family Streptomycetaceae; genus Streptomyces; species Streptomyces sp. NPDC089799. Next base: position 1,968 of record NZ_JBFBGR010000007.1, on the reverse strand, counting down.
CTCTACTGGTCGAAGGCGGAGTGGTCGCCGGAGGCCCCGGCGGCCGTCCCCGGCATCGGGAAGGCCGTGGTCCGCCGCCCGGGCACCGGCGCCACGCTCGTCACGTACGGCCCCTCGCTCCCGGTCTGCCTGGAGGCTGCCGAGGCAGCCCGCGAGGAGGGCTGGGACCTGGAGGTCGTGGACCTGCGCTCGCTGGTCCCGTTCGACGAGGAGACGGTGGTCGCGTCGGTACGCCGTACGGGCCGTGCGGTGGTGGTCCACGAGGCCAACGGCTTCGGCGGACCGGGCGCGGAGATCGCCGCCCGCATCACGGAGCGCTGCTTCCACCACCTGGAGGCGCCGGTGCTGCGGGTGACGGGACTCGACATCCCCTATCCGCCGCCGATGCTGGAGAAGTACCACCTGCCCGGCGTGGACCGGATCCTGGACACCGTGGCCCGGCTGCAATGGGAGAACTGATGCCCAAGGTGATGGAGTTCAGGCTGCCCGACCTCGGCGAGGGACTCACCGAGGCGGAGATCGTCCGCTGGCTGGTCGCCGTGGGCGACGTGGTGGCGGTGGACCAGCCCGTGGTCGAGGTGGAGACGGCCAAGGCCATGGTGGAGGTGCCCTGCCCGTACGGCGGAGTGGTCACCGCCCGCTTCGGCGAGGAAGGCACGGAACTTCCGGTGGGGGCTCCGCTGATCACCGTCGCGGTGGGCGTCGGCGACTGCAAGGACCTGGACCCGGACACGGCGGCGCCGGCCGCCGGGGAGGGCGCGGCCACTGCCGCGGCGGATGCCGATCCCGCCGCGTCGGGCTCGGGCAACGTCCTCGTCGGCTACGGCACGGACCATTCGCGTCCGGCCCGGCGCCGCCGTGTCCGCCCGGCCGGGGGGCCGGGCGGGTCCGGCCCGGCCGGCCGGGCAGCGGCCCCGGCCGCGCCGCCGGTGCCGGCCCCCGTGCCCGCTCCGGCCCCCGCGGCCGTCGCGGCGGCACCCGCTGCCGGGACGGCTGTCCACACCGGTCCGGTCCCCGTCATCTCCCCGCTGGTGCGCAAGCTCGCCCGGGACAACGGGGTCGATCTGCGCGCCCTGCACGGGTCCGGCCCCGAGGGTCTGATCCTGCGGGCCGACGTCGAGGCCGCCCTCCGAGAGCCCGTGGCCCTGCCCGCGGCCCCGGCCACGGCCACCGCGGCCCGGCCGGCGGAGGGGAAGCGGATCCCGCTCAAGGGGCTGCGGGGCGCCGTCGCCGAGAAGCTCTCGCGCAGCCGGCGGGAGATCCCGGAGGCCACCTGCTGGGTGGACGCGGACGCCACCGAGCTGATGGCGGTGCGGGCCGCGATGAACGCGGCCGGCGGCCCGAAGATCTCCGTCCTCGCCCTGCTGGCCCGGATCTGCACGGCGGCACTCGCCCGCCACCCCGAGCTCAACTCGACGGTGGACCTGGCGGCCAACGAGATCGTCCAGCTGCCCTCGGTCCACCTGGGCTTCGCCGCCCAGACCGAGCGCGGGCTGGTCGTCCCGGTGGTCCGCGACGCGCACACGATGAACCCGGAGGAGCTGTCGGCCGAGTTCGCCCGGCTGACGGAGCTGGCCCGGGCGGGCAAGCTCGCCCCGTCGGACCTCACGGGCGGCACCTTCACCCTCAACAACTACGGGGTGTTCGGCGTCGACGGCTCCACGCCGATCATCAACCACCCCGAGGCGGCCATGCTGGGCGTCGGCCGGATCGTCCCCAAGCCCTGGGTCCACCAGGGCGAGCTGGCGGTCCGCCAGGTGGTGCAGCTCTCGTTCACCTTCGACCACCGGGTCTGCGACGGCGGTACGGCGGGCGGCTTCCTGCGCTTCGTCGCCGACTGCGTGGAACAGCCCGCGGTCCTGCTGCGCAGCCTCTAGGTGTATTGACCACGAGCGTTGTTAACGGGGCTGGGTCTTGATGATGACGAAGACCTCCGGTGTGGTGGAGGTGTCTAGGACTACACCGCAC